>CAMFLW010000033.1 GCA_945957575.1 uncultured Aeromonas sp. | reverse complement strand
TCTTGGCATACTTGGTCATGGCCACGCCGCTCACGTTGACGTGGGCACCGCGGTCAGCCTGGTTCGGGAAGTTGATATAGACTGCATCCGCCCAGGACTTCTGCGCCGGATCTTTCAACATGGCGCCCAGATAGTAGCTGTTGCCGAGCGACACGTCACAGATACCATCCTTGATCGCCTTGACCTGATCCCGGTCGTTGCCCTGCGGCTTGCGCGCCAGGTTGGCCTTGACCCCTTCCAGCCAGGTTTTGGTCTCGGCCATGCCGTGATGGGCAATCATAGAGGAGACCAGCGCCACATTGTACTCATGCTTGCCGCTGCGGGTGCAGATTTTTCCTTTGAATTCAGGCTTGGCCAAGTCTTCGTAGCTGATGGTGTCGAGCTTGCCGAGGCGATCCTTGCTGGAGTAGATGGCGCGCACCCGGGTGGTCAGGGCGAACCAGCGATTCTCCGGATCACGATAGATGGCGGGGATGTTCTCCTGCAGGATCTTGCTGTCCACCGGCTGCACCAGCCCCTTGTCCACCAGATCGGTCAGACGGCTGATATCAACGGTCAGCATCAGGTCGGCCGGAGAGAGCTTGCCTTCCCGCTCCAGACGCTCGTTCAACCCCTCTTTGGCGAACACCACGTTCACCTTGATGCCAGATTCCTTCTCGAACTGCTGGATGATGGGCTTGATCAGCTCATCCTGCCGGTTGGAGTAGACATTCACCTCCCCTGCCGCCAATGCCGACTGAGCCGCCAACGCAGAGAAAGCCAGTGCCAACATCTTCATTTTCATCATCCATTCCTTGATTAGCTATACAGAGTGATAACGATTTCCGTTTGCATTCTGCATACATCTTATAAGCGGATCAAGAAAGCTCGCCGTCGCCACATCACATATTTAATCGCCCATAAATGAAAAGGGCCGGATGGAATCCCATTCGGCCTCTTCTGAGCAAAACGTTATGTTGATCAGGCTTCAATAAGCGCTCACTCCATCGGGATTCCCCGAGATCGGGAGGTCAACAGATCTGTACGTCACTGATGCGGTTCATCACAGCGCCTCGTCGTCACTCTCGCCGGTGCGGATGCGCACCGCTTGCAGCAAGTCGTAGACAAAGATCTTGCCGTCGCCGATCTTGCCGGTATAGGCCGCCTTGCAGATCGCCTCGATCACCCCTTCCACGTTATCATCGGCGGTAGCAATCTCCAGCTTCACCTTGGGCAGGAAGTCGACCTGATACTCGGCTCCCCGGTATAATTCGGTGTGTCCCTTCTGGCGGCCAAATCCCTTGACCTCGGACACGGTCAGCCCTTCCACCCCCAGGTTGGCAATAGCCTCGCGGACATCGTCCAACTTGAACGGTTTGATAATCGCACTAATCAGCTTCATCTGGTTGCTCCCAATCCATGGTGTGTCATGAATCGGGTTTCAATTCTTATGCCAAGTATTTTTATTGTTTTATTTCATATAGATAGAGTTTAATGTCGGCGCCATTCGCCAGGTACATCCCCATAACTGGCCAGCACGCCCCATAATGAGGCACCATGCTGCAGCGGTCAGCGGGTATGCACCAAACAAGAGCAAAACAGCATGTTAGTTATCTCCAACAGCGTCACAATTCCCTGGCATGAGCTGCAATTTCAGACCATGCGGGCACAGGGCAACGGTGGACAGCACGTCAACAAGACCGACTCCGCCGTCTGGTTGCGCTTCGATTACCGCAACTCTCCCAGCCTGACGCCCCTCTACAAGGAGGGTCTCGACAAGCTGAGCGACAGCCGGGTACACGATGGCTTTGTACTGATCCGGGTCGAGAGCCATCGCAGCCAGGACATGAACCGCAAGGAGGCGATGAGCCGTCTGGTGGAGTTGCTGAAAAAAGCAGCCTGGCGCCCCAAGGCTCGTCATGCCACCAAGCCGACCCGCAGCTCCCAGCGCAAACGGGTCGATGCCAAAAAGCGCAAGGGGGATATCAAGTCCGCCCGCGGCAAACCGGTTCTGGACTGAGCCCCCCCGACCCCCAAAGGATGTCAGCCGATGAGATACAGTTTTTGCGACAGCGCCCGCGGCCCGCTGCTCATTGCCATCAATCAGGATGGTCTGCGCTATGTGGAGTTCGTGCGGGGGGAGCAGCCGGTAACTCCGACCGATGAGTGGCAGCGTGATGACCTGGCTCTTGCTCCTTTCGTCGAGCAGTTCACCGCCTATTTTGCCGGAAAATTGCAGCAGTTCGATCTGCCCATGGCAGCGAAGGGCACTCCGTTTCAGCAAACGGTATGGAACGCTTTGTGTGATATCCCCTATGGCGAGACCGTGAGCTATCTCGAGATTGCCCAGGCTATCGGCAATCCCAAGGCGGTACGGGCGGTAGGCGCTGCCAATGGCCGCAATCCGCTGAGCATCATAGTGCCCTGCCATCGAGTGATCGGACGTAGCGGCGAGCTGACCGGCTATGCTGGCGGCATTCCCATCAAGCGCTGGTTGCTGGCACTGGAACAGGCAGGCACAACATTCGAGCTGGCCCCATGACACGATGACCACCCCGGAGAGGGACGGGACAATATCGTGACCAGCATGAAAAGGCTTTCAGCCAGTGGCCACGCTTTGCTGACAAGATGAACAGAAAATGAAGAATCGCCTCAGAACTACTTCAGATTGAGCTTGGCATGATGGCTCCATACTTGAATGGCACGGCTCATTCGCTGATTCAAGTAGCACCCATGTGACGCTTCCAATCTGTCTTTTTCCCCGCGCCTCCTCTGAGGCGCTTTTTTTGTGCCAACACAACAGGCCACCACCCGGGTTGAGTGGCCTGAGCGCCACAAAATCTACATCCGCCCAAAAACCAAGAGGCGAAGGATCATCCTTCGCCTCTGACGTAACAGCGGGCTACTCGCTCTGGGGCAGGAACTGCAGCTCCGGCGCCGAGGAGGTCAGCACATCGGCGCAATAATCCCAGGTCGAGATGCGATAGTGCTGCAGATCTTCATCCAGATGCAGACCGTCCGACTCCTGATGGAACCAGCTGGCAAAACGGGATGGGGTGATGAGCTGGATCTGCTCTTCGATGGCATGACTATCCTTCCCCTCGGCCAGATCGCAATCTTCGATAACCCGCAGGGCGTAGATATGGCGAAAATAGACCCGGCAGAGGATTTGCGGGGGCAGATCGATGCTGCGTGCCCGCCCCAGCATGATAGTCAGAGAGTCGCTCCAGAGATCCTGATGCAGCTCGGCCACAACCAGACCGGGCGGTAGCTGGCGGGACGGAGCCCAAGGGACGGCAACCTGCCGAATGGCATTTTTCTGTTCCATATTCACCTCACGACGACTCGCTCCCTGTCTTGAGTCTATCTGAACCACATAGTCCCGGCGAAGGCAATCGATGGACAATAAAAACGGCAATAAAAAAGCCGACGTATCAAACGTCGGCGAATAAAAAGTGCTTACAACAGAGGATTCACATATTCAGACCCGCGGGTCGAAAGATTGGTTCCCTCTTTTTGTAATTAATTTTCGGCGCGTTTAAACATCAGGGTATTGGCGTCCGACTCTTCCGGCACAAAGTAGTAGCCCTCGGCGTTGAAACCAGTCAGCTGCTCCACCTCGGTCAGACGGTGCTTGATGATGTGGCGAGCCATCATGCCGCGCGCCTTCTTGGCGTAGAAGCTGATGATCTTGAACTGGCCGTTCTTCTCATCCTTGAACACCGGGGTAACGATCCGCCCTTTCAGGCTCTTGGGTCGTACCGACTTGAAATACTCGTCAGATGCCAGATTGATCAGCACCTCATCCCCCTGCGCCGCCAGCGCCTCATTGAGGTGGTGAGTGATCACCTCCCCCCAGAACTGGTAGAGATCCTTGCCACGGCCGTTGTCGAGCCGGGTTCCCATCTCAAGCCGGTAGGGCATCATCAGATCGAGGGGGCGCAGCACGCCGTAGAGACCGGAGAGCATGCGCAGATGCGCCTGAGCGAAGTCAAAATCGGCCTCGCTGAAATCTTCTACCGCCAGCCCGGTGTAGACATCCCCCTTGAAGGCCAGCAGCGCCTGACGGGCGTTGGCCGGAGTGAAGTCGGGTTGCCACTCGGCAAACCGGGCGGCGTTGAGACCCGCCAGCTTGTCGCTGACCTTCATCAGGGTAGCAATTTGATCCGGGCTAAGTTGGCGAGCCCGCTTGATGAGTTCTGCAGAGTGATCCAGCAGCTCGGGTTGGGTGAAACGGGGGGTCACCAGCGGTGACTCGTAATCCAGCGTCTTGGCCGGGGAAACCACAATCAGCATAACGTTCCTTATGGCGAGGGGCCGAACAGCGGATCGGCCCCATGTTTCATTCATCCAGCGTCACATTTTCCAGTGTGCCGGATCCCAGCTGCTCGCGACCGGAGAGCTTGATCAGCAGCCGCAGGTCGTTGGCCGAGTCGGCATGGGCGAGGGCCTCACTGTAGCCAATCTGGCCGGCGCAGAACAGGCTGAAGAGCGCCTGATCGAAGGTCTGCATGCCCAGTTCGGCCGATTTGGTCATCACCTCCTTGAGGCGATGCATCTCTCCCTTGCGGATGATGTCGGTGATGAGCGGGGTATTGAGCAGGATCTCGAATGCCGCACTGCGTCGCAAACCATCGACACTCGGCACCAGTTGCTGGGCGACGATGGCTCTGAGGTTGAAGGAGAGATCGAACAGAAACTGGCGATGTTTCTCCTGCGGCACCAGATGGAGGATGCGATCCAGCGCCTGGTTGGCGTTGTTGGCATGCAAAGTGGCGAGGCAAAGGTGGCCCGTCTCGGCGAATTGCAGGGCAAACTCCATGGTCTCCTGACTGCGGATCTCGCCGATCAGGATCACGTCTGGCGCCTGACGCAGCGAGCTTTTCAGTGCTACATCGAACGACTCGGTATCGATCCCCACCTCCCGCTGGGTCACCAGGCTGCGACCATGCTGATGGACGAACTCCACCGGATCTTCCACCGTCAGAATGTGACCATCGGCATGCTGGTTGCGATAGCCGATCATCGCCGCCTGGGTGGTCGATTTGCCCGCCCCGGTAGCGCCGACAAACAGCACCAGTCCCCGCTTGGCCATCGCCACCTCTTGCAGGATCTTGGGTAGCTGCAAATCTTCAAAGGTGGGAATGCGGGTCTCGATACGTCGCACCACCATGCCGGGCAGCTCCTGCTGCCAGAAGGCGCTGACCCGAAAACGGCCAAGCGCCTCGCGATAGATCGCGTAGTTGGCCTCCTTGGTGCGGATATAACGCTCGAAGTGATCGCTGCTGAGGGTATCCCTGACCAGCGTCAGCGCACCCTTCTTGTCGAGGGCTTCGCCTCCCAGCGACACCAGATGGCCATTCACCTTGAGGGTGGGCGGCAAGCCCACCGTCACAAACAGATCCGATCCCTTTCGCTCGACCAGCTCGCTCAGCAGATCATCCAGATTCATCATCTATCCCTCCCTGGGTGCGAGTCTCTTAAATGCTGTTGGGATCAACAGCCTTGGCCTTGGCATCGAGGGATGCCACCACGCCACGACTCACCAGCTGCTTGAGGCTCTGATCCATGGTCTGCATGCCGTGGGTCATCCCGGTCTGGATCACCGAGTAGAGCTGGGCAATCTTGTCCTCCCGGATGAGGTTACGCACCGCTGGAATGCCCATCATGATCTCGTGGGCCGCCACCCGACCGCCACCGATACGCTTGAGCAGGGTCTGGGAGATGACCGCCCGCAGGGATTCGGAGAGCATGGAGCGCACCATGTCCTTCTCCGCGCCGGGGAAGACGTCGATGATACGGTCGATGGTCTTGGCCGCCGACGAGGTGTGCAGGGTGCCAAACACCAGATGGCCAGTTTCGGCGGCGGTCATGGCCAAACGAATGGTCTCAAGGTCACGCATCTCGCCCACCAGAATGATGTCCGGGTCTTCCCGCAGTGCTGAGCGCAAAGCGTTGCTGAAGCTCTTGGTATCGCGGTGCACTTCCCGCTGGTTCACCAGACAGCGCTTGTTCTCGTGGACGAATTCGATGGGGTCTTCGATGGTGAGGATATGGTGATGGAAGTTCTCGTTGATGTAGTTGACCATGGCCGCCAGGGTGGTCGATTTACCGGAACCGGTCGGGCCGGTCACCAACACCAAACCCCGCGGGAACTCGGCGATCTTGCGGAAGATCTCCGGCGCATCGAGATCCTCGAGGCTCAATACAGTGCTGGGGATGGTACGAAATACCGCACCCGAACCGCGCGCCTGCTGGAAGGCGTTGACCCGGAAACGGGCCAGATTGGGTACCTCGAACGAGAAGTCGACCTCGAAGTTCTCCTCCAATTCCTTGCGCTGATGATCGTTCATGATGTCGTAAATAAGGGCATGTACCTCCCGATGTTCCAGGGCGGGCAAATTGATCTTGCGAACCTCGCCATCAACCCTGATCATCGGGGGAACCCCGGCCGAGAGGTGTAGATCCGAGGCTTTATGCTTTACACTGAAAGCCAATAACTCTGTGATATCCATAGACTTGTCATTCTCCCATCACAAGATCACTAACGAAATATGAACCAGATTGCCCAGCACCTGTTTCAGGTAAAGGAACGTATTGCCCAGGGCGCCGAACGGGCGAGCCGCAACCTGCAGCAGATCCGCCTGCTGGCAGTGAGCAAGACCAAACCTGTCGAGGCCATCATGGCTGCCCATGCCGCAGGTCAGCGCTGCTTTGGCGAATCCTACGCCCAGGAAGCAGCGGCCAAGATCGATACCTTGCGCCAGCAGCCGGAATATAGCGACATAGAGTGGCACTTTATCGGCCCTTTGCAATCGAACAAATCCAAACTGGTTGCCGAACGGTTTGACTGGGTGCAGAGCGTGGATCGGGACAAGCTGATCGACCGCCTCAACAACCAGCGCCCAACTACAATGGCACCGCTAAATGTTTGTCTGCAAATCAATATTAGCGGAGAGAGCAGCAAATCCGGAACGTCGGAACAAGAGATTTTCCGCCTTGCCGAGCTGGTCTCTCAAAGTGAGCGACTGGTGCTGCGGGGGCTGATGGCCATTCCCGAGCACACCAGTGACGAGAGCGTACTGGCTGCCCAAATGACCCGTATGCAGACTCTGTTCACCGAGCTTGCGCGACAATACCCCACGGTGGATACCCTCTCGATGGGGATGACCGAGGATCTTGAACTGGCGATAGCCCACGGCAGCACCATGGTGCGGGTGGGCACCGCCATCTTCGGCGCCCGTGACTACTCATAGGCAAGGCCAGCGGATAACCCATACGTCCGCCTCTTGCCCGACTTCATCAACAGGAGCGTTTGATGGAACACCGAATTCTGGCGTCAGGTGGTGCAGGCAGCGCCAACCCCGCCGCGACCCCATGTGCTACAGGAGCATCTGATGCAGCATAGAACGCTGGCCTTTATCGGCGCGGGCAACATGAGCCGCAGCATCATCGCCGGACTGGTCAAGGCGGGTTATCCCGCCGGGCAGATCACGGCTGCCAACCCCAGTCTGCCCAAGCTGGAGGCGCTGGCGAGCGACTACGGCATTCGCATCACCCAGAGTAATGCCGAGGCGGCCCGTGACGCCGAAGTGATCGTGCTGGCGGTCAAGCCGCAGTTGATGGCCGGCATGCTGGCAGCACTGGTTGAAGAGCTGGGCTCCCTTGAAGGCAAGCTGCTCATCTCCATCGCGGCCGGTATCAAGGTTGCGCGCCTTGGCGAGATGGCCGGTGGCCACGACCGCATCATCCGCACCATGCCCAATACCGCGGCCCTGCTGGGTCTGGGCATGACCGGTCTCTACGCGCCCGTGCATATTGGAGCCAGTGATCGCAACTTTGCCGAGCAGATGATGCAGGCGGTCGGCAAGACCCTCTGGGTGGAGCAGGAGTCTGGCATCAACGGCGTCATCGCTGCTGCGGGCAGTGCTCCGGCCTACTTCTTCCTCTTTATGCAGGCGATCGCCGAAGAGGCGGAGGCACTGGGCTTCTCGCCCGATCAGGCACGCCTGCTGGTGCAGCAGACCGCGCTGGGCGCAGCCGCCATGGTGGAGCAAAACCCGGAGCTGTCGCTGCAAACCCTGCGTGAGCAGGTCACCAGCAAGGGCGGCACCACAGCCGAAGCCATCAAGACATTCCAGCAGCAGGGGCTGATGCCGCTGACTGCGCAAGCCATGCAGGCGGCCGTTGCTCGCGCCACCGAAATGGAAACCCTCTTCTAACAGGAGCCCAGATGAACACTGCTTACTTTCTGATTAACACCGTTTTCGATCTCTACCTGATGGTGATCCTGCTGCGCGTCTGGCTGCAGTGGGCCCGTGCCGACTTCTACAACCCGATGAGCCAGATGGTGGTCAAACTGACTAATCCGCTGGTGATCCCGCTGCGCCGCGTTATCCCGGGCTTTGGCGGCATCGATCTCGCTTCCGTGGTGCTGGCGCTGGCCATCGCCTTCGCCAAGCTGGCCCTGCTCAAGAGCATGAACGTGCTGCTGGCGGACTGGCTCAGCATCTGCCTGTTTGCCGCGCTGACCGTGCTGAAGAAAGCGGGCTCGATGATCTTCTGGGTACTGCTGATCCGCGCCATCCTGAGCTGGGTCAGCCAGGGCCGCAACCCCATCGAATACGTGATGCATCAGCTGACCGAGCCCTTCCTCGCCCCTATCCGCCGCGTACTGCCGGCACTGGGCGGGCTGGATCTCTCGGTGCTGGTCGCCTTTATCGGCCTGCAAGCCATCAACTACCTGCTGGGTGACCTGTTTGGCCAGCTGTGGTGGATGATTTGATGCCAGCCGTCCTGCAACAAGGGGATGAACTGGTACTGCATCTGGTGATCCAGCCCAAGGCGAGTCGGGATCAGATCATCGGATTGCATGGCGAAGAGCTGAAAGTGGCCATCACGGCGCCGCCGGTCGATGGCCAGGCCAACAGCCATCTGATCAAGTTTCTAGCCAAGCAGTTCAAGGTGGCCAAGGGACAGATCACCATAGTGCGGGGCGAGCTGGGGCGACACAAAACCGTCGCCATCGACAGCCCCAAACAGTTGCCGCAAGAAGTGAGTGCGCTGCTGAATGACACGCAAGGCTGAATGAATCGGCCTGCGCCAACCGTAGATATGAGAGGGATGACAGATGAAAACGGCCTGGATGAGTGGCCTGCTGGCACTGCTGATGACTCTGCCGCTCAAGGCAGAACAGATGAAGGAGCTGGGGCCCTGGCTGGTGCACTACAACGCCTTCAACTCCAGCTTCCTCACACCCGAGGTCGCCAAGGCGTATGGACTGGAGCGCAGCCGCTACAACGCCATCATCAATATCGCGGTACAGGACAAGCAGAAAGTGGCGCAAGCCGTGGGGATCACCGGTGAGGCCAAAAACCTGACCGGCACCATCCGCACCCTGAACTTTCAGGAGGTAAAAGAGGGGGATGCCATCTACTATCTGGCGACCCTCCCCTACCGCAACGAAGATACCTATCAGTTCACCCTGAAGATCATGGGCGGCGGGCAGCAACAGAACCTCAGCTTCCAGCAGACCTTCTACGTCGATTGAGTGGCGGGAGCCCATTATTCCAGAGCAGCCCGCCAAAGGGTCGGGTCAGAGCCCCAACGCCCGGGTGATTTGCAGCTTGAGGGGGTCGTCAGCCGGATTCTGGTTGGCGCCGTAGCTGGCGATCAGCTTGCCATCGCGCCCCACCAGATACTTGTGGAAGTTCCAGTTCGGTTCATCGCCATCTGCGGCCGCCGCCAGCCCCTTGAACAGAGGGGCGGCATCGGAGCCACGCACCGCCACCCGGTTGAACATGGGGAAGGTCACGCCATAGTCGCGGCGGCACACCTCGGCGGTCTTGTTCTCGTTGCCCGCCTCCTGCCAGAAGTCGTTGGAGGGGAAACCGAGAATAATCAGCCCCTTATCCTTGTAACTCTGGTAGAGCTTCTCCAGATCGCGAAACTGGCCGCTATAGCCGCAGTAGGAGGCGGTATTGACCACCAGCACCACCTTGCCCTCGGTCAGCTGACAGAGATTGTGGCGCTGGGTGCTGTTGAGCTCCCGCATCTCCACATTGAAATAATCGGGGCACGCCGCAGAGGCGGTACCGGCCCCCAATAACAGCAACAGAGTGAACCATTTCATCGCCAAGACTCCTTTTGTTTTGTCCATCATACGCGGTTACCAGAGCCGCAGTTCACTCTCAACGCAATGGAATGCCGGTCAGCCAGCCGTGGCCCCAGAAAACCAGCAGCGCGGTGGCAACCAGGCCAGCCCCGACGCTGATGCCGGTACCGGTCCAGTTGGCCTCTGAGCGCGGATATTTCTGCCAGTCCCGCACCGAAATCCAGACCATGCTCACCAGCGCCCACAGCCCGATGCCGCCAAACAGCACCAGAGATCTCGCCTCGCTGTTGACCAGCAGATGAGCCACCGCCCAGAGCAGGGTACCGAGCAGCTGGGGATGCACCAGCCAACGGCGCAGATGGTTGGGCCCCTGGCCGGAGAAGAAGAGGATCAGCGCAAAGGGCATCATCACCGTCATGGTCATCGGCCCCCACTCCGGCAGGAAATAGAGCGGCAGCGAGCTGGCCGACCGCCAGCCGGCGATGATGCAGGCGATGGCAACGAAAACCAGCAGGGAGAAGAGCCCCTTGTAGCGATTTTCCCCGAGCCGCTCGCGCAGCCGTGCCCGATGCGCCGCTGCAAAACAGGGGTAGAGGTGGATCAGGGTAAACAGCGCGACGCCCAGAGTCAGCAGGATCATGGGTCTCTCCTTGTTCGTGTGGCTACCACTATGCCGGAAAGGGCGGAATGCGCCTATAGAAACCGCGCGACCCCATGGCATCGAACATGGAGCTGGAGGATGTAACAAAAAAAAAGCCGATCACGGAGGATCGGCAAAGAAGTGCTAGGGCAGCCAGACATCTCGCGGGATGGGAGATGCCCCATATGGGAATATTGAGTGGCCGATGGCGCCCATCGGCCGAACAGGATCAGCCCTTGAGTTGATAGAGTGCCGCGACGTTGCGCGCAGTCAGCTGAATGTTGGTGCTGGCGGTTTCCAGCGCTTCCGGCAGAGACATGGCACGGTTGACCACGGCGAACACCGCGTCCAGCCCGTGCTCGTGCACCACGCCGCAATCATCGGTCAGACAGCCGGAGATACCGATCACCGGCTTGCCGAACTGCTTGGCACAGCGTGCGACACCGATTGGCGTCTTGCCGTGGATGGTCTGGCTGTCGATACGACCTTCACCGGTAATGACCAGATCCGCATCGGCCACCTCATCGGCCAGTTTCAGGGCTTCGATGACGATCTGGATACCGGGCTTGAGCTCGGCACCGAGCAGACCGACCAGCGCGGCCCCCATGCCACCGGCGGCGCCCGCCCCCGGAATATCCTTCACCTGCTTGCCAAGGGCCTGCTCGATGCAGTCGGCATAACGGGCAAGGTTGGCATCGAGTTGCGGCACCATCTCCGGGGTCGCCCCCTTCTGCGGGCCAAACACCGCGGAGGCGCCTTTCGGGCCGCACAGCGGGTTATTCACATCGCACGCCACCTCGATAACCAGCTCGCCCAGACGCGGGTCCAGACCGCTCAGGTCGATGGTCGCGAGTTCGGCAAGACCGGCGCCACCCAGCTCGATGGCTGAGCCATCGGCTTTGAGCAACTTGCCACCGAGCGCCTGGATCATACCGGCACCGCCGTCATTGGTGGCGCTGCCGCCAATACCGAGAATGAGGTGCTTCACCCCCATCTCCAGTGCGGCCAGGATCAGCTCGCCGGTACCGAAGCTGGAGGTGAGCAGCGGATTGCGCTGCTCGGGAGCGACCAGATGGATACCGGAGGCGGCGGCCATCTCGATAACGGCGCGCTGGCCATCGCCCAGCAGGCCGACAAAACCCTGTACCTTGTTGCCAAGGGGGGCCGTCACTTCGACCGGGAGGATGCGGCCACCGGTGGCATCGACCAGCGACTGCACCGTGCCCTCGCCGCCATCGGCCATCGGCAATTTGACGTAGGTGGCGTTTGGCAACACCTGTTTGAAACCGGCCTCGATGGCATCAGCCACCGCCATGGCGCTCAGGCTCTCCTTGAATGAATCGGGGGCAATAACAATTTTCATATCAATTCCTTAGGCGAGGCCAAACACGCCAAACATCAGGGTAGAGACAGCTGCAATGGTCAGACCGACTGCGGTTTCGTAAGGGATGAGCTTGAGACGCTCACCCACGCCCATGTGGACGCTGCCGCCAGTGGCATGGAAGAAGGAGCCGTGGGGCATATGGTCAAACACGGTGGCACCGGCATGGATCATGGCGGCCCCCGCCAGCGCACTGACCCCCAGTTCAAGCAGGGTGGAGCTGAATACGTTGGAAGCCACTACGGTACCGGCGGTAGTCGAGGCGGTTGCCAGCGACATCAAAGCACCGGAGATGGGGGCCAGCAGGTAAGAAGGCAGGCCGGAGGCGGTCAGGCCGCTGATCAATACATCCTTCAGGCCGGAGTTGGCAATGATGCCCGCCAAAGTACCGGTACCCAGCAGCATGATGGCCACCGGCGCCATGCGGGAGAGACCGGAGACCGCAAACTGGTTCACCTTGCTGAACTTGCCCATCATCAGGGCACCGACCAGACCACCGAGCGGCAGCGCAATCAGCGGATCCACCACGATACCGGCGACCGGGCGCAGGGCCAGCAGCAGGATGGCAACCAGCGGCGCACTGATGGCGGCGGCAAAGCCCGGCAGTTTGGTGCCCTCGAAGCTCACCACCTCGTCAGCGGCAACCTTGCTGCCCTTGTTGTTCAGACGCTTGGCCAGCCAGTAAGCCATCACCAGACCAAACAGGCCCGGGATAATGCCGGCCGCCATGACCGAGGTCAGAGGCAGGTGGAAGGCATCCGCAGCCGCGATGGCGTTGGGGTTGGGTGACATGACGTTGCCCGCCTTGCCGCCACCGATCATCGCCAGCAGGATGGCCGCCTTGGAGAGGTCGGCACGGCGGGCGATGGCCAGCGCAATGGGCGCCACCGTGATGACTGCCACGTCCACGAATACACCGACCGCAGTCAGGATCATGGTCGCCAGCGCCAGCGCCAGCAGGGCGCGGGTCTCACCCAGTTTCTTGACGATGGTCTCGGCGATGGTGGTGGCCGCACCCGATTCGATCAGCACGCCGGCCAGTACGCCGGCCGCCAGGATCCGCATCACCGCAGTGGTGATCCCCTGGGCGCCGCCGATCATCAGGGCGACGGTCTGGCTGAGATCGGCGCCGCCGATCAGGCCGCCAGCGAGCGCGCCGACGATCATGCCGTAAGCGGGCGGAACCTTCTTCAGAATGAGGAAGATGGCGATGGAGAGCGCCGCGATGGCGCCAAGGGCAGTAACCGGGATCATGACGGACACCTTCAATGGGAGTGAATGGCCGCCATTATGGAGATCTGCAATCAGAATGCTTTGGCAAAATGGCCAAATATTACGTCATCAAACAGGGTTTATTTGTCTATTTGAACAATCACAAATCGAGATTAAGGCCGAGATAGAGCAAAAATTTGTCGTCTAACTTGTTGAAATTCAATCCGGTTATCTGCTCGATCCGGCTTAGCCGGTAACGCAGGGTATTGGGGTGAATGAACAAGGCTTCGGCACAGCGATGCAGATCACAATCCTGCAAGAAATATTGGCGCAGGGTCTTCTGCAGCGCCCCCTTGCCATCTTCCCGGGCCAGTTTCTGCAGCGGTGTGCGCAGCTGATCCGCCTGCCAGGAGTCCGCCAGACTGCCGAGCAACACAGGCAAGCGGTAATCCTCGAAGAAGTAGACCTGCTTGCACGGCGCTTGGCGCATGCCACGGCGCAATGTATCGCGCGCCGTCTGGTAGGAGCGTGCCAGCCCGTCGATCCCGGCGAAATAATCCCCCACCCCGATCCGCACCTTGAAGTGGGGGATGCGTGCCAGCAGCAGCTTGATGCGGCTGCGCTCCTGCGCCGATTGCCAGAGGCCGTCGCTGAGCTGGGCCGGTTTTAGCACCACTATCTCGTCAAGACCGTTGATGGCCACCAGATTGTCCCGCTCCGGGTTCTCCAGCAGATGTACCAGCTCTCGCAGCCGGGCCGGATCGCTCTCCTCCAGTGCCAGCACCGCCACCACTCGCGGCTGGCCGAGATCGAGCCCGAGGAAACGGGCCGCCTGCTGCAGCTGATCGACCCGCCCCTCGCCGCGGATCAGCTGCAGCACCAGCTCCTCCTTGTGGCGCTTGTCCCACTGCAGCTGTTCGGTGAGCGCCGCCTGCTCCAGGATCAGCTCGGCAGTCATTCGCACCAGCTCGGCGTAAGCTCGAACGATGTCCGGATCGCCGGAGATACCGATGACCCCCAGCAGCTCCCCCTGATAGGCGATGGGCAGGTTGATGCCGGGGCGCACCCCCTTGAGCTCGCGGGCGGTCGCTTCGCTGATCTCCACCACCCGGTTCTCTGTCAGCGCCAGCACGGCCCCCTCGTGACGCTGATGGAGCCGCTCCGGATTGCCGGACGCAATGATGAGACCGTGTTCATCCATCACGTTGACCGAGAACGACAGGATCTTCATCGCCCGGCTCACAATCTGGCGCGCCAGGGTATCGTTTAGCTGCATAACATCTCCAAAGAAGGGACTCGGCAACCCGCAGGAAAGCGCCTGCTGCGGGGCAAAGATGCCACATCATCAAGACAAGCGAGAGGGGGATCGCTAGAATAGGCCACTTTACCCGATGTGAGCCCGCCATGGAGCAGGATTTGGTGCTGCCACCACGGCTTCGTGCAGGCCCATCCCCCCGATTTGGAGTGCGCTATGGATTATGAATTTCGCCGCGACCCGTTCGGTGGTTATCGCGCCCGCTTCTCCATGGGCCATGAAGCCATCGGCCAGTGGCTGATCGACGAAGTGGGCAAAGATGAGGAGAAGATTGACGAGCTCTTCGCCATCATCGACCAGCTATCCAGTCGGAGTCGCACCGAATACCGGCTCACCGGCGGGGATTACTCCCTGCTGCTGACCCACGAAGAGGCGGAGGTGAAGGCCAACGTCCTCAATATCGAACTGGGCGAGGATCTCGACGATCTCGCCTACTACGATGATGAACAGCTGGCCATGTGCGGGCTGGAAGACTTTGCCCAGGTGCTCACCTCCTGGCACGCCTTTATCCGCAACGAGGATATGGGCTGATTGACCCCCGTTTCGCTTATTCTGGTCGGCCACTGCGGTCGACCATCCAAACCAACAGGATTGACTATGTCTATTTACGATTTTGATGACGAGCTGCCGGAAGACGAGCAGGATCAACCGAAGAAACCCGCCCAACCCAAGAAAAAGGGCAAGCAGGTGCTGAACACTCAGGTCAACCTGAGCCCGCGCGATGCCAGCCGTCTGAACGGCATGCACGTTGAAGCAATCACCACCCTGGATGATGTCAGCCTGCCGAAGAACGTCATCTTCAAGGCTGGCCTGATCGCGTTGGGTGAGCTGGATGCCAACCAGCGCGCCGACATCATCGCCCGCGTCATCGCCGAATCAGGCCGCTAATCGCGCCCCTGAATGAACAAAGCCGGAGCCACTGCTCCGGCTTTCTATTTGCGTGTCGTTTTGGCATCTACTCTGGACACCAGCTGTTCATAACGGCCGCTGGCGCGTACAGCCGCAAGGGCCTCATTGAACTTGTCCATCAATTCACGGCCCCCGGGGTAACGGCGAGAAATAATGAGGTAAAAAGTGTCGTTCTGGCGAAAATAGGGCAAAACCTGCAAATAGTGCGGGTCTCCGAACACCTTCATGCTGGCATCGGCCACTACTGTCTCGTTCATCGGCAGCAGGTCCACCCGCTTGCGTTCCAACAGCTTCAGACACTGCTCCAGGCTTTTGGGCTGTTGCAACGACATGTTGAAACGTGCAATCGCCATATCGGCATGGCTAGTGCTCCACCCTTCCGGAATGCAGACTCGCAGCCCCTGCCAGCGACCATCCACCACCGCATCGCTTCCCTTGAAGGTAAACCAGGAGAGGCGATCGATATGGATGGGGGCGCTGTAATAGAAGAGCTTGGCGCGCTCCGCAGTCCAGGCATAAGGAAACGTCGCGGCCACATCCCCCTGCAGCGTCAACTGATAAGCCCGGGGCCAGGGCAAGTAGTCGACCTTGAGTTCCGGATATCCAGCCTCTTGCAGCAAGGTGGTCACCAGCCGAGTGGTCTCGCCGCCACCGGGCAGCGCCTTACCGGTATAGGGTGTGAATTCACCGGTCACCAGCAGCAAGGGTGCAGCCTGCAACCAGGTACACCAAGCAAATAACAACCAGATATAGTGCTTCATCGCCACCCCCTTTCTACTCCCCTGCTCAGTATAGAGGGCTGGCCAGGATAACCCAGTCTGGTTGGCCGACGCCTCGCTAAGGTGCAGCCATTTTGCTACAGAGGCGTACCAATATTACCCCTACCTACCGATATAAGGGGACAGGGCAGTATTCACCATCCAGCTCAGCTTTGGCAGGACAACGCCTGTCCGGCATCTTGCAGCTTGCCAAGCCCTCTTGCGGGGCCACCTGCAGCGCCACCTCGCTTTCAACTTCGCTCATCTGGCCCTCTTCACCTATCCGCTGGCCAGAGCCTGACGGTCAACTGCGTGGAGTCTTGCCCTTGAACTGCTTGACGCTGCGTTTAGCCTGAGTACGGCGATTGGCCTGCTTGTCCCGCGGCGGACGCTTGCGCTCGCCAGTGGCTGGCAGATCGGTCACCGGGAAGTCGGCGAGCTCGGCCAACGGCAGCTCGCGGCCGGTGAGGGAGCGGATCGCCGCCAGGGTGTCGGCCTCGCCATGGCAGGTGAGCGAAATAGCCAGCCCGCTGCGTCCGGCCCGGGCGGTACGACCGATGCGGTGCACATAGACGGGGGCGCTGGCGGGCAGATCCAGGTTGATCACCACCGGCAACGCCTCCACATGGATGCCGCGCGCCATCAGATCGGTGGCGACCAGCACCCGAATTTTGCCTGCCTTGAAATCAGCGAGAGCCTGCTCGCGCACCGCCTGCTCCTTCTCGCCATGGAGTGCAACCACCGCAATGCCTGCCTTGGCCAGCTTGCGGGCCACCCCGTCCGCATCATCCCGCGCACTGATAAAGACCAGCACCTGCGGCCACTCGTGAGTCTTGAGCAGGCTGATGAGCACCGGCACCTTGCTGCTCTTGTTGACCAGATAGAGCTGCTCTTCGATATCGTCGGCCACGCTGTTGCGGGGATCCGCTTCCACCCTCTCCGGCTCCTTCAGCAGGCTGGCCGCCAACTCCTCAAGCTCGCCCGGCAGGGTGGCAGAAAAGAGCAGGGTCTGGCGCTCGACCGGCATGCCGTTCATCAGCCACTGGATGTCAGGCCAGAAACCCATCTCCAGCAGGCGATCCGCCTCATCCAGTACCAGGGTGCGCAATCCGGCCAGCGTCAACAACTGCTGACCCAGCAGATCCCGCAACCGTCCCGGCGTTGCCACCAGCAGCTGTGGCCCCAGCGCCAGCTCGGCCTGTTGCTGCTCCTGCGCAACTCCGCCACACAGAGTCACCAGCCGCACTTTCAGCTCGTCGGCAAAGCCTTGCAGTGCGCCGCTCACCTGTGCGGCCAGCTCGCGGGTCGGCACCAGCACGACACCCTGCACCTCTGACATGGCGGGATCCAGCCGCTGCAGCAACGGCAGCCCGAACGCCAGGGTCTTGCCACTGCCGGTGCGGGCCAGCGCCAGCAGATCCCGTCCTGCCAGCACGGCAGGGATGGCCAGTTGCTGCACCCGAGTCGGGTGCTTGAGGTCGGTTGACAGCGCTGCCAGCAGGGAGGGCGTGAGGGCGAGTTCGTTAAAGGTCATGGCGTTACACAGATATCGGCTGAATGAAGAGGTGGAGGCGAAGTCTAGCCAGCCAGACCTCATAAGTAAAAGAAGTTGGCTCAGAGGACCACAGGTGATCTGTCTCACCACATGACGGATATAAAAACGGCCAGCCCTGTAAACAGGGCTGGCCGTCAGGCAATCACATCAACCTGCGTTACAGCACGGCCAGCGCGGCGGCGTAGTTTGGCTCGTCGGCCACTTCGGCGACCAGCTCGCTGTGCAGCACCTTGTTCTCTTCATCCAGCACCACGATGGCGCGGGCAGCCAGACCTACCAGCGGGCCGGAGGAGAAGGCTACACCGTAATCCTGCAGGAAGGCGGTGCCACGCAGGGTGGAGAGGGTCACCACCTTGTCCAGCCCTTCAGCACCACAGAAGCGGGACTGGGCGAACGGCAGATCGGCGGAGATGCAGAGTACGACGGTGTTGTTCAGGGCGCTGGCCTGTTCGTTGAACTTGCGCACCGAGGTGGCGCAGGTCGGGGTATCGACGCTCGGGAAGATGTTCAGGATCTTGCGCTGACCGGCGAAGCTCGCCAGGGTCAGGTCGGAGAGATCCTTGGCGACCAGAGCGAAGGGCTTGGCCTGCTCACCGGCAAGCGGGAAGTGGCCAGCGACGGAAACCGGGTTGCCTTGCAGAGTGACTGAGTTGCTCATGTGTCATGTCCTTTATTGGTGTTGTAAAAATCAGGCCTCCCAGTATAGGCGTGCTCGGGATATACAAACACCCGCCAACCACAAGGATATGCGGGAAAAATGGCGCCTCCCCGGCCGAACCATCAACGCGATAAAAAGGGGGTTGACCTTGGATATAACACCAAGGTTTACACTTGCCTCAGTTATTCAGGATCCCGCAGGGGCGGGATCCTGCCAAGAGGAACACACCATGAGCAAATCCTGCTGCTCCACCCAGCATGCTGCGGCCCCCATCAAGGCCGTCAGCAAGGCGGCCTCCGGCCAGAGTGAACATCACCACGATAGCCACTGCTGCGACAACACCACGCCCGTCAGTTGCTGTTCAACCCAGACGCCTCATGAGCACGCATCCCGTGACGGCAATGAATCCCCCGGGGATGAAGAGCCTCCCCGAGGAGGCTGTCACGATCAAGCTTGCTGCAGCGCCTCCTTATCACCAGCTCACGAGCATGAGCACGATATGCCACCTGCCGACCCGCTGGTTGCGCCTGCGCAAGGCAACAGCCGCCATAGCTGGCAGGTGTTGGGGATGGATTGCCCCAGCTGCGCCCGCAAGATCGAGACAGCCGTCAGCCGGGTGAGCGGCGTGCAGCAGGTGCGCGTGCTGTTTGCCACTGAGAAGCTGGTGGTGGATCTGGCCCCTGGTCTCTCCCCCGATCCCGTCACCGCCGCCGTGCTGGCCGCCGGTTTCCAGCTCAAGGGAGCTCAGGCCAGCACAGCCCACATAATCACAAAGGGAGCTACACGCCAAAGCCCGCCGCTGACCACCTTGTGCAAATATTGGCAGCCCCTGTCACTGGCCAGCCTGATGCTGGCCGCAGCCCTGCTACCGAGCGAAATCGGTAAGCTGCTGTTTACCCTGGCAACCCTGTGGGGGCTGTGGCCCATCTCCCGCAAGGCGTGGGCGCTGACCAAAAGCGGCTCCCCCTTCGCCATCGAGACCCTGATGACGGTCGCCGCCGTGGGCGCCCTGTTCCTCGGCGAAACCGCCGAAGCGGCCATGGTGCTGCTGCTCTTTATGCTGGGTGAACATCTGGAGGCCTACGCCGCCGGACGCGCCCGTGCCGGTGTCACCGCCCTGATGGCGCTGGTGCCTGACAAGGCGCTGCGGATCCGCATCACTGCCGAGGGCGAGGTACGGGAAGAGGTCGGCGCCGATGAGCTGCGTCCCGGCGATATCATCGAAATCGCCCCGGGTGCCCGTCTACCTGCCGACGCCCGCCTGCTCGATGAACTCGGTGCATTTGACGAGAGCGCCCTGACCGGTGAATCCATTCCGGTGGAACGCCGTCAGGGTGACAAGGTGCCGGCCGGTAGTCTGGCTGCCGATCGGGTGCTGCGTCTTGAAGTCGTCTCCGAGCCCGGCAACAACGCCATCGACCGCATTCTGCACCTCATCGAGGAGGCCGAGAGCCAGCGCGCTCCCATCGAGCGCTTTATCGACCGCTTCAGCCGCTGGTATACCCCGGCCATGATGCTGGTTGCCCTGCTGGTGGTGCTGGTGCCGCCGCTGCTGTTCGGCCAGAGCTGGGACGAGTGGGTTTATCGTGGTCTGGCGCTGCTGCTGATCGGCTGCCCCTGCGCGCTGGTCATCTCCACCCCGGCAGCGGTTACCTCCGCACTGGCCGCGGCCACCCGTCAGGGGGCGCTGATCAAGGGTGGTGCCGCGCTGGAGCGATTGGCCCATATCGACACCGTCGCCTTTGACAAGACCGGCACCCTGACCCTGGGCAAGCCGCAGCTGACCGAACTGGTGAGTCTCAATGGTCAGAGCAATGGCGAACTGCTGACGTTGGCTGCCGCCATCGAGCAGGGCTCCCACCACCCGCTGGCTCGCGCCGTGGTCGCCGCCGCCAACGAGCAGGGGCTGGCACAGGTAGAAGCCCGCGATCTGCGCGCCCTGCCGGGCATGGGTGTTGAAGGGCGCATCAACGGCGAGCTGTGGCAACTGCTGGCTCCGAGCCGGGTGGCGACCCTGAATATGGAACAACAGACCCGGATTGGTTCGCAGGAGCGGCAGGGCAAGACGGTGGTCGTGCTCTGCCAGAGCAGCGGCGACAAGGCGCTGCCGGTGGCCCTGCTGGCGCTGCGGGATCAGATCCGGCCGGAGGCCGCCGCCGCGCTGCAAGAGCTCAACCGACTCGGGCTTAACAGCATCATGCTGACCGGTGACAACCCCCGCGCCGCCGAGGCGATCGCCGGCGAGCTGGGCATGGGCTGGCGCGCCGGCCTGCTGCCGGAGGGCAAGGTCGATGAGATCGCCAAGCTCGGCCTGACGCAAAAGGTCGCGATGATCGGCGATGGCATCAACGACGCGCCGGCCATGAAGCGGGCCAGCATCGGCATCGCCATGGGGGGCGGCACCGACGTGGCGCTGGAGACCGCCGATGCGGCGCTGACCCACAACCAGCTCGGCGGGGTCGCCGCCATGATCCGGCTCTCCCGCGCGGCACTGGCCAACATCCACCAGAACATAGCGCTGGCGCTGGGGCTCAAGGCCATCTTCCTGGTCACCAGCCTGCTCGGCATCACCGGCCTGTGGATTGCGGTGCTGGCCGATACCGGCGCCACCGCCCTGGTCACCGCCAACGCCCTGCGCCTGCTGCGCAAGCGTTAAGCCAGCCGATGGCATCCCAGCCAAAGGCCGTCCCCAACCGGGACGGCTTTTCTTTTTGCTCTCACGGCTCCCCGGAAAAGAAAAAGCGCGCCTGCCGGTCGGCAGTCGCGCTTTGCTTACGCTCTCGGAGTTATCCCACCCTTGGCAAGGTGGAATTCAACCCTGGGGTGCCGAGCCATCCCCCAGGCTCAATGGGTTTGCCTAGCCATAGGCATGGCTCTTGGCCGAGCTCCGCCCAGCATCTAAGCCCCCCCCTTTTCGCAGACCATAAAAATCCGCCCCCCCGCTAACAGGATTCGGATTTTTTCGTCTCCGGGACTATCGGGAGCAGGTGAAGATAACGCGGGGCCATCAGCCCGTTACAGCCTATCCCCGGGTCGCCGGACCCAAGCCATAGGCCGAAGGGCTTACCCCTTGGCCTTCACCTTATCGCGAGCTTTTTTGCCCGGTCGTCTGTTGCTGGGTTTGGCACGGCCACCCTTGGCGGGTTTGCCGCTCTCCTTGCCATCTTTCTCTTTGCGCTTTTCGTGGCGCTCGGCGCTCTTGGCCTTCTCCTTCTTGATCTCGGCCATCTTGCGAACCGCCTGCTTGGCGTTCTTACCGGTGATCTTGAGGGGCTCTTCCACCATCACGAAGTCGATCTTGCGATCGTCCAGATTGACGCCCATCACCTTGACCCGCACCTTGTCGCCCAGACGGTAGCGGCGGCGGAAGTTCTCGCCGATCAGCTGCTGGTGCAGGGGGTCGAACTGGTAGTAGTCGTTGGTGAGGGTGCTGACGTGCACCAGACCGTCGATGTGGATCTCGGCCAGACGTACGAAGAAGCCAAAGCCGGTGACGCTGGCGATGACGCCGTCGAACTCGTCACCCACGTGATCCAGCATGTACTCGCACTTGAGCCAGTCGGCCACATCGCGAGTGGCATCGTCGGCACGGCGCTCGGTCATGGAGCAGTGCTCGCCCATCGGATCCACTTCTTCCAGCTGGTAGTGGTAACCACCGCTCGGCGTCCACTTGTGGCGCAGGTTGGCCTGCTGCTCCTTGGCGGTCTGATACTTGATCGCGCGGTGCAGGATCAGGTCGGGGTAACGACGGATCGGCGAGGTGAAGTGCGCGTAGGACTTCAGGGCCAGACCGAAGTGACCGATGTTGTCGGCCTGATAGATGGCCTGACGCATGGAGCGCAGCAGCATGGTGGAGAGCAGCTCCGCATCCGGGCGCCCTTCAAACTTGGCAGCCAGCTCGGCGAAATCCTTCGGCTCGGGCTCGAGACCGCCCTTGAGCTCCAGACCCAGTTCGGCCAGGAAGTCGCGGAAACCGGTCAGACGCTCTTCGCCCGGACGGTCGTGCACCCGGAACAGGGCGGCAGCTTCGTTCTTCTCGATATAACGGGCGGCTGCCACGTTCGCCTGGATCATGCACTCTTCGATGATCTTGTGGGCGTCGTTGCGCACCAGCGGCACGATGCGGTCGATCTTGCGCTGGGCGTTGAAGATGAAGCGGGTCTCCTCACTCTCGAACTCCACCGCGCCGCGCTGATGACGGGCATGCTTGAGCGCCTTGTAGAGGTTGTTCAGCTCCTCGATATGACCCACCAGCGGATCATACTGCTGACGCAGCTTGGGATCCCCGTCGAGGATCGCCGCCACCTTGGTGTAGGTCAGTCGGGCATGGGAGTTCATCACCGCTTCGTAGAACTTGTAGCCGGACATGCGGCCAGCGGCGGAGATGGTCATCTCGCATACCATGCAGAGACGGTCAACTTGCGGGTTGAGCGAGCAGAGGCCGTTGGAGAGCACCTCTGGCAGCATGGGCACCACGAACTCGGGGAAGTAGACCGAGTTGCCGCGCTGATAGGCTTCGGTGTCGAGGGCTGTGCCCGGCTTTACGTAGGCGGAGACGTCGGCAATCGCGACCCACAGGCGCCAGCCGCCACCACGCTTGGCTTCACAAAAGACGGCGTCATCGAAGTCACGGGCATCTTCCCCGTCGATGGTCACCAGCGGCAGGGCGCGCAGGTCGATACGACCCTCTTTGGCCTTCTCCGGCACCTGCTCGCCGAGACCGGAGACCTCTTTGGTCACCTCTTCCGGCCAGGTGTGCGGAATGCCGTGGGTACGCAGGGCGATTTCGATCTCCATGCCGGGCGCCATGTTTTCGCCCAGCACTTCCAAGACGGTACCGACCGCGTTGAAGCGGGCTGTGGCGCGCTGGTTGATGCGCACGACCACGACCTGGCTCTGGCGAGCCCCCTTATTCTCCCCTTCCGGGATGATGATGTCCTGGCCGATACGGCTGTCATCCGGTACCACGAAACCAACGCCGTTCTCGACGAAGTAGCGGCCGACGATGTCCGCTTCACGGGATTTGAGCAGCCGTACCAGACGCGCCTCCTGGCGCCCCTTGCGGTCGATTTCGGTCGGCTGCACCAGCGCATAGTCGCCGTGCATCAGACGCTGCATTTCGCGGTTGTTGAGGAACAGATCCGGGCCACCACCCTCGGGACGCAGGAAACCGAAGCCATCCTTGTGGCCGAGTACGTAGCCTTTCACCAGATTCAGGCGATCCGGCAGGGCATAACACTGGTTGCGCGTGAAGACCAGCTGTCCATCGCGCTCCATGGCACGCAGACGGCGACGCAGGGCTTCCAGTGGCTCTTCTTCCGTCAGCTTGAGGACCTTGGCCAGCTCTTCCCGTGACATGGGTTTTTCGTGGCCCTTGATGAGGTCGAGGATCATCTCGCGACTGGCGATGGGATTCTCGTATTTTTCGGCCTCGCGTTCGAGGAAAGGATCTTTTTGAGACATAAGCAGGCCTTAGGGTAGGTGGTAACGGTGCCATTATATCGGAGGGGGGGGCGAATGGCATCCATCGGCTGCCTTTTGGCCAATCTCTCTGTCATACTATCTTCAGTTCGCTGGCATGATGAGACACAGAACTCATGAGTAAGGACACATTTGCCCAATCTGCCGCCTATCTCAAGCAGGCGGTTCCCCTGATGATCAAGTACCAGATCCCCACTACGCCGGACAATTACCATCTCTGGTACAACTATGTCTCGGCCAGCATGCCCGAGCTCAATCAGGCGATCGATCAGGCGGTCAAGCTGCAGGGCACCTGCTCTCTTACCACCTGCGAGCGCCTCTACCACCAATATCTGGCGGCTCAGGACGAGAAGCAGATGGAGGCGATGAAGCTCAACCTCGCCGCCATGGCCAACGAGCTGGGCCACTCCATGCAGGATGCCATCTCGGATACCGGCATGTTTCAGGAGATGCTCGACAAGAGTTTCGACAAGCTGAGCCGCATCGACGACGAAGGCTTCAGCCTGGAAGACACCATGGGGATCCTGCGGGAACTGGTGCGCGAGTCGCGGGATGTACGGATGTCCACCATGCACTTTCGCAACCAGCTCAGCAATGCCGAGAAGGAGATCAAGGAGTTGCGCGCCGCACTCAACGAGACCCGCAAGCTGGCCAACGAGGATGCCCTCACCAGCCTGCTCAACCGGCGTGCCTTTGACCTTGATTTGGAGAGCCTGATCCGCAGCCAGCAGCCCTTCTCGCTGATCCTCGCCGACATCGACCGCTTCAAGAACTTCAACGATGAATATGGTCACCTGCTTGGCGATCAGGTGCTGCGCGCCTTCAGCAAACGGCTGCGCGATGCCTGCAAGGAGGGCGTGACCGCCTATCGACTGGGTGGCGAAGAGTTCGCCATGCTGGTTCCCCATCGCAATCTGGCACTGACCCGACAGATGGCAGAGAGCATGCGCCGCGCCATCGAACGGATGTCGATTCTGGATCGCAAATCGGGCCGACGCATCGACCACATCACCGCCTCGTTCGGCGTGGGCGAGTTCAACGGTCAGGAGAGTGCTGACTGTCTGGTCGAACGCACCGACAAACTGCTCTACAAGGCCAAAGAGCTTGGCCGTAACAGGGTCATGCCACTTCCCTCCTGAGAGCCGTCGAATTGCCGGATCTTCCCCAATAGAAAAGCCAGTCAGATCACTGACTGGCTTTTCTTCATCTCTTACCGATGCCGCCAGGGGGAAACCACGGCGGCACCAGTCAGACGATTACTGCTGGGCCTCTGTGACCCCTTCCACTTTCACTTCGACACGGCGATCCGGAGCCAGGCAGACGATCAGCTCGCGCTTGGACTTGCTGACGCAGCTGTCGCCGGTAACCGGGGAAGCCTTGCCACGCCCTTCCACATTGACCTTGCTGGCCGGGATCCCTTTGCCAACCAGATAGTTGGCAACGGTCTGGGCACGCTGCTCGGAGAGCTTCTGGTTGTAGGAGTCAGAGCCAATGCGGTCGGTGTAACCGATCACGGTGGCGACGCCATCCTTCGGACGCGCAGACTCAATCTGGCTGTAGAGGTTGTCCAGCGCCTCGCTGGCTTTCGGCTTCAGCGTTGCCTTGTTGAAGTCAAACAGCACGTCGGAGCTCAGGGTGAACTGCTTCTCGACAACAACAGGCTCGGGAGCAGGTGCCGGAGCAGGGGCTGGCGCGACAACCGGCGCTACCTGACCGTAGCGATAGACGACGCCCAGCGAGAGCAGGCCGTTGTCCATTCTCACGCCGGTGTCATCACGGTCGCCGTAAGGGGTCGTATATTGATACTCAAGACGGGCGGCCCAATCACGATTGAAGGCATACTCAGCACCCAGTGCGCCAACCATGACAAAGCGACTGTCATCTGTGTAGACATCGCCCTTGGTATCAGTCCAACCATAACCACCACCAACGCGGCCATAGAGGTCCAGGCTATCGGTCACCGGGAAACCCAGTTTGAGGGTCAACTGAGCCAGCTGTGCAGTCACCTCATCGCTGAAAGCAGTTCCGCTCTTCACTGCGTCGTATTTATATTTGCCCAGGTAGTCGTAACCCAGCTCCAAACCCAGGTTCTGATTGATCTGGTAGCCACCAAACACACCGGCACCCAGGGCATCGTTGGTCTCATTGCCAAGGGTCAGGGCATTGCTCTCATCAATGCCATAGAAGTTGGACCAACCCAGTTTGGCACCGCCATACCAGGTGTTGTCTTGACCGGCAGCCTGGGCGTTGGCCGCGAGCAAACCGGTAACCAGCAAGGTAATCAATGATTTTTTCATGTCTGAGCCTCTGCAACTTTATGTAGGAGGAGGTTGATTGATATCAACTCGTCTTATAGGTGCAACCACCCAAAAGCGATCGCAACGTATCAACGTTAGCCTATTTTCAAACCACTGATATCAATTAACAAAAATAATTTAACGTAACCACGTTACAAAAACAGCAACAAGCGTTTGATATTTGAACTGCATGTGACCTAAAACGATGCTTTTTATGAAGCCGAGGAGGTGAGGCAGGGTCAAAAGCATGCTGGCCCAAAGCGGCACGTGGTTACCGATGAGACTTAAATGAGTTCAAACGCCTATGTGGCATGATGTTCTTCACCACGCTTCGATTAAGCAGGTGAGACCTGCGGACTTCTCCTCGAGTGGCGACCGCCATGGGAAGGGTCTGTGTTGCCACTGACTTCTGGTGCAGGCAACAGATTACAGTTCCCGATGAAATCACACATGTTCCGCCACCAATGAAATTGCTTGCGCTCACAAAACAGACCATCACACCTGCCTATTTCTTTCACGCTTGCTTCACGCCCTGCACGGCACAATGCCCTCATACCAACGACAGGAGTATGTAATGAACAAGGCAAGCGCAAGCGTAATCGGACTGTTGACCCTGATGTCTGTCTCCTCTTTTGCCATGGCGGCCTATACCGGCCCGCAAGAGCAGAACAAGGTTTCCGTTGCTCAACTTAAAGATCTGGCCGATGACAGCTGGGCCACGCTGGAAGGGAAACTGGTCAAGCACCTGGGCGGCGAGAACTATCTGTTCCGCGATGCCAG
>CAMFLW010000032.1 GCA_945957575.1 uncultured Aeromonas sp. | reverse complement strand
ATCCACTGGCTGTTACAACGCTGGCCAGAAGTGGCCGTCAGAGACAAGGGATGGCGGCAGCCCGGCTGCAGCCATCCCTTTCACCCGCATCAAACCTGATGCGCACTCCATTACTGTTTAGCTTGCCAATCGGCCGGCTGCTTCACATTAAACGCATTGAGCAGACTGCCAGTGGCATTGAGGATCCGATAATCCGCCAACAAGGAGTCGTACTCGGCCGTGATGTAGCTGCGACGGGCCTCAAACAGTTCGTTCTCGGTGTTCAGTACGTCCAGCAAGGTACGCTGGCCCAATCCGAACTGCTTCTTGTAGGCCTGTACGGTGTCATAGCTGGCATCCACGTGCTCTTTCAGGAAGGTCTTCTGTTTGGTCAAAGACTCTTTGGCGTTCCAGGCCAGGCGGGTTCCCTCTTCAACCTGACGGAAAGCATTCATATGAATATCTTTCGCCTGGGAATAGAGAGCGGACGTCGCCTTGCTCTGCGCCAGATCGGAACCACCACGGAACAGGTTGTAACGCATGCGCACCATGGCGGTCAGATCGTCATTGCGTCCTTTTACTGCATCAATGTCCTCGTTCCAGTTCTGATCCACTTCAAACGTGACGTTGGGATAAAAACCGGACTTGGAGCCTTCATGCTGATATTTGGCGGCTTCGATATCCTGCAAGGATGACAGCAAGGTCGGATGCACCTCGGTCGCCGTCTTCAAGGCGGCATCCAAGCTGCTCGGAATGAGCTGAGCATCCGGCACCGGCTGTACCAAATCTTTTGGCATCTCATTGACTACCCGGATGAATTCGCTCTCGGCATCCCGGTAGTTGTTTTCGGCAGCCGCCTGATTGGCATAGGCTCTGGCGACACGACCATCAATTTGGGTCTGGTCTGCCGTGGATCCCAAGCCAGAATCGGTCCGCTTGCTGATGTCGCTGCGGATCTGCTCGTGAGTTTCCAGGTTCTGTTTGGACAGCTCGAGGATCTCCTGCTGACGCAGCATGTTGAGGTAAACCTCAGCCACGCGCAGGGCTGTATTCTCCGCCTCGGAGATCATGGCCAGACGCTGAGCATTGGCTTCGGCATCGGTACGAGCCACGTTGCTGCTGACGTTGAAACCATCAAACAGCATCTGGCGCAGACTGATACCGGCCTCTTTACGGGTCATGGAATCATCGATGGTGGTCGAATTCGCACCGGCTGCACGAGTTGACGGGCTGTCAGTCTTCTCATAGCCGACACCGCCGCGCAGATCGATGGTGGGATAGTAACCACCTTTGGCCCCATCATGCTGATACAGTCGCGCCTGATAGAGATCAAAAGCTTCCTTGATTTTGGGATGGGTAGCCAGTGACTGTGCCACTGACTGTTCCAGTGTTTGGGCCTGGGTAAGGCCCGGGAACAGCACGGCGCCACTTACTAACATGGCAACAATCGTCTTCTTCATGGTATCTCCAGTCATGTTGTTTTTAGATTGTTGGCTTATCGTTCTCTCAGTGCCGACTGCTTTGCCCGTAAAATCGGCTTAAGCAAATAGTCTAGGACACTTTTTTTACCAGTAATAATATCTGCACTGGCTAACATACCGGGGATGATGGGAAGTGCGTTAAGCTCATCGCCCAAGTAACTTTTCTCGGTGCGGACTCGTACCAGGTAAAAGGAATTGCCATCTTCATCCTGGATCGAGTCAGCACTTATCTGTTCAACCTTGCCATGTAATCCTCCATAAATTGTGAAGTCATAGGCAGTAATCTTGACCACGGCCTCCAGCCCTGGCCGCAAGAACGCGATATCTTTGGGCGACACTTTGGCCTCGACCAGCAGAGTGTCTTCCAGCGGAACAATTTCCATCAGATCCATGCCGGGTTGCACCACACCACCCAGCGTGTTGATCTTGAGTTTCTTGATGGTGCCCTTGAGCGGCGCAATGACGCTGGTGCGATCCACCCGATCCCGCAGCCCAACCTGGCCTTCGGACAGCTGGCTCAATTTGCCTTGCCGTTCATTGAGCTCGGTCTGTGAATCGGCCCGGAATTTCAAGGCAATGTCGTTGCGCTTGGAGATGGTCTCCCGCAACACGGAATCGAGTTTGGGAATAAGCAGCCGGTTGCTCTCCAATTCCCCCTGCATTTCGTTGACCTGACGCTCCAGTTTGATCAGCTCGACCTGAGGTACTATCCCCTCCTTGGCCAAGGGGCGGCTGATATTGAGCTCCTGCCGCGCCAGATCCACGCTACGCGCCACCGTCCTGATCTTGGCGTTGAGCTCTATGGTCTCCTGCTCTTTCTGTTCAATCTGTTGCCCCAGAATATAGAGCTGGTTGTTCAAGTTGTTGAGACGCTCATCCTGAACTGATTTTTCTCGAGCCGCATATTCGGCAAAGACGTTTTCGAAACCATCAGGGAAATCGATGGGTTGCTTGTCGACCACGACCTGCTCACGCCACCCCAGATTGGGACCGGTCTTGACCACCACGCTCTGGATTTCGGAGCGCAGCCTGGCAATATCCCCCTTGAGGGTCACCAGCTCCTGCTCCCGTTCACGAAAATCGGAGCGGAAGCGAGTATCATCGATACGCAAGAGCGGCTGCCCTTTTTCAACGATGTCACCCTCTTTGACGAAGATCTCCTTGACGATCCCCCCCTCCAGATTCTGGATCACCTGCAATTGACGGGAAGGGATGACCTTGCCCTGTCCAACGGTGACCTCATCGAGCTCGGCCCAGGCGGCCCAGACAATGGCGCTCATGAAAAACAGGAAGCAGGCCCACAGCAATGCCCTGGCTCGAGTCGGGGTACTCAGCAGTACCGCAGCCGCACCGTCATCGACGAATTCAAGGTGCTCCGGCGCCGGCAATACGGTATCGGAAGGCGCCTTCTTGAACAGTCCAAACTTAGCCATTGGACGCCTCCTGCACACGCACCTTGCCCTCTTTCAGTTGTTGCAGCACAGCCTCTTTGGGCCCATCGGCCACCACCTGCCCCTGCTCAACCACGATGACCCGTGAAGCGACATCGAGCATGGAGGTTTTGTGAGTAATCAGGATCAGGGTCGTTTCCGGCCCCAATCGTGCCAACTCATGCTTGACCTGCATCTCGGACTGGTTATCCATGTTGGACGTGGGTTCGTCCATCACCAGAATGGGGGGGTCGTTGAGCAAGGCTCGCGCCAGCAGGATGGCCTGACGCTGACCACCCGAGAGCTGGCGGCCCCCTTCGCCGATTTGCCGATCCAGCCCGTTGGGATCCCGATTGGTAAAATTGGTGACGCCGGCCCGTTTGGCGGCGCGCATGACCCGCACATCGTCCACCAGCGGATTGCCCAGCATGATGTTGTCGCGCACCGAGCCAAAAAACAGGGTCACGTCCTGCGGGACACAACCTATGTTGCGCCGGATCACCGAGGCTGGCAGCTGATCCAGCTCGAACCCATCGAGTCGCACCGAGCCATCGGTGGGCCGATACAAGCCCATCAAGATCTTCTCGAGCGTGGTTTTGCCCGCCCCGATCCGGCCTATGATGGCCACCTTCTCGCCCGGCTCGATCCGCAGATTGATGTTGTGCAGGGTGCTGGTTTCCATTCCCGGGTACTTGAACGATACATTGTCAAACTCGATCCGACCGGAGATCACCGGATGGTGGATATACTGTTTGCCCTCTTCCTGCTCACCCGGTGTCACCATGATTTTTTCCAGGATTTCCAGTGCGGACTTGGCCTGGTTGTAGCGGGTGGAGAGCACCGACAACTGCACCATGGGTGCAATGGCACGGCTTGACAGCATGACGGCGGCAATCATGCCCCCCATGGTGACCAGCCCTTCCGAGATCTGATAAACACCGACAATCACCAGTGCCACCGTCACCACCTGCTGGATGTAACTGGCCAGCGAAGACATGGAGTTGGTGATACGGCGGGTCTGCACGCCCCAGGTCGAGATATGGGAGACGGCCTGCTCCCAGCGATGCTGGAACATGCTTTCGGCCCCGAAAATCTTGACGGTCTCGAGGCCTGAAATGCTCTCGATCAGGTTGGCGTTTTTCTGGGAAGCAAGCCGCGATCCCTCTTCGATGGACTGCTTGAGCGGCGCCTGAATATAGAAGCTGTAAATGATGAGGATCAGCATGGCGACGATCGGTACCACCACCATGACCCCGGCAAAAATCCAGATGATGAACAGGAAGAAGACCGCAAACGGCAGGTCGATGAGGGTAGAGACAGTGGCGGAGGTAAAAAATTCCCGTACTGATTCGAACTCCTGCAGATGTTTGGCAAACGCACCGGTCGAGGCCGGTCGCGACTCCATCCGCATGCCCATCACCTTGGCGAAGATCTTCGCCGACAACAGCACATCCGATTTTTTACCGGCGATGTCGATGAAGTAGCTGCGCAGCTGACGCATCACGAAATCGAAGGTGAACACCACCATGGCCCCGACGGCTAGCACCCAAAGGGAATCGAATGCCAGATTGGGCACTATCTTGTCGTAGACGTTCATGGTGAACAGCGGGCTGGCGATGGCAAACAGGTTGATCAGGATGGACGCGATCAGTACGTCCCGATAAATGCCACGAGATTCAAACAGAGTGCTCCAGAACCAGTGCCCGTCACGGGTCTCCAGCACCTTGGGGGAGCGCTCATCGAACTTGAACTGCTTTTTGACGAAAAACAGTCGACCCAGATACTCATCACCCAGCTGGGCCGCACTGAGCCACTGGGCCGCATCTCCCGCCTGAGGAAAGATGACCTTTCCTTGACTCCTGTCTTCATTCCACTCCAGCAGAATGCAGGCGCCGCCATTGCGCATCTGCAACACGCAAGGCAGCAACAAGGGGGAAATTTCGGCAAGCGGCTGGATCACTTCCCGGGCCGACAGTCCGCCCCGCTCGGCAGCACGGCAAAAGAGTGCGGTAGTCAGGCGTCCGGAGACCAGTGGCAACCCGGTCGTCAGGGCATCCTGGCTGTTGGGCACACCATAAAAGCGGGTCAAGAAGACCAGACACTCCAATAACTCATCAATACGACTTGTTTCTGCTTGCATAGCATCCTGTCACTGCATAAATGAGGTCGATACGAGCGTTGAACGCTCATATTTTCCTGCAATAGTCACGCTAAAACCGGGTGGTCTTCCCGCCGATGAGCCTGATCAGGGGATAAACCTGCCCAGATAGATCGCGACACTCATCCTATATTCCCCTGCATGGCAACAATGGCGGCATGGTGCGTTATGGGTAAAAGATCGGTTCACCAGCGCCATGCTAGCACTGTAAGCAGGGGACATGTCGACGTTAATTGATAATGACATTTATTATGGCGCACCATGATATCAACCGGCACGTACCAAAACTATAGTTTAGGGTATGAACTTTTTATATAACCCTATGTTTTACGTGAAATAATAACTTTACACTCAATTATAGGTCAGGAAGTATAAAGGGGCTTCCCAACGCGTGGCCTTGCGGACCGCTCAATGAGAGTGCTTTGGCAATGTCCGCCATGGCCGTCCAACGATTTTCACACCAGACCGGCGCCAGCAGAGTCGGACGGCGAGCTGAGGCCGAAATACGGTGATATACCACCTCGGGTGGTGTGTTCTGGATCATGGCGACAGCGGCTTCCACATACTGCTCCAGCGTCAAGACCTCCAGCCGCCCCGCCTGCCACGCCTTGCCAAGGGTACTGCCTTCAACCACATGAAGTGGATGCAGCTTGATACCCTCCACGCCGGTCTCCACGATGCGATGCAGGGTATCGAGGCTGTCCATCGGCACCTCGCCCGGCAGGCCGACGATCAGATGAGCACATACCTTGATCCCACGCAGATGGGCACGTCTTACTGCATCCTCATAGGCGGCATAACCGTGGCCACGATTGATCCGTTGTAGCGTCTTGTCGTTGGCACTTTGCAGCCCGAGCTCCAGCCATACCTCGTAACCCCGGGCCTGATAGCCTGCCAGCAGATCAAGCACCGCATCCGGCACGCAATCGGGACGAGTGCCGACACAAAGCCCCACCATGTCGCTCACCGACAGCGCCTCTTCATACATCCGTTGCAGATACTCTACCTCGGCATAGGTGCTGGTATAGGCCTGAAAGTAGGCAAGATAGCGCTTGGCACGGGTGACTTCGTCCCGCCGGGCCAACAGTTGTTGCACCACTGATAGTTGCTGGGCCGACTCGTCGGCGAAGGAGGATACGTTGCAGAAGGTGCAACCACCGCGGCCCAGGGTGCCGTCCCGGTTCGGGCAAGTGAAGGCGCCGTGGATGGAGAGTTTGTGGATCTTCTGGCCGTGACGCTGCTTGAGATCCTGACCAAATGTATTGACGAGTTCGTGTAACTGCATGACACCTCCGCTAAAGGAGCGCCATTGTACGAGCTTGCACAAAACAGGGGCTGAGCTGGATCAAGCTAGCTGAGAGGGTAAAACATATAAATACCCGGTCAATTTTGAATAAATATAGAGAAAATGCGCAAAATAAAGAGTTTTTCAGGTAGTTGATGATTTCAACAATAAACGACCGTATGAAGATAAGACCTGATAACCTACTGTTGGACAATGAAAAATTCAAAGAGTCCCGACACCACACAATTGCAAGCCCGCGATATTGAAAATGTGATCCCTTCCGCTGTCGGTAACGCTTGGTTGGTAAAATTACTACATTCGCCCCCGGTCGCTAAGTACACCAGCGAACCCCACAACGGCGATACATTTAACTAAAAATAACAGTTTACACAGAGCAATCATGTGATTAATCTCGTTTACAACCTAAAATCCGACACTTTGTTATGCAAATGTAACTGGGACAACAAACCTGACCTGCGATTGACCTCGTCCGAAAATCCCATTAGTTTGGAGATTCGCCACGTCAGGCAGACGGAACCACAAGAGCCAGTCGCAATTTATGCAGTCAGACGATAACTGTGCGATGCAAGGCCGAGCAAGGGAGAAATGCAATGTCACTATATGATCCAAAGCTGGAGAGGGATAACTGTGGCTTCGGCCTGTTGGCCCACATGGAAGGGGAAGCCAGCCACAAGCTTGTCCGTCTCGCGATGTCAGCATTGGCTCGCATGCAGCACCGCGGCGGGATCTCCGCCGATGGCAAGACCGGCGACGGTTGCGGCCTGTTGCTGCAAAAACCCGACAGCTTCTTCAGAGCTGTCGCCGAGGAGAAGGGATGGCACCTTGGCCGCAACTATGCGGTCGGCATGCTGTTTCTCAACCCTGACCCCGTATTGGCCCAGGCAACTCGCGACATCATCGACGAGGAGCTGGAAAAAGAGACCCTGAGTCTGGTCGGCTGGCGCAAGGTGCCTGTCGATACCAACGTACTGGGTACCATTGCCAAAGCCTCCCTGCCCAGCATTGAACAGGTCTTTGTCAACGCCCCGCCCGGCTGGGTCGACAAGGATCTCGAGCGCCGCCTCTATATCGTGCGCCGCCGCATCGAAAAGCGCGTCAACGACGACTACTTCTATGTGGTCAGCCTCTCCAATCTGGTCACCGTCTATAAAGGACTGTGCATGCCGGTGGACTTGCCGCGCTTCTATCTGGATCTCGCCGACATCCGTATGCAGGCGGCCATCTGCGTTTTCCACCAGCGTTTCTCCACCAACACCAGCCCGCGCTGGCCGCTGGCCCAGCCGTTTCGCTATCTGGCCCACAACGGCGAGATCAACACCATCGCCGGCAACCGCCAGTGGGCCAAGGCGCGCAGCTACAAGTTTGCCACGCCGCTGATCCCCGATTTGCAGGAAGCGGCCCCCTTCGTCAACACCACGGGGTCGGACTCCTCCAGTCTCGACAACATGCTGGATCTCTTCCTCGCCGGTGGCATGGACCTGTTCCGCGCCATGCGCCTGTTGATCCCGCCAGCATGGCAAAAGCACCCGAACATGGATGACGACCTGCGCGCCTTCTATGACTTCAACTCCATGCACATGGAGCCGTGGGATGGCCCGGCCGGTATCGTCATGACCGATGGCCGCTACGCCACCTGCGCGCTTGACAGAAACGGCCTGCGTCCGGCCCGCTACGTCATCACCAAGGACAAGTTCATCACCCTCGCCTCCGAAGTGGGCACCTGGGACTACACCCCGGACGAAGTGCTGGAGAAGGGCCGGGTCGGCCCGGGCGAGCTGTTCGTGGTGGATACCAGCAACGGCAAGGTGTGGACCAGCTTCGAGATCGATGACGATCTCAAGAGCCGCCACACCTACAAGCAGTGGATGGACAAACACTGCCGCCGGCTGGTCCCCTTCGAGCAGATGGACGACAGCCAGACCGGCCGCCGCGAATTTGCCGACGACCAGTTGAAAACCTATCAGAAGCTGTTTGGCTACTCCTTCGAGGAGCTGGACCAGATCATCCGGGTTCTCGGTGAAAATGGTCAGGAAGCGGTGGGCTCCATGGGGGATGACACCCCGATGGCGGTGCTCTCCTCCAGCGCTCGTACCCTTTATGACTACTTCCGCCAGATGTTTGCGCAGGTGACCAACCCGCCCATCGACCCGCTGCGGGAGAACCACGTCATGTCGCTCGCCACCTGTATCGGTCGCGAGCAGAACGTCTTCAACGAGACCTTCGGCCACGCCCACCGGGTGCTGTTCCAGTCACCGATCCTGCTCTACTCCGACTTCCACCAGTTGCTGGCACTGGAAGGGGAGCACTATCGCCATCAGGTGATCAGCCTCAACTTCAAGCCCGAAGAGGGCCTGGAAACGGCCATCCTGCGCATCTGTGAAGAGGCCAAGGCGGCCGCCAAGGCCGGTACCGTGCTGCTGATCCTCTCGGATCGGGACGTCAGTGCCGACACCCTGCCCATCCCGGCCGCCATGGCGGTAGGGGCGGTGCAGCGTACCCTGGTGGACAACAACCTGCGCTGCGACGCCAACATCCTGGTGGAGACCGCCAGCGTGCGCGACCCGCACCATTTCTCGGTGTTGCTGGGCTTTGGCGCCACCGCCATCTACCCCTACCTCGCTTACGAGACGCTCGCCAAGCAGGTAGAAGAGGGTGTGCTCAAGATGAGCCTGCGCCAGGCCATGCTCAACTACCGCAACGGCATCAACAAGGGGCTCTACAAGGTGATGTCCAAGATGGGCATCAGCACGGTGGCTAGCTACCGCTGCTCCCAGCTGTTTGAGGCAGTGGGCCTCTCCAAAGCCGTGGTCGAGATGTGTTTTCGCGGTGTATCGAGCCGCATCCAGGGCGCCGATTTTGCCGACATCCAGCAGGATCAGTTCAATCTGGCCCGTCAGGCCTGGCTGGCCCGCAAGGCCCTCACTCAGGGCGGCCTGCTCAAATTCGTCCACGGCGGCGAGTACCACACTTACAACCCGGACGTGGTGCAGACCCTGCAAGTGGCGGTGCGCTCCGGCAACTACGCCGATTACAAGGAGTACGCCCGTCTGGTAAACGAGCGGCCCGTCGCCACCCTGCGCGATCTGCTTACCCTCAAAAAGGTCGACAATCCGGTGGCGCTGGAGCAGGTGGAGCCGGCGGCCAAGCTGTTCCCCCGCTTCGACTCCGCCGCCATGTCCATCGGCGCGCTGGGCCCGGAAGCCCACGAGGCGCTGGCGGTGGCCATGAACCGGCTCGGCGGCCAGAGCAACTCCGGCGAAGGCGGCGAGGATCCCAAGCGCTTTGGTACCGAGAAGAATTCGCGCATCAAGCAGGTGGCCTCGGGGCGCTTTGGCGTCACCCCCCACTACCTGATGAACGCCGACGTGGTGCAGATCAAGGTGGCCCAGGGCGCCAAGCCCGGCGAAGGGGGCCAGCTGCCCGGTGACAAGGTCACCGCGCAAATCGCCCAGCTGCGTTACTCCGTGCCCGGCGTGACCCTGATCTCGCCGCCGCCCCACCACGACATCTACTCAATCGAGGATCTGGCCCAGCTCATCTTCGACATCAAGCAGATCAACCCAAACTGTCTGGTGTCGGTGAAACTGGTGTCCGAGCCCGGCGTTGGCACCATCGCCTGCGGCGTGGCCAAGGCCTATGCGGACTTCATTACCGTCTCCGGCTACGACGGCGGCACCGGCGCAAGCCCGCTCACCTCGGTCAAATACGCCGGCTCCCCCTGGGAGCTGGGCCTGGCCGAGACTCAGCAGGCGCTAGTGGCCAACGGTCTGCGCCACAAGGTGCGTCTGCAGGTGGATGGCGGTCTCAAGACGGGTCTGGACATCATCAAGGCAGCCATTCTCGGCGCCGAGAGCTTCGGTTTTGGCACCGGCCCCATGGTGGCGCTCGGCTGCAAATACCTGCGGATCTGCCACCTGAACAACTGCGCCACCGGCGTCGCCACCCAGGATGAGAAGCTGCGTCGCGAGCACTTCACCGGCCTGCCGGAGATGGTGATGAACTACTTCAAGTTCATCGCCGAGGAGACCCGCGAGCTGATGGCCCAACTTGGCGTCACCCAGCTGACCGACCTCATCGGTCGCACCGATCTGCTGGAAGCGCTGCCCGGCCTCACCGCCCGTCAGGCCAAGCTGGATCTCTCCGGCATTCTGGCCAGCCCGGTGGCACCGGCAGGCTCCAGCCTGTTCAGCCAGCAGCACAACCCCACCTTCGACAAGGGGCCGCTGAACCTCAAGATGGTGGAAGATCTGCTGGAGGCGGTGGAAAACATGAGCGGCGGCGAGTTTCGCTACGACATCCGCAACACCGACCGCTCGGTAGGGGCGCGTCTGTCCGGCGAGATCGTCAAGCGGCACGGCAACCAGGGTATGGCTGCGGATCCGGTCAAGGTGCACTTCAACGGCACCGCAGGCCAGAGCTTCGGCGTCTGGAACGCTGGCGGCCTTGAGATGATCCTCACCGGTGACGCCAACGACTATGTGGGCAAGGGGATGACCGGCGGCAAGCTGGTGATCAAGCCCCATGTCGGCGTGGCGTTCAAATCCCACGAGGCAGCCATTATCGGCAACACCTGCCTCTACGGCGCCACCGGCGGCAAACTCTATGCAGCGGGCACTGCCGGCGAGCGTTTCGCGGTGCGCAACTCCGGCGCCCTGGCGGTAGTCGAGGGGATTGGCGACAACGGCTGTGAATATATGACCGGCGGCATCGTCACCGTGCTCGGTCAGACCGGCGTCAACTTCGCGGCGGGCATGACCGGCGGCTTTGCCTACGTGCTCGACGAGTGCGGCAACTTCGCCAAGCGCACCAACCCCGAGCTGGTGGAACTGCTGGACGTGGCGGATCTCGCCATCCATCAGGAGCACCTGCGCGGCATCATCACGGCGCACCTCAATGAGACCGGCAGCTCGCGCGCCGAGGAGATCCTGGCCAACTTCGACTCCTATGTGCCCAAGTTCAGGCTGATCAAACCCAAGTCCAGCGACGTGAAATCGCTGCTGGGTCACACCAGCCGTTCCAGTGCAGAACTCAGAATCCAGGCGCAATAAGGAGGGAACCCTATGAGCCAGAACGTATTTCAGTTTATCGATGTCCAGCGGGTCGACCCGCCCAAGAAGCCGCTCAAGATCCGCAAGATCCAGTTTGTGGAGATCTACGAGTCTTTCAACAAGCCTCAGGTCGAGATGCAGGCAGATCGCTGCCTCGAGTGCGGCAACCCCTATTGCGAGTGGAAGTGTCCGGTCCACAACTACATCCCCAACTGGCTGAAACTGGCCAAAGAGGGGCGCATTCTGGAGGCGGTGGAGCTCTCCCACCAGACCAACAGCCTGCCAGAAGTGTGTGGTCGGGTCTGCCCGCAGGATCGTCTGTGCGAGGGCTCCTGCACCCTCAACGATCGCTTCGGCGCGGTGACCATCGGCAACATCGAAAAATACATCACCGACAAGGCGTTCGAGATGGGCTGGAAGCCCGATCTCTCGAACGTGGTCAAGACCGGCAAGCGGGTCGCCGTCATTGGTGCCGGCCCGGCGGGTCTTGCCTGTGCCGACGTGCTGGCACGCAATGGCGTCACCCCGGTAGTGTTTGACAAGTATCCGGAGATCGGCGGCCTGCTCACCTTCGGCATCCCCTCCTTCAAGCTGGAAAAAGAGGTGATGCAGCGTCGCCGCGAGATCTTCCAGGGAATGGGCGTGGAGTTTCGTCTCGAGACCGAAGTTGGCAAGGACATCACCTTCGCCGACCTGCTCGGCGAGTTCGATGCGATCTTCCTCGGGGTCGGTACCTACAAGTACATGAAGGGCGGCTTTGCCAACGAAGAGGCGCCGGGCGTCTATGACGCCCTACCCTACCTCATCGCCAACGCCAACCGCTTGCTGGGCTTCGAGAAGGCGCAAGCCGACTACATCGACTTCGCCGGCAAGCAGGTGGTGGTGCTGGGCGGCGGCGATACCGCCATGGATTGCGTGCGTACCGCCATCCGTCAGGGGGCCGCCAAGGTGATCTGCGCCTATCGCCGCGACGAGGAGAACATGCCGGGCTCCAAGCGGGAGGTGAAAAACGCCCGCGAGGAGGGGGTTGAGTTCATGTTCAACCTGCAACCGGTGGCGGTCGAGCTGGATGCCAGCGGCCGCACCGTCGGCATCAAGGTGGTGAGCACCGAGCTGGGTGAACCCGATGCCAATGGCCGCCGCAATCCGGTGGTTATCGAGGGCTCCGAGCAGGTGCTGGCCGCCGATGCGGTGGTAATGGCGTTTGGCTTCCAGCCCAACCCCCAGCCCTGGATGGCGGAGTTCGGCATCGAGCTCGACTACCGGGATCGCATCAAGGCGCGCGAGCAAGCGGAATATGCCTTCCAGACCAGCAACCCCAAGGTGTTTGCCGGTGGCGATGCGGTACGCGGCTCCGATCTGGTGGTGACTGCCATCTACGAAGGGCGCAAAGCCGCCGAAGGGATCATGGACTATCTGGCGGTCTGATCCGACCGGCCAAGGCCATGATGCGCTTTCACAATCAGCCCCGCCAATGCGGGGCTGATTTTCTATGCACGCTCACCAGCCGCTCATACGCTCCCGACATCGGTGCAGAGAACTGCTGCAGTGGCGTGCGATGGCTGCGACACAGAGCAGCCGCTACGCGAAAAACTCCAACCATTTGAGGCAGAATTTGTGACGTCTATCTGTTACACTTCGCGCCCGCCATTTTCCGGCTCACTCTCTGACTTGATGTCAGGCGCAGCCGTCGGTGGTTACAACCTCCGTCTCGCTCATGCCGAGCTAACCAAGCCAAACACAGCCCAGCTGGAACACAGGAACCCATTATGAGATTTGAATCGTTCGATTTTGCCCCCGAGATTTTGCGTGCTGTCTCAGATTGCGGTTATCAGGAGATGACCCCTGTGCAGCAACAGGCGATCCCGGCCATTCGCCGTGGCCGCGATGTGCTGGCCAGCGCCCAGACCGGTACCGGCAAGACCGCCGCCTTCGCCCTGCCCATCTTGCAGCGTCTGGTAGACAATCCGGCACCGGCCCAACCTTCCAACGCCCGGGTGCTGATCCTGACCCCGACCCGCGAGCTGGCGGCTCAGGTGGCGAGCAACATCAATGACTTCGCCAAATATCTCGATATCACCACCATCACCATCGTCGGCGGTGGCAAGCAGGACGTGCAGGCCAAGAAGCTCAAAGCGGGCGCCCACATCATTGTGGCCACCCCGGGCCGTCTACTGGAGCACCTGACCGCCTGCAACCTCAGCCTCTCCGGCGTCGAGTGTCTGGTGATGGATGAAGCGGATCGCATCCTCGACATGGGCTTCAGTGCCGATGTGCAGAAGATCCTGCAAGCGGTCAACAAGACCCGTCAAAACCTGCTCTTCTCCGCCACCTTCTCCGACGCGGTGAAGAAGCTGGCCAACCTGATGCTGGATCGCCCGCAGATCGTCAGCGTCAACAAACAGAACTCCACCGCCGACACCGTCAGCCACACCGTCTATCCGGTCGAGCAGAAGCGCAAGCGCGAGCTGCTCTCCGAGCTGATTGGCAAGCAGAACTGGCAGCAGGTGCTGGTGTTCGCCAGTACACGCGAGAGCTGTGATGTGCTGGTCGAGGAGCTCAACCTCGACGGCATCAAGTCCGCCGTGGTCCATGGCGAGAAAGCCCAGGGCAACCGTCGCCGCGCCCTGCGCGAATTCATGGAAGGCAAGGTACGGGTACTGGTCGCCACCGAAGTGGCCGCCCGTGGTCTGGATATCCCGGATCTGGAATACGTGGTCAACTATGATCTGCCGTTCCTGGCGGAAGATTACGTGCACCGCATCGGCCGTACCGGTCGTGCCGGCAAGCGCGGCATGGCCATCTCCTTCGTCAGCCGTGAAGAGGAGCGCACCCTGCTGGAGATCGAGGCCCTGATCGGCCAGAAGATCCGCCGCATCATGGTGCCGGGCTACGAAGTGAGCAGCCGTGACGAGCTGATCAAGCAGTTGCAGGAGCGTCGTCGCTTCGGCAAGCGCCCGCAGCGTGAAGATAACGCCGTGGCCCAGGTGATGGCCGAAGCCAAGCTGCAGGGTCAGCGCCTCAAGCGTCTGGCCGCCGCCAAGAAGCCCCGTCAGCCGAAATAAGGCGGGCTGTTGCTCTATTGAACCGCAAAGGCGCCACTGGCGCCTTTGCCATCTCTGTCATCGGTGTTGACCGCTGGTGGTCAACTCAAGGATTGCTTATGACCTCTCCGACCTACAATCAGGCCCTGTTCGAGATGGCCACCCAGAGCCTGGCCGAACTGGCCCGCACCGCCGAGCAAAAGGCGGGCAAGCGCACTCCGGCGCAAGAGAGCCACTTTCTCTGCACCTGGATGGCCGACTCCCTCAAGGAGAAGCGCTTCTCCCGTCTGGTGATGGAAGATTTGAAAGCTTGGGTGCAGCTTGGCCGTACCCTGGGTGCGGGTGCCGATCTCAAGGGGCTACTGGAGCGCATCGCTTTTCAGTACCAGTGTGCCATGACCAATCCGCAGCAGCTGGGAGCCAAGCTGGCGGCGCTGCTGGAGGAGCTGGCAACGGCAGGCTGGCTGGTGCTGACCGAGAGTGAGGTGAATGCCAAGCTGCGCCTGCAATCGGGCGGTCAGGCGAGTCTGGTGATCAGCCACAGCGAGTATGCAGGCCATATCGAGGGCGGTGAGCTGGTCAAACCCCTCACCCTCTATGTACGCGGTGACGAGAAGGTGCTGGCCGAGGCGGCCTTCAAGCATGGTCTGCTGCTGAGCCAGGGCAACAAGAAAACCACCCTGGTCAAGCACCACAAGGCCTACCGGCTGATGCCGGACAACGCCCAACCGGCGCTGGCACTGCTGAGCGAGGCTCGCCATAGCGCCTGATCCCGCCTGTTTTCAGCAATAAAAACGGCAGACCCTTGTGCAGGATCTGCCGTTTTTTATTGTTCGATGTTTGGTGATGAGGTTTGGTGGTCGTTTAGCGGATCTTGAACCCAATCTGGCCCGGGGCACACCACTCGAACATCACCTCCTCGCTCTTGCCGCAGCAACTGCCACCACAGACCCGACTCTCGCGCTTGATGACCCGCCCCTTGCGCATCCAGACGCCGAGCATGGCCTCCACCGCATCTTCCGAGGTGTGGAAGTGGCGAGCCAGATCGCGCCGGCTCACCTTCTGCTGCGCGGCGAGGTAATCCCCCAGCTCGCGCAGGATCATAAGGTCACCACCTTGCGGGCGACGATGTCACCGTGACGGCGACCGGCCCACCAGAGCAGTACCAGAGAGAGGCCATAGCTGACGATCCAGAACAGGCTCTGCTCGGGGTGAGCGGCAAAGGTGGCCAACTGATAGAAGACGGTGGCGCACATGAAGGCCATGTAGTTGCACCAGGCGGCGGTAAAGAGCGCCCACTGACGACCGGTTTCCCGCACCAGGGCACCCATGGCGGCGGCGCAGGGCATGTAGAGCAGCACGAACAAGAGGTAGGCAAAGGCACCAGCCGCCCCGTCGAAGTGGGTCTGCATGTTGCCGTAGGTGGAGACATCCACCTCCTGCGCCTCGGCAGCCGCCTTCTGGTCGTCGAGATTGCCCACCGCAAGGCCCATGGGGTCGGTCGGGTTGATCTCGGCCAGATTGGTCGCTACGGCATCCACCGCTTCGTGGAAGCTGGCGACAAGGGAGAACTCGCCTTTCTCTTCCTCTGCGCCACCACCGGCGTAGAGGCTGTTGAGGGTGCCGACCACCGCCTCTTTGGCGAAGATGCCGGTGACGATGCCGACCGTGGCCTGCCAGTTGTCATCGCGCACGCCAATGGGGTGCAGCACAGGGGTAACGGCCTGGCTGATCTGACTCAGTACCGAGCTCTCCTGCTCCTGATGGCCGAAGCTGCCATCGGTGCCCAGCGAGTTGAGCACGCTCAGCACGGCGACCACCAGCACGATGGTTTTACCGGCGCCAAAGACAAAGGATTTGAGCTTCTGCCAGGTCTTGATGCCAACGTTGGCCGGTCGCGGCCACTCATAATCCGGCATCTCCATCAGCATGGAGTCGCTCTTGCCCGGCAGCAGGGTGTTGCGCAGCAGCAGGCCGGTCAATACCGCCACCACAATGCCGATAAGGTAGAGACCGAACACCAGATTCTGGCCAGACTCGGGGAAGAAGGCGACCGCAAACAGGGCGTAGACTGGCAGACGGGCACCACACGACATGAAGGGCGCCATGGCGGAAGTCATCAGCCGCTCGCGCTCGGAGTTGAGGGTGCGGGTCGCCATCACCGAGGGAACGGTGCAGCCAAAGCCCATCAGCATCGGCACGAACGCCTTGCCCGGCAGGCCAAGACGGCGCATCAGGGCATCTACCACGAAGGCGGCGCGCGCCAGATAGCCGGAGCTCTCCAGCACCGCGAGGAACAGGTAAAGGCAGCCGATCACCGGGATAAAGGTGGCAACGGTCTGCAAACCGACCCCGAAGCCGTCCGCCAGAATGGCGCCCATCCAGTCAGGCGCGTTGACCAGCCCCAGCAGATGGTGTACCCCTTCGACAAACAGGGCATTGCCCATGATGTCGAAGAAGTCGATAAAGGCGCTGCCCACCTTGATGGCGAACATGAACATCAAGTACATAACAAACAGGAAGAAGGGGATGCCGATCCAGCGGTTGAGCAGCACCCGGTCGAGCTTCTCGCTCTGGGCCACGGTGAGTTTGCCCCTCTGCTGAGACGCCTGGCTGGCCCACTGATGGATGTGGCCATAGCGGATGTCGGCCAGTTGCAGGTCGATATCCTGCCCATGATGGGCGCGAGCGACCACATTGTGGGCGGCAGCCTGTTGACCGGGCAGCAGGGTCTCCTGCATGACGGCATCCTCCTCCAGCAGACGCAGGGCGCGGCCACGGGTAGTGAGGTGATGCGGGGCGAGCAGGGTCTCCAGCTCTGCCAAATCGTTTTCAACCTCGTGACCGTAATCGAGCTGCAAAGCCCCTTGCGGCTGACCGATAAACTGGCGGATCTGCAGCTTGAAGGCGGCAACCTGTTTGCTGTTGTGGGCAGAGAGGGCCACCACCGGGCAACCGAGGGATTTGCCAAGCGTGCTCTCGTCAATAACGATGCGGCGTTTTTGCAAGATATCCAGCTTGTTGAGCACCACCACCATGGGCAGCCCCAGCTCGCGCAGTTGCAGCGTGAGGTAGAGGGAGCGCTCCAGATTGGCGGCGTCAATGACGTTGAGCAGCAGGTCGGGCTGATGGCTCTGCACATAGCGGCTGGCGATCTGCTCATCAAGGCTCGCCTCCTGATTGGCGAGGCTATAGATGCCCGGCAAATCCATCAGCTTGTAGTCGTGACCATCGGCGGAAAATTCGCCCATCTTCTTGTCGACGGTGACCCCGCTCCAGTTGCCGACCTGCTGGCGGGCACCGGTCAGGGCATTGAACAGGGAGGTCTTGCCGCTATTGGGGTTGCCGACCGTAACCAGTGAATAATTCATACCAGCGCTACCTCTATTTTCTTCTGAACCCGCCGCCGGCGTGTGGCAAGCAGCTTTGCAGGTTCGACTTCTTGTCTCTGAACCGCTCCCGGTGACTTTCTTGACCGAAGCGGTAGCCGAACAGGGGGTTATACCGGCTCGACTTCTATTTGCTGGGCCAGACTCTTTTGCATGGAGAGACAGATCCCCTGACACTGGATCTGGAGCGGATCCCCCAGCGGGGCGGACCGCAGATAGATGACTTCAGTCTGTGGCAACAAGCCCATCACCATCAGCTTGCGACGCAACGGCCGGGACAACTGATTCATATTCTTGATGCGAGCACTCTGTCCCGGTGACAACTGCGTGAGTACCATGACTGACTCCTGAAGTTAAACAATAATAATTCGCTTTTACTTGGGGCATTATAATCTGTGTCTTCAACTTTTATTTGAGTAAAATCAAACTCCGCTTAGCTAACCCGTAAAGTAGTCTCATGAATCACGACAACAACAACCGCCTTGTGTACAGCACAGATGGCGGTCAGATCAAGGAGCAGAGCGCTCCGCAATCCTCCTCCCCCTTCCCGACCGACGGCGTGGTGCGCATGCGCCGCGAGACCAAGGGGCGCAAGGGCGCCGGGGTCATCACCATTCACGGCGTACCCGCCGAACAGCAAAAGGCAATCGCCACCTTGCTCAAGAAAAAGTGCGGCACCGGTGGCGGGCTCAAGGAGGGTGTTATCGAGATCCAGGGGGACAAACGGGAGCTGATCAAGGCCGAACTGGAGAAGGCTGGCTTCAGCGTCAAGCTGGTGGGTGGCTGATCCCCTTGTCACCCATGCGGTTTTTCCATAGAATGCCCGCTCCCATCGAGGGGGAGTAGTCTCGCTTACCGGTTCCAGCCATTGCATGCATACCGGTCTGCGACCCTGATCAACATACTTGGTGCCAACTCACCATGGTCAGGGTGATCCAGTTTATCCGTGGATTTGACAAGACCTTTGACGGGCCAGCGCCAATACCGGGGACGGATGGCGTCGGCTTGTCTTTGGTTTATAACAATTCCGTCCCCCGGTCATATCTATGGAAGCCTTGTTAACTTCAACCCTCAGCGTTGCGATTGCCGAGATCGGCGATAAAACCCAGCTGCTGGCACTGTTGCTCATCTGTCGTTTTCGCAAACCCTGGCCCATCATCGCCGGCATGTTGGCCGCGACCCTGCTCAACCATGCGGGCGCAGCCTGGATTGGCGAGTTTATCAGTCGCTGGCTCGACCCCAAGGTGATGACCTATCTGGTCGCTGCCGCCTTTATCGCCATGGCGATCTGGATCCTGGTGCCGGACAAGATGGATGACGAGGAGAGCTCCCTCGACAAGTACGGCCCCTTCATGGCCACTTTCGTGCTCTTCTTTATTGCCGAGATTGGCGACAAGACCCAGATTGCCACCGTGCTGCTGGCCGCCAAATATGACTCTCTCATTCAGGTGGTGACCGGTACTACCCTCGGCATGATGCTGGCCAACGTCCCTGTGGTGCTGATCGGCAAGCTGGGGGCGGACAAGCTGCCGCTCAAGGGGATCCGCATCGCCTGTGCCCTGCTGTTTGTCGGGCTCGGGGCCAGCACCCTCATCTTCGTCTAGCGGCACTCTGGCCACCGGTGCTTCACAAGCCCTCTTCGGAGGGCTTTTTGCATTCTGGCTCCCGCATCCATCACTCCTGCAACAGCCGTTGTCGCAGCCGCAAGCGGCCACTGCACGGGAGTGGGGCTGCCATGTCATAATGGGGCAAACCTCGTGGAGCACCCCATGCACAACGTATCAAGAGAGACGCTACTCGAATGGGTGAAACAGGGACGACTGGCGCCAGAGAAGCTGGCCGCCGCCCTTACCCTCGCCGATCTTCCCCCTCATCCTGCGCGCTGGCAGGGGCTGTTCGATCGCCTGCTGCTCTGGCTCGGTGCCCTCTGCATCGGGGCCGGCCTCATCTTCTTCGTCGCCTTCAACTGGCAGACGCTGGGACGACTGCCTCGCCTCGCCCTGCTGGAGGCGCCGCTGCTCGCCATGCTGCTTCTGCTGTGGCGCAAGCCCCTTGGCGATACGCCGCGTCAGGCGCTGCTCTTTGCCGTGGCCCTCAACATCGGCGCCCTGCTGGCGCTGGTCGGCCAGACCTACCAGACCGGCGCCGATCCCTGGCAGCTGTTCGCCACCTGGGCACTGATGCTGCTGCCGCTGGCCGCCCTTGGCCAGAGCCCCCTGCTCTGGACCTTAAGCTGGCTACTCGGTCAGCTGGCGCTGGTGCTCTACTGGCGGCTCGGTCTCTTCAGCTTCTTCTTTACCTTGGATGAAGAGGGGCTGGGCTGGTGCCTGACCCTGCTCAACGCCGTCCTCTGGGGCTTGCTGCTGCTCGCCCCCGCCCGCTGGCGCCTGATGCCGGACTGGCTGGCGGGGCTTGCCGCCGGGCTTGGCGTCACCCTGCTCGCCCTGCTGGCACTCTTCGATGCCGCCTCCCCGCTGGTGTGGCCGCTCTGGCTGGGCTGGCTCGCTGCCGCCTACACACTCTGGCATCACAGATTTATCGCCGGGCTCGCCATGGGGTGCCTCAGCCTGATTGCCGTCATCCTCGCGGCGCTGGGCAAGTGGATGGAGCCCGATATCAACGGCTTTTTGCTGCTCAGCCTGATTGCCATCGGCCTCTCGGTCGTCGCCAGCCGCTGGCTGCAACAACAACGGAGGTCTCATGAGTGATCTGACGCTCTGGCAAACCCTGCAACAGGCCAATCTGGTGGAAGGGGAGATGCCCCGCAACAGCCAGCCGCACTGGGCGAGCCGTTTTATGCTCGGGCTGGTAGGCTGGATCGCCGCCCTGTTCCTGCTCTGTTTTCTCTTTATGACCTTCGAGCAACTGACCCGCGAGCCCAATAGCGCTCTGCTGCTGGGGGCCGTGCTGCTCGGGGCGGCTTACGCCCTCAACCGCAGTCAGCGCGGCGATCTCTGGGATCAATTCGTGCTGGCCCTCACCCTGGCGGCCGACGCCTGGCTGCTCTATGGCCTCATCGATCAGATAGATGTTCATCACGCCCTGCTCTGGCTTGGCCTCTGCCTGCTGTCGCTCGCCATCGCGGTGCTGTTCGATCACTGGCTGGTACGGCTGTTTCACAGCGTGGCTGCGGCCCTGCTGCTGACCCTCGCCCTCGCCTGCCTCGGGTTGCAACTGCTGGCCCTGCCACTGGTGATGGCCGTCATCACCTTCTGCTGGCTGCGTGCCGATCACGACCCCGACCATCACCAGCTCTACCATGCCATCACCCTGGGGCTCGCCCTCTCGCTGCTGGTGCTGGGGCGCCTGCACCAGCCGCTGTGGGAAGGTGGCAGCAGCATGCTCGACGAGCTGGGGCTGTCGCGCCTGCCGCTCTGGCTCAATCCGCTGCTCTGCGCCGCCCTGCTGCTGGCGGTGATGGTGAAACTGAGGCTCCCCCTGCTGTTTGGTCTGCCACTGGTGCTGCTCAGCGCCATCATTCCCGGCATGGGCGCAGGCGCACTGGTGCTGATCCTCGGCTTCTATGCCGGCAGTCTGGGGCTGATGACCCTTTCTGCCTTGCTGCTGCTCGGTTATGGCGCCCTCTACTACTACGATCTGGGGCTCACCCTGATGACCAAATCCTGGCTGCTGCTGGGCTCGGGGGCCCTGTTGCTGGGCGCCCGCCAGCTGCTCAAGACCCTCTCGGCAAGGAGCGACTCATGAGACCCGCGACCCGACAACTCGGCCTGTTGCTCACTGGCCTTGCCATTCTGGCGGGCATCAACCTCACCGTCTGGCGTTTTGAGCGCGCCATGAGCAGTGGCGAGGTGGTGCTGCTGCGGCTCGCCCCGGTCGATCCCCGCTCCCTGATGCAGGGAGATTACATGCGCCTCAACTACGAGATCGCCCGCGAGCTGGCCAGCCGCGATACCCGTGCGACTCAAGACAAGGGCAGCGATACCCTGGTGATCCGCCTCGATGCCCATCAGGTGGCAAGCCTGGTTGCCGATGGCAAACCGGATCGGCTCGCCAGCGATGAGCGGCTATTGCAGGTGCACCAGAGCGATCGCCAGTGGCAGATCGGCCCCGATGCCTACTTCTTTGAAGAGGGCTCGGGGGAGCAGTACGAAGCGGCCCGCTACGGCGAGTTCCGGCTGCAAGCGGATGGCAAGACCCTGCTGGTGGGGCTACGCGATGAGGCTTATCAGCCGATTGGGAGAAGCCGGTCACGTTGGTAACGGGGCAAAGTGGCTATTTGAGCGGTTCATGGTCACACTCAAAGCACGGTTGACTGCTGAGGATGTTCCCCATGAGGATTTGGCTCACCTGCTTGCTGCTATTGCTCCCCTGGGCCTCGACGGCCAGCGCCGATCTGGGCAAACTCGAATACTTCACCGAAGAGTATCCCCCCTACAACTTCAGCGATGAACAGGGCCAGCCCACCGGCCTTGCGGTTGAACTGCTGCAGATGGTGTGGAAGAACAGCGGAGTGGCCCCCCAACCAATTCGCATCCTGCCGTGGGCACGAGGTTATTACTTGCTAACCCAGAAACCCAACGTGGTGCTCTTCTCCACTGCCCGCACCCAGGCGCGGGAGGATCTCTTCAAGTGGGTGTGCCCCATCGGCTACTCGGAGTACATCCTGCTCGGCCGCAAAGCGCAAAACATCACCCTGACCGCCTTCGATCAGATGAGCCAGTACAAGATCAGCGCAGTGCGCGCGGATGCTGCCGAGCAACTGCTGCTCAACAACGGCATGGATGACAACAACATCATCTCGGCCAACCGCCTGTCGCAGGGGTTGAAGATGCTGCTCTCCGGCCGCGCCGACCTGCTGGCCACCAGCAAGCTGGCGGGATATGACGCCATTCGCGAGCTTAAGATGAAACCGGAAGAGTTCAACGTGGCCATGGTGCTGAGCGCCGAGCAGCTCTGCTACGCCTTCAGCCGGCAGGTGCCCGAGCGCGAGATCACCCTCTTTCAGCAAGGCCTGACCCGCGCCCTCGCCTCGGAAGCGTTTCGCAAATTGCAGGCCACATACCTGCCGGTACGCTGAGCACTCCCTCACCGGATGGGCAGCAAGGCGCTGCCCTTTTTATTGATGAAAGCGGCAATAAATGTGGCTAGCTATTGCTGCCGCGAGCAGTCACACTGGGCCACACGGTTGATTGTGAAGGATCTTCTCTGTGCGGACATGGCACTTACCTCATCTGCTACTGCTCTTGTGGGCCACCGTCGCGCAGGCTGATCCGGGCAAGCTCGAGTATCTGAGCGAAATCTCTCCCCCGTTTAATTTCAGCGACCCGCAAGGGATGCCAAGCGGGTTGTCGGTCGAGCTGATGCAGCTTATCTGGCAAGCGCGCGGCGTAGCGCCCCAGCCAATCCGCATACTGCCCTGGGCCCGGGGCTACAACCTGCTGCAACAAAAACCCAATGTGGTGCTGTTTGCCACCGCCCGCACTCCGCAGCGGGAAGCGCTTTTCAAGTGGGCCTGTCCCATCGATCACTCGGAGTTTGTGCTGCTGGGGCGCAAGGCGGACAACATCACCCTCGGCTCGGAGGCCGAGATCCGCCGCTACAAGGTCGGCGTGGTGCGCTCCACCGTCTCCAGACAGCTGCTGCTTGAACGCGGTATCGATGAGCGCCAGCTGATGCTGGCCAACCGCCTGACCCAGGCGGCCAGGATGCTCACCGCCGGCCGCGTCGATCTGTTTGCGACCAACAAGCTGGTGGGCTATCAAACCCTGCAGCAACTCGGCTTCAAACCGGATGACTTTCATATCGCCTTCGTGCTGGATACCAGACCGCTCTGCTACGCCTTCAGTCGTCAGGTGCCCGACAGCGAGGTCGCTCTCTTTCAGCAGGCGCTGACCCAGGTCGTTGCCTCGGCGGATTTCTCGGCCCTGCAAGCCAAATACCTGTCGCTGCACTAACGCCCGGCTCGCCGCCGGCACGTGGCGCGGGATGGCGGCGTGCGCCCGCGCTTTTTTGCCAAACATGCTCCGTCGCCTTGGCGAAATCGGCCAGCTTGGTCACACTTGAGCAGATATTCCCTTGATCAGGATGGCAAAAATGAAACCATGGATTGGATTGGCCGGGGTGCTGCTGGCCACCCTCGCACAGGCGAGTCCTGAGCTCGGCAAACTGCACTACATCACCGAAGAGTACAAACCCTACAACTACGCCGATGCCAGCGGCGCCCCCACCGGCCTCGCGGTCGAACTGCTGCAACTGGTGTGGAAAAAGACCAACACGCCGGCGCAGCCCATCACCATCATGCCGTGGGCGCGCGGCTACTACCTGCTGACCCAGAAACCCAATGCGGTGCTCTTCTCCACCGCCCGTACCCAGGCGCGGGATCCCCTGTTCAAGTGGGCCTGCCCCATCGGGTATGCCGAGATCGTGCTGGTGGGGCTGGCCGATCGCAATATCACCATCACCAAGCTCGACGATGCCAAGACGTTCAATATCGGGGCGGTGCGGGCCGATGTGGGGGAGCAACTGCTGCTCAACAACGGCTTTGACGAGACCAAACTGATGGCCGCCAACCGGCTGGCACAGGCGCTGAAGATGCTCACCTCCGGCCGGGTCGATCTGGTCTCCACCAACAAGACCACCATGGAGCAGCTGATCGTCGAACAAAAACTCGACCCCGCCCGCTTCAAGGAGCAGTGGGTGCTGAGCTCGGAGCAGTTCTGCTTCGCCTTCAGCCATCCGGTGAGCGACGAGCTGGTCAAGGAGTTCCAGACCGGCTTGACCCAGGTGCTGGCGAGCAGCGAATACCCGCTGCTGCACAGCAAATACTTCCCTACTCCCGCCACCAAATAGCGCCGCCGCGCCAAACGCCAACAACAAGGGGCCCACCGCGGGCCCCTGCTCTTTCTGCCGTGCTCTCCCCTAGCCGCGCACCAGCGCCGCGGCGGCCACCTTGTGACGGGCAATCAGCCCCTCGATATCCAGCCCCTCGATGGCGCCATCCACCACCCGCCATTTGCCACCCACCATCACCCGATCGGCCCGCTCGGCGCCGCACAAAATGAGTGCCGCGACGGGATCGTGACTGCCGCTAAAGCGCAGGTCATCGAGCTTGAACAGCGCCAGATCCGCCTGCTTGCCGGGCAGCAGCTCGCCGAGATCGCCGCGCCCGAGCAGCTTGGCCGAGCCTACGGTCGCCCACTCCAGCACCTTGCGCGGGGTGATGCGCTCGGCGCCGTAGCGCAGCCGCTGCAGATAGAGCGCCTGACGGGCCTCCTGCATCAGGTTCGAGGCATCGTTGGAGGCCGAACCATCCACCCCGAGCCCCACCGGCGCACCGGCCGCCTCCAGATCCAGGGTCGGGCAGATGCCGGAGGCGAGCCGCATATTGGAGACCGGGCAGTGGCACACCCCGGTGCCCGCCGCCCCCAGCCGCGCAATCTCGTCCGGATTGAAGTGGATGCCGTGAGCCAGCCAGGTGCGATTCCCCAGCCAGCCCACTTTTTCCAGATAATCGACGGTGCGCAGGCCAAAGCGCGCAAGGCAGAACGCCTCCTCATCCAGCGTCTCCGCCAGATGGGTGTGCAGTCGCACATCAAGCTCTGCCGCGAGTCTGGCGCTCTCCACCATGATCTCCTCGGTCACCGAGAAGGGGGAACAAGGAGCCAGCGCAATCTGGATCTGCGCCCCGGCGCCGCGCTCGTGATAGTGGCGCACCAGCCGCAGACTGTCATCGAGGATCTGCTGCTGCCCCTGCACCGTGTGGCGCGGCGGCAAGCCCCCCTCATCTTCGCCCAGGCTCATGGAGCCGCGGGTCAGCATGGCACGCATCCCCAGCTCACGCACCGCCGCCACCTGAATATCGATGGACTCCTCCATCCCGCGCGGGAAGAGGTAGTGGTGATCCGCCGCCGTGGTGCAGCCCGAGAGCAGCAGCTCCGCCATCGCCACTTTGCTCGCCAGCGCCAGCGCGTCCGGCGTCAATCTGGCCCAGACCGGATAGAGGGTCTTGAGCCAGGGGAAGAGCGGCTGATTGACCACCGGCCCCCAGGCGCGGGTCAGGGTCTGGTAGAAGTGGTGATGGGTATTGATAAGGCCCGGCAGCACCACATGGTCGCGGGCATCGAACAGCTGATCGCACGGTCGGGCAGGCTGCTGGCCTGCCGCCAACACCTCGCTTATCAGGCCGTTTTCAATCACCAGCCCGCCGCGGCCATCGACCGTTTCGGGGGTAAAGGTGGCAAGGGGGTTTTTAATCCAGATACGGGTAGCGGACATGGCCGACGCCTCCATCAGTAACACATAGGGGTGAGCCAGCTCAGTTATACCCTGTCTGCTGATCCAGAGGCGGCGCAGCGCCGCAGTGGCCCCAGTCTACCCAGCCAGCACAAAAAGTCTGTGATCGCCGTTTTGAATCAAGGTGATAGCAACAGATTGCCCAACGCGACCCGCCGCACAAGGCTTGCCCCGCAATTAATCAATCAGCAATTAACAAAAGCTTGTGCCAGCGCAAAAAAACCTCTGGTTTCTGATAGTTGCGTGATGGCCACCATAGTTAAGCGCTCAATGAATCCGTAAGATATTTGGCGGCGCCTGTTGGCCCCTTTTCCCAAACCAAGGTCAACGGCGCAATGTGGCAGCGACAGTCAGGGGCGGTAGCGTCTTTCACGGAGACCAGCCGGTCTCCCGCCCCTGCGCCAAGGTGCGAGGGTTGCACCCTCGACGGGCGTTCCCGTCAGCCCCCGGGGCTATGGCCATGCCCCCATGTGATGAGACGCTTAGGGCAATTTGTAAGGTCGAATCGGGTCGAGTAGGGTCGATTAGCGAAGCGTAATCGTCCGCGGCCACCGTCCCCTCTCCCCTTGCGGGAGAGGGCTAGGGTGAGGGGTCACTAGCCTGATAGGCGCGGCTTCGCCATGCAGGACACGAGGACTCCGTCCTCGACGGGGTTTCGCCGCCGCTGCGCGGCTTGGCGAGTGACTTTTCTTTGCGTGGCCAAAGAAAAGTCACCAAAAGAAAGGCCACCCCCACTTGTTCGCCCTCCTGCGTCGGGTTCCCTCGGTTCACCCGTTTGTCCCACGGCACGCGCCGATGGGCCATCCATGGCCCAGCGGCGCTCGCTCGGCGTCCTGCCTCGCGGCCTGGACAAACGAGCTCACCTCGGCGAACAACAGGGGGCAACAGCCAACCCACCGACCCGCAGCCCCGAGGCCGGTTAACAGGCGTAGGGTGCAATAAGCGGAGCGCATTGCACCGTGGTAACACTCCCCTGCCTATTCGGGGCAAAGATCGGGCGGGTTGTTATCTCACAGCCAGCCCCTTGCCCACCCCATGGCGAGATCAGATTGTCGCACCTATGCAACAAGCGCCATCGACATGGTTGCATAGGTGAAAAAATCATGGCGGGTATAGCAGTAAGCGGCAGATATCCCAATCGGAAAACGGTTTCCTGATTACCCATGATCAGCAGTCACCACGAACTATACTGATCTTACGTACA
>CAMFLW010000031.1 GCA_945957575.1 uncultured Aeromonas sp. | reverse complement strand
GCCCCCCATCAGTCGCCTTCAATCTGTGAACAACCTGGTGGGTTTACACAGCTAGAAAGGAGTCGAATATATGAAACGTATTGAAGAGCAAGCGCAGTTGCTGGATCTGGAGTATCAGGGGATTGCCCTGCTGTTTGACTAGTTTTGCCAGCGGGCGGGAGCACTCGCCAAGCAATACAAGTTTTTCAACTGGCCGGATTACGAGGATACCCCGCCACAGTGCCGGGAGTTCACCCTGTTGGGGGAGACGCACGAGCTCAGGCTCTCTTGTCAGCCAGGTGAGCGCGGAGAGCTCAACGGTATCCTGCAGATCGTCGATGCCAGCGGCCAGGTTCAGGCTAGCCAGGTTTATCGGGCCGATGGTCGTTTGCCGCAGGAAGCGGGGCGGTTTCTCGATAATCCGCCCGAGCTGCTACTCAAATTGATGCTGGACGCAGTCTGGCAGCCCAGCCTTGCCGAAGGGCAACCGCTCATTGCCAATGAGTGCCGCTGACACAATCCACGCGATGATACCGATATGCACCCTGTTGCAGGGATGACACGCGATCTCGTTAGCCAGAGGCGCTGTCATCGGGAGCGGGAAACTCAAGACTCGGACAAAGGATGGCGCATGCATGTCGGAATATCAGATGGTTGGCTTGGCGCGGCGCGGGCTTGCGACAACGCGTGACAAAAGGTGGCTGAACAACGACAGCCCGCTGGCGATAATGGCTCCGCGCTGAGTGGACGGCGGCTCAACGGATAAAAGGCATCGACCCGGCGCCATGAGCCCACGTGTTCGCCCCTGTATGATTGTATTGAAAATAGGGCTACCTTATGATTCAACGCTCAGTGCAATCCCAATCCAATGACTATTGATTTTTATAATTAAACGTTAATGGACTACGTGTTTTACTGTGACATCTGACGGAGCTCCCCGTCCTTGCTGATGTTTTGCCTGCATAGCGGTAACGTGAGGCCAGAATGCTAAATGTGAGTGCCATTCCTCTGGACGAAATCTCCCCTATTTGGGATGACGGTTTCCTTTCCCTGTCCAAAACCCTGCTGTCGGCAGTCACCCTCGACGATTTTATAAAGAAACTGAACAAGATAGATGTCTGTTTCGGCGGCGTGACCAGGGTCAACCTGATCCTCAACATGGGGGCTGGCGAGGAGGCCATCTTCTACTTTATGGGGGAGCAGGGCCCCAAGCACCTGGTGTGCCGCAAGGCAGACCTGCACGCTCCCTCTGATGGCACCGAGCAGGCGATCATCCGGCCTGCCGCCCGTTTTGCCAACCGCTGTGCCCCCCTTGCTGCCGAAGGGATTTATGAGGGGCTGCGCTCCTACTGCCAGCTCCCTATCACCACCGCTCGCAGCCATCTGGGCGGGGTCGAGTTTATCAACACCCAGCTCGACAGCTTCACCATGGAGACCCTGGCCAAGCTGACTCAGCTGGCGGCCATCATCGCCATTGCGCTCGAGAATGTGCAGGACAAGGAGCGCACCCTGGAGCAGGCCAACTCCCTGCGCCTTGAACGCGACAGCTGCAAAATTCTGGTGGATGTGACCAATGCGGTGATTAAATTAGTGCGCATCGCCGAACTGCCCAAGAGCCTGTTTGCCATCCTGCACCATCACTTTGGCATCAGCAGCCTCTGTCTGGCCGAGTACAACGCCACCTCCGACAGCTTCAAGAGCTATCTGGTCAATCAGCAGCAGAGCGACGAGCCGGGGATCATCGATCACTCCTGTTTTGAGAAGAACTGCTTGCAGGGGGCATTGCGCCACAGCGAGCCCTTCTTCGTTTACCGCGAGCAGGGCCACGGCTGCCAGTCGAGCTGCCGCTTTACCTCCCAGATCCTGCCGTCCGATGCCGACAGCTCCTGCGTCCTGCCGCTGCGTTATCGCGGCAACCTGCTGGGGGTGTTGATCCTCTCTCATCCCAATGCCGATTTCTTCGCCGATATCGACATCTCGCTGCTGGAGCAGGTGGCCGCGCGCACGGCTATTGCCATGAACAACGTGCAGGCGCAGCAGGAGATCTCCAACACCAACGCTGCGAAAGAGAAGACCATCCGCATCAACGAGCCGCAGATGCAGGGGGAGTTCCCCCACATCATCTACCAGAGCGCGGTGATGGCGAACGTGCTGGAGAAGGTGCGGCTGGTGGCCGAGAGCGACAGTACCGTGCTGATCCTCGGCGAGACCGGCACCGGCAAGGAGCTGATTGCCCAGGCCATTCACGCCCTGAGTGCCCGCCACGATCACGAGATGGTCAAGGTGAACTGCGCCGCCATCCCGACCGGCCTTATCGAGAGCGATCTGTTTGGCCACGAGAAGGGGGCCTTTACCGGCGCCCTGACCCAGCGCATCGGCCGCTTCGAGCGGGCCCACAAGGGGACCCTGTTTCTCGACGAAGTGGGGGATATGCCGCTGGACTTGCAGCCCAAACTCTTGCGGGTATTGCAGGAGCACGAGCTGGAGCGGGTGGGCAACAGCAACCCGATCGCGGTGGATGTGCGGCTGGTCGCTGCCACCAACTGCGATCTGCTCTCCATGGTCAAGAACAAGCGTTTTCGCAGCGACCTCTACTACCGCCTCAACGTCTTTCCCATCGAGCTGCCGCCCCTGCGCGAGCGGCGCGAGGATATTCCGCTCTTGGTCAATTTCTTTATCAAGAAGATCGCCAAACGGATGCGCCGTACCATCACCTCGATCCCTGCCGATGCGATGAAGATGCTGGTGTCGCTGCCGTGGTACGGCAATATTCGCGAGCTGGAGAACGTTATCGAGCGGGCCGTGGTGATGACCCGCGGCCATGTGCTCAACCTCTCGCCGGAGGAGCTGATGCCGCTTAAGGGCTACCACAAGATTGAGACCCTGGTCTATGACGAGCCCGCCACACCGCTCTTTGCCGAGGGACCGGAGGATGAGCGCGAGGCGATCATCGCCGCCCTGCGTGACTGCAACGGCATCGTCGCCGGTGAGCGGGGGGCCGCAGCGCGCCTTGGCATGAAGCGCACCACCTTGCTCTCCAAAATGAAACGGCTCGGTATCTCGGCCCGGGATCCCGAGATCATTGACGGGGTTGCACCATGAGAGAGCAATTTGAGCTTGAGGCGCGGGGCGAGCCGCACGAGCAGAGACTGCAAAGAGAGCAGAACGAGCTGGCCCGCTGCGCTATCCACCGCGAGGTGGTGCACTACCGCGCCGATACCTTGACCTGCGACAACGAGATGGCGCTGCCCTCCGAGACGCCGGTGGCGCTGGTCTACAACGGTATCGCTCACAGCGTGATGATGTGCTCGGCCTCCGATCTGGAGGATTTCGCCATCGGCTTCTCGCTCTCGGAGGGGATCATCGACAGCCTGCTCGATATCCACGACATCGAGCAGATGGACGGCTGTCAGGGGATTGAACTGCACATTACGTTGGCCAATCGCTGCGTCCACCGCCTCAAAGAGAAGCGGCGCACCCTGGCGGGCCGCACCGGTTGCGGCATCTGCGGCAGCGAGAGTCTGGAGCAGGTGATCCGTATCCAGCCAAGCTTGCCCGATAGTCAGCGTCTGGCGGTGGGCCATATCGACAAGGTATTGAGCGCGCTGCGCCCGCTCCAGCTGCTGGGCCAGCGCACCGGCGCTACCCATGCGGCTGTGCATCTGGATGGTGAGGGCAATATTCTCGCCATCCGCGAGGATGTGGGGCGCCATATTGCGCTGGATAAGCTGGTGGGCCATCTGTGCCGCACGGGTCGCCGTGACGGCGCCATTCTGGTGACCAGCCGCGCCAGCTTCGAGATGGTGCAAAAGTGCGCCAGCGCCGGGGTGGAGATCCTGCTTGCCATCTCGGCCGCCACCGAGCTTGCGGTCGAGCGGGCCGAGCAGACCGGCCTGACGCTGGTGGGTTTTTGCCGCCCCGGGCGGGCCGAGATCTACAGCAGCTGCCAGCGCATTCTGCTCAAGTAATGGCAAGGCCGTGAACCCGTTAAACGGGTCATAAAAACAGGTAATGAAAAAGGGCGGGGAGTGTGACTCCCCGCCCTTGTTGTCTCTGCTGCTGTGGCGGCTTAGCGCGCCAGCAGGATACGCAGCATGCGGCGCAGCGGCTCGGCGGCGCCCCACAGCAGCTGGTCACCCACGGTAAAGGCGGCCAGATACTCCGGGCCCATATTGAGCTTGCGCAGACGACCCACCGGAATGCTGAGGGTGCCGGTGACGGCCGCAGGAGTCAGCTCGCGGGCGGTGATGTCGCGATCGTTGGGGATCACTTTCACCCAGTCGTTATGGGCAGCCAGCAGGGCTTCGATCTCCGCCAGCGGCACATCCTTTTTCAGCTTGATGGTGAAGGCCTGGCTGTGGCAGCGCAGGGCACCGATGCGCACACAGAGACCATCCACCGGAATGACGGCGTTTTCGATACCCAAAATCTTGTTGGTCTCGGCCTGACCCTTCCACTCTTCACGGCTCTGACCGTTGTCGAGCTTGGTGTCGATCCAGGGGATAAGGCCACCGGCCAGCGGCACGCCGAAGTTGTCCACCGGCAGGGTGCCGGAGCGGGTCTTCTCGGTGATCTTGCGCTCGATGTCGAGGATGGCGGAGGCGGGATCCGCCAGCTCGACCGCCACTTCGTCGCGCAGCATCCCCATCTGGGTGACCAGCTCGCGCATATGGCGAGCACCGCCACCGGAGGCCGCCTGATAGGTAGCCACGCTCACCCACTCCACCAGATCTGCCTTGAACAGGCCACCGAGGGCCAGCAGCATCAGGCTGACGGTGCAGTTGCCGCCAACGAAGGTCTTGATGCCATCGTTCAGGGCCTGCTCAATCACGTCGCCGTTGACCGGATCCAGAATGATGACGGCGTCTTTCTCCATCCGCAGGGAGGAGGCGGCATCAATCCAGTAACCCTGCCAGCCGGCGGCTTTCAGGCGCGGATAGACATCCTTGGTGTAGTCGCCGCCTTGGGCGGTGATGATGATATCCTGCTTGGCCAGCGCCTCGATATCGAAGGCGTCTTGCAGAGTACCGGCATCGACGCCGAAGTTGGGCGCGGCCTCACCGGCCTGGGAGGTGGTGAAGAAGGTGGGTTGAATATGGGCGAAATCCTGCTCTTCCTGCATCCGGCTCATCAGAACCGATCCCACCATGCCACGCCAACCGACCAAACCTACTTTTTTCATATTGTCCTACCCTGGATTGCTGCTAAAGAAACTCGCGGTGATACCCGTAACCCCTTGTCTGGCGACGCCTGTTTACAAGCGGTTTACAGGCCATTTAAAAAATATGCGCTGCGAAAAATGCGTCTATCCACATTACGGATTGTGGCGGCTTGCGCAAGTCGAATTGCGCAATATTCTGTGCCGTTTGCTGCATTAACCGGCAGTCAGAGCACCGCTCAGGTAGACGGGGAGGGAGAAGGGCAACATCAGACGAAAAGGCCACCGTTTTTGGCGGTGGCCTGTCAATAAAGCGGTTGAGCACGTCCTCTGCTGTTGTCTGAGGGCGTAGTTGGCGAGTGAAATAGCCCGACAACGTAGGCGCTTAGCCGTAGCGGGCCAGGGTCAACCCCTCATCGCTGATGGCGGGCTCGCTGCCGCTGATAAGATCGCACAGAAGCTGACCGGAACCGGCCGCCATGGTCCAGCCCAGGGTGCCGTGTCCGGTATTGAGCCAGAGGCCGGGAATGGGGCTTGGCCCCACCAGCGGGGTGCCGTCCGGTGTCATGGGGCGCAGGCCGGTCCAGAACTCGGCTTGGCTGATATCGCCCCCCTCGGGGAAGAGATCGCCCACCACCATCGCCAGGGTGTCGTGGCGTCTCGGGTTGAGGGCGAGGTTATAGCCCGACAACTCTGCCATGCCGCCGACCCGGATCCGCTCGTCAAAACGGGTGATGGCCACCTTGTAGGTCTCGTCGAGCACGGTGCTGCGCGGCGCGGCCTCGGCGTTGATCATCGGCAGGGTGAGGGAGTAGCCCTTGACCGGATAGACCGGCAGCTCCAGCCCGAGTGGGCGCAGCAGCGGTCGCAGAAAACCGGTGGCATAGCTGCCGAGCGCACAGACGATGGCATCGGCGCGATAGCGCTGCTCGCCCGCCCGCACCGCCACGGCGCGGCCGCGGGCTTGCTCAATCTCGTCAATATCGCAGTTGAAGACGAACTTGACCCCGAGCTTCTCGGCTTCAAGGGCAAGGGCCTTGGTGAAGCGGAAGCAGTCGCCGGTCTCGTCGCCGGGCAGGCGCAGGCCGCCGACGATTTTGCCACGTACCCGCGCCAGCGCAGGCTCTGCCGCTTCGCAGCCGCTGGCATCGAGGGATTGGTAGGGGACGCCGTATTCCTCCAGCACCTCGATATCGCGCTGGCTGGCATCGAGCTGGGATTGGCTGCGAAACAGCTGCAGGGTGCCAAGCTGGCGCCCTTCGTAATCGATGCTCAGCTCGTCGCGCAGCAGCTTCATACAGTCGCGGCTGTATTCGGCCAGACGCACCATGCGCCCCTTGTTGGTGGCATAGGCGGTCGGGGTACAGTTGGCGAGCATCTTCAGCATCCAGCGCAGCTGGAAGGGATCGGCAGTGGGGCGCACCGTGAAGGGGGCATGCTTTTGCAGCATCCATTTGGCTGCCTTGAGGGGGATGCCGGGGGCCGCCCAGGGGGCCGCATAGCCGGGGGATATCTGGCCGGCATTGGCATGGCTGGTTTCAAGGGCGACGCCCCCTTGTCGCTCCAGCAGGGTCACCTTGTGACCCGCTTTGGCCAGATACCAGGCGCTGGTTACCCCGATTACGCCGCCACCGAGAACCACTATCTCCATATCGTCTTTCCTTGACTGATCTCCTGATGTGGCCACCACCATAATCAGCCGCCACAGGATATTCAACCGCTCTGCGCAGGATTGGGATCTCCATCTGCCTATGGCGTGGATGATGGCATTTGGTGCGATAGATCAGGCTAACTACAGTGAAAAAGAGATTCAGGGGGGCGGAGCTAACTGTGTGGTATCGGAAAGGGGTGAGGGGGACCGCTCTGTGAGCGGAAGCACAACGCGTTTGCAAGCCCCTTGTGTCGCCGGGCTACCCCCGTTAACGTGGCTGCATCCATCAAGCGACATGTTTAATCGACATCGTTGGCCACCGACTGTCTACAACCGATATGGAGGGGAGTGATGCCAATCATGACAGCTACGCCCCGGGCAGCTTGCCTGCTCGCCCACTGGTATACCCGGGATCCCATTCTCACCTTCGACTTTCCTCACCGCTGATTGGCGGCACCCGCCGTTTGAATTTGTCAGCCGGACGACCCTGATCGCCCCGGCCTCTTTGCCAATTCCAATTTCAAACACACTGGCCTTGCGCCGGTGAGGAGTCTTATATGCGTCGTATACCCGAGCCGTTTCGTATCAAGATGGTCGAGCCCATCAAACAGACCACTGGCGCCGAGCGCCGCGCCGCCCTCGAGGCCGCTGGCTGGAACCCCTTCCTGCTGCTGGCCGAGGATGTCTATATCGATCTGCTGACCGACAGTGGCACCGGTGCCATGTCCGACCGCCAGTGGGCCGGCATCATGATGGGGGATGAGGCCTATGCGGGCAGCCGCAACTTCGTCGAGCTGGAGCGCGCGGTGCGCGATATCTTCGGCTATCAGCATGTGATGCCCACCCACCAGGGGCGCGGGGCGGAGCAGATCCTCTTCCCCGAGCTGGTCAAGCGCTGCAAGGGCAAGGCGCCAGTGTTTATCTCTAACTACCACTTCGACACCACCAAGGCCCACGTGGAGTTGGCTGGCGCACGGGCCATCAACCTGCTCACCCCGAAAGCCCTCGACACCACGGCCCCTTATGCCTGGAAGGGGGATTTTGATCTTCCTCGCCTGAGCGACACCATCGAGACCCTGGGGGCCGACAACGTGGCCGGCATCATCATCACGGTGACCTGCAACAGCGCTGGTGGCCAGCCGGTCTCCATGGCCAATATGGAGACGGTCGCCGAGCTGGCCCGTCGTCACCATATTCCGGTGGTGATCGACGCCGCCCGCTTTGCCGAGAACGCCTGGTTTATCAAGGAGCGGGATCCGGCCTATGCCAAGCGCAGCATCAAGGAGATAGTGCGCCAGATGTTTGCGCTGGGGGACATCTTCACCATGTCGGCCAAAAAGGACGGGCTGGTCAATATCGGCGGGCTCTGCTGCTTTAAAGAGGATCTCGATCTGTTCCGCGCGGTACAGGTGCGCTGTGTGGCGATGGAGGGGTTTGTCACCTATGGCGGCCTCGCCGGGCGGGATATGGCGGCGCTCGCCATCGGCCTGCGCGAGGGAATGGATGAGGAGTATCTCACCTATCGCATCAGTCAGGTGGCTTATCTGGGTGAGCGGCTGGCCGAGGCGGGCATCCCGATCCAGACCCCCACCGGCGGTCATGCGGTCTTTGTGGATGCCAAAAAGCTGCTGCCCCATATTCCGGCCGAGCAGTTTCCGGCCCATGCGCTCGCCTGCGAGCTCTATCTGGAAGGGGGCGTGCGCGGGGTGGAGATTGGCTCCCTGCTGCTCGGGCGTGATCCCGCCACCGGCAAGCAGGAGGCGGCGGATTTTGAGCTGTTGCGTCTCACCATTCCGCGTCGGGTCTACACCCGGGATCACATGGACTATGTGGCCGACTGCCTGATCGCGGTGAAAGCACGGGCCAGCGACATTCGCGGGCTCACCTTCGACTACGAGCCGCCGCTGCTGCGTCACTTCACCGCGCGGCTGAAACCGGTCTGATCAGCAACCGGTTAGACGGGGTGATCAACCGCGCCAAGCCGTGAAGATCACCGGCCACTCCCGGTTAAACGGCACAGTAAAAAAGCCCCCGCATCAAGGTGCGGGGGCTTTCGTTTATCGATACAAAGCCGGGATCAGACCGCCTGATACTCCAGCTTGACCGAGCCCAGCGCCTTGAGAGTGGACTGGGCTGAGTCACGCTGGCTGATCTGGCCGTTTTTGTTCTCCAGCAGCACGGCGCGGCGGATGGTGGCGAGATCTTCGCCGTTAAGCACCGCATGGGCGCAGGCCATCTGCATCGGCGGCAGGCTGGGGTTGAAGGCGGCGTTCTCGGCGTAGCGGCCAGAGAAGATGCGGCCATCGGCAAACTGCAGCGCCACCGCGGCATAGCCCTGACTGTAAGGGGCGTAGCTTTGACGGGCGGCGGCCAGCGCGGCTTGCCACAGCGGGTCTTCGCTTTGAAGCTCGAGCTCTGCGTGATCCTGCGGGCTCATCAGCGCATCCGTGATGTCGAGATCCGCCGGCCCAAACGAGTGGGGCAGGAAGGATTGCAGGGCGCTCAGGTCATCGGGCAGAGAGACTTTCAGGATCTTGGCGGTGCTCAGCTCGTTCATGAACTGACGGCAGTGGCCACAGGGGGTGTAGTTGACGGTGATTTCAGAGATCCCGGTCTCGCCACCCAGCCAGGCGTTGGAGATGGCGGACTGCTCGGCGTGGACCGAGTGGAACAGACCTTGCCCCGCAAACTCCATGTTGGCACCGAAGTACCAGCTGCCGCTCAGGCCGCAAGCGATGGCACCGACATAAAACTTGGAGATGGGCGCCACCGAGCAGGCTGCTGCCAGCGGCAACAGGGCGAGGCGCAGGGCGCGATCATCGAGACCTGTGGCGGCTTTCAGCGTGGCGACTTGCTCCGGCGTGAAGCGAGCGTTGAAGTCGGCACTATCCAGCATGGGCTGCACGGCTGCTTTGAGCGGGGCAGAGAGGGTATCGAATGGCTTGGCAAAACGGGGATGCATAGTGTGTCCTCAAAGGCCAATTGGGCGGCCATTGTAGGGAGCAAGCTCGGGTAAATGTGTGAGCAGGCTCACGCCCTGACGGGCAAACGGAGGGGGATGGTAATGGAAACGTTTGTCTTGTGCAAATTGTGCGGCAGGTCGCACCCCGACAGCGCTGTAGAGCCGTCGGGGTGGTTAATCATCGGTCAGGTGAGCCAGTGATAGATGGCAAAAAGGAGGGGAGCGACGGCTGCGGTGAGGATACCGCACACCACCATGGCGAGCGAGGCAAAGGCGCCCTGGGTGATCCCCTTCTCGGCAGAAGTCGCGGTGCCTATGGCGTGGGCACAGGCCCCCATGGCGAGCCCTTGGGCTTCCGGGTCGGTCACTTTCAGCAGTTTGAGCAGCGGGTAGCCGATCAGGGCACCGACAATCCCCACCACCACCACCACTGCGGCCGCAATGGCGGGAATGCCGCCGATGGACTGGCTGACGCTCATGGCGAGCGGGGTGGTGATCGATTTGGTGGCCAATGAGGCGAGCAGTGCCGGATCTGTGCCCATAAAATGACCGATCAGCATGGTTGTGCACACCGAGATCAAGACGGAGGCGAGGGTACAGATTAGGATGGGCTTGAGCTTGGCCTGAATTTGGCGTGCCTGCTGATAAAGAGGCAGCGCCAGCGCTACCACGGCGGGCTCTAGCAGCATGGTAATGGGGCTGCTGCCGCGCTCGTACTGCTCAAGGGGCAGCTCAAACCAGAGCAGCAGGCCGATGATCACCGCGGTCGGCACCAGCACCGGATTGATGATGGGCCAGGGCAGGCGGCGATAGAGGGCGCGGGTGGCGAAATAGAGCGCGAGGGTCAGAGGGATGGCTAGCCAGAAGATCATTTGTTCATCCTCTGGTAGAGCCGACCGACGGTGGCGAGGATCAGCACGATACCGAGCACGATGCAGAGCATGATGACGCCGAAGGATTGGCGCAGGGGCTCAAGCCAGGCCACCAGCCCGACTGCAACCGGCACGAACAAAACGCCCATGTGGCGCAGCAGCAAGCCTGCCCCCAGCTCGACCCAGTGCAGCTTGATCAACTGCAGGGAGAGCAGCACGAACAGCAGCAGCATGCCGATGATGCTGCCGGGAAAGGCAAACGGCAGGATGGCTGCCACGGATTTGCCTGCCAGCAGGCAGGCGACGATGACCATAAAGTCACGAAAGTACAGCAAGGCGCGTTGCGCGATCACGTGAACCTCATCGACTGGGAAGAAAAATCGCAGTTTACCAGAGAGGTCGGGTCGCGGCATTAAAACAATAACAACTGAAATCAGTTCGTTTGAAGCTGATTTGTATGACGATGTTCTTTTGAACAATCATTTGAAGATCGTCTGATAGAACCCTTTTTCGAACTACAAGGAGTAGTGATGACATCCCTCTTGTCCCGAGTTCGCCAGCTGGCGAACGATAACGCGTTGCCACCCCATCTGTTGCAAACCCGTCAGTGGGAAGGGCCCCTGTGCCGGGTACGACTCGACAACACAGGTTCTGATGCCACATCAGTTGACCGCTGGGTACTGTTTGACGGCAAGCTTGGCCTGCCGGTGGAGAGCGCCATCTATGGCGAAGGATTCCAGATGCTGGCCCAGACCATGGGTAGCTGGCAATCACCACAACATGTCGGCCGTTGCCCCGATGCCAGCGTCTATCGCATCACCGATGACAATGGCTATCACACCATTCACAACCTGTTGCTGGTGGAGCATAACAAGGGGTGGCTGCTGCTCGCCTTTGCCAGCTGTTACCGTTTTGGTGGGGAGTTTCGCCTCTATCCTGATGGTCGCTTGCAGATCCTGATGAACTGCGAAGGGCGGGAACTCGCGGCCGGTGAGCACTGGCAGAGCGAGGCACTGATCTGCCTCGAAGGGGCGGAGCGAGAAGATCTGCTGGCCGAACTGGCACAGCTGATCGAGGCCGAGCACGGCTCGCTGATCGGCAAGGTGAGTGATCGTCCGAGCGGCTGGTGCTCCTGGTATCACTACTATGCCGAGGTGAGTGCCGCCGATATTCGCGAGAACCTGCAGGTACGTGCCGAGCGCTTCCCGGCGCTGCGTTATGTGCAGATCGACGATGGCTATCAGGCCAAAATGGGCGACTGGCTCACGCCCTCCGCCAAGTTTGAACAGGGGGTGGCCTCACTGGCCGCCGAGATCAAACAGGCTGGCTGCGAACCCGCCCTCTGGGTCGCTCCCTTTATTGCCGAGCCCACTTCACAGGTGTTTCTGGATCACCCCGACTGGTTTGTGAAGGGGGATGACGGTCTGCCGCTGCCTTCCGAACGAGTGACTTATGGCGGTTGGCGTTGCACCCCCTGGTATGTGCTGGATGGCACCCACCCCGAGGTGCAGGCGCACCTCGAGCGGGTGTTCCGTACCCTGCGCGAGCAGTGGGGTATCCACTACTTCAAGCTCGATGCCAACTTCTGGGGCGCTATCCATGGTGGTCGATTCCACGATCCGGCCGCCACCCGGGTTGAAGCCTATCGGCGCGGCATGGCGGCCATCCTGCGTGGTGCAGGTGAAGGGGCCTTCCTGCTTGGTTGCAACGCCCCGATCTGGCCAAGCCTTGGGCTGGTGCACGGTATGCGGGTGAGTGACGATGTGGAGCGCAATGGCCACCGCTATCGCCAGATCGCCCGCGAGGCCTTCTGCCGTGCCTGGCAGAACGACAAGCTCTGGGCCCTCGATCCCGACTGCATCTGTCTGCGGGATCTACCCAGCCAGCAGGCAAACAAGGCTGAATACAGCTTCCATCTGGCAGCGCTGGTGGCAAGTGGCGGCATGATGCTGGCGGGTGATCGACTGCAAGATCTCGATGAGGAGCAGGCGGCGCAACTGCGCAAGCTGCTGGCGCTTTGCGCTGCCCGGGCACCCTCTGCCCGTTTCGAGTCGATGGACTTTGCCTGTGGCGAAGTAAGCCTGCCCGAGGGGGGCACTCTGCTCTGCCTCTTCAACTGGGAGGGGCAACCACAGGAGTTTCTGTTGCCGGAAGGGGGAACCGATTTTTGGCAGGGGCAGACGGTCGGCACGGCCGTGACCCTGCAAGGGGGCGAGGGGCGGGTGATCCGCTTCGCCTGATCAGTGATACCAATCCCAAACAATTCAGGCTCCTTCGGGAGCCTGAATTGTTTGCTGTTCGGGAGCGGGATGTCAGTAACGCCACTCGACCCCGATGGCATATTTGGCTGAACCATAGCCCGGAATATCGCTGCCCGAGGTGATGGCCTTGAGGGTGAGCTCGGGGGTGATGGGCATGCCAAAGCCAAAACCGATAGCCAGCCGATCGTTGGGGTTGCCCATCACATCGACCCGCATCACCCGGTAAAGCGACATGTCTTCGCTCAGATGCATATAAGCCTGGGACGCGCGGTTATAGGCCTGAGCAAACACCTCCAGCTGAAAGCCGGACTGGGCGGAGATAACCAACGGCACCCCGACAAACTTGTAGAGGTTGGAGTTGTTGAAGTAGCTGTTGGTGACCTGAGGCGTGAAGTCGGTCTGCTTGTACAGGGTGCTGAAGCTGTGTTCAACGATGTGATAGGTCTGTTCCGGCAACAGCGCAAGGTAGTCCGGCATATCGAACCGGTATGCGGCGTTGGCTGCCAGCGGCAGCAGGGTCAGTAATCCCAGCAGAGCGTGGTGACGAGGCATCAGCAAATGGCTTCCGTTTGATCGGGGCAAGATGAAGGGGATGCAAGACATTGGTTTTTGAGGAGATCCCCTTCGTCATTATGACCTGAAGAAGGGGATTGGCGAGGAGGATTTAGTGTGAAATCACTCACAACTCATAAATCTTCCAGATAGTGATAGAGACTCTTTAGAGTCGCAAAGTTCCGTTCGTTACCCTGGTTTTGCTCGGCCAGCGCTTCGAGGCGTGGTACATAGTCAGGCAGACGGCTGCTGAAGTAGTCGCTGCAGTGCAGGCGCCAGCGTTTCTGCTCCGCTTCGCTCAAGGTGTGTGGCCAGTTACGGGCGCGGTAGCGGAACAACATCTCCGGCAGCCGTGAGTCGGTGAAGGCAAAATCCCGCTCGCCCAGCAGGTCTGCCGGGGTGGCGCGCACCAGATCCATGGTGGACTTGTCGCCGTGACCGAAGAAGCCGGCGTAGAGCTGGGTATCAGGATCGCCGTCACTGCTGCCGGCAAACTCCTGATTAAACACCTCCACCAGTTTTTCTCGCACCTCGGGGTGAGCGCGCAGCAGATCCAGGCTTTTGCGGCACTGCTCCCGATCGATGTCCAGCTCATCGGCCCGCTCTGCCGTCAGGGTGGCGGCCGGTGCCAGCACCGGGCACTTGTTGATGTGCACCAGTTTGACCGGAATGCCCGCCAGATCTCCCAGCTCCTCTTTCTTGGTATAGAGGCGCTCGCGGATCTCCTCGCTGGTGAGTTCAATGAGCGGGGTGGGGTCGCGGGTCAGGTCCACCATGATCACCGCGTTCTGGTTGGTGGGGTGCCAGGCGAGCGGCGAGACCCAGCTTGCGCATCCCTGCCACGGGGAGAACATGCCGGAGACGTGTACCAGTGGCTTCATGGTCACCACGTCGATGAGGGCTTTCACCTTGTTCTTGTTGCGAAGGTCAAACAGGTACCCGAACAGCTTGGGCTGGGCCTTTTTCACCAGCTTGGCCATCTCGATGGTGGCCAGCACATCAGAGAGTGCATCGTGGGCATTGGCATGGGCGACGCCGTTGGCGATAGTCAGCTTCTCCAGCCGGAAGCTCGGTTTGCCTTCATCATCAAAGGCCCACTCGATCCCCTCCGGACGCAGGGCGTAGCAGGCCCGCAGCATGTCGAGGATGTCCCAGCGGGAGTTGCCGTTCTGCCAGCTGTAGGCATAGGGGTCATAGAAGTTGCGATAGAGGGTGTAGCGGGTCACTTCGTCATCGAAGCGGATACTGTTGTAGCCCAGCACACAGGTATTCGGAGTGGCGAACTGCTCGTGGATCTGGCGAATGAAATCCGCCTCGCACAGCCCGTCCTTCATCGCCTTTTGTGGCGTGATACCGGTAATGAGGCACGCCTCCGGATCCGGCAGATAGTCCGCCGGCGGCTTGCAGTAGATGACCAGCGGCTCGCCAATAATGTTGAAATCCGCATCGGTACGAATACCGGCAAACTGCGACGGCCTGTCCTTGGCGGGGCTGATGCCGAAGGTCTCGTAGTCGTGGAAGTAGAATGTGGGCTCGTTGCCGGCGTGTGCTGTTTTGCTCATGTTGCTTGAGATGGGATCCGATGACGGCGGCGCCTGGCGCCAGGGTGGGCGGTGCCAGGCACCACAATTGCCTGCATGGTAAACCATAGCGCAGGCAGAACGAAGGGCGAGCCGCGCAGGTGGTGGTTTATTGGGCGGTAAGTGCTGAGTGGTGGTGGGCGACAGTCTGGTTTGCGCTGACTTCTGCCTGAAAATGTGACATGTGAATTTATACACCCTTAAAAGTGAGGGATATCCTCTGTATGATGGTTCCACTAGGCGCTTATTGTTGTTTCTTCAATAAGTAGGCGTGAAAAGCAGCTATCTGTAGAACATGAGGATTCTATGCTCCACGAACAGGTATTTCTCAAGGAAAGTTTTCCCCGTATCGAGGTCATTTGGGCCGCACACAATTTTCCTCTTGAGGAGTTGGCTGCATTGAGCGCGGAGCTAAACGAGTTTTCGGTTCGGCTGCCCCTGATCGGTTCATTTAGCGCTGGCAAGTCGTCACTGATCAACTTCTTGCTCGATGAGAGCCTCCTCTCCATTGCCGTCAATCCCGAAACCTGCCTGCCAACCGAGCTTCGCTTTGCTGATGATGAATTGCTTATTCTGCATCATCCCGCCCAGGAAGCTGTGCCGCTGGACCGTGCAGCTCTTAAGGCTCAGGAGTTTGGTAAGTTTGAAAGTGGCAGTTGGGTTGAGGTCGCAACACCATCTCCGGCACTCGATCGGCTAGACGGCATGACACTGGTCGACATGCCGGGTTGGGAGTCGGGTATCGAGCAACACTCGGATGCCATTGATAATTATCTGGAACGTAGTTCTGCATACTGCATCGTTGTGAGTGTCGATGAAGGGGGGCTCAAGGATAGTCTGAAAAAAATTATTGAAGAGTTGGCCATCAGCAAGAAGCCGATGATGCTGGTGCTTACCAAATGTGACAAAAAAACGCCGGAGGACGTAGCGAGCGTGCTGGCTCAGGTGAAGGGTGAGATTGAAGCCATCAGCGGGACACCGTTGCTCTCCGTCAGTACGGTAAGCCGTAAAACCAAGTCGAGTGGTGATACCACGGAAGGGTGGGCGCGCGCATTGCAGCAATTGTTGCCGCTAAACGAAGTGTTCTTTCATCAACGTGTCGGTATGCGGGCAGAGCGACTGATCGATACCTTGGTTCGTCATCTACAGCAATTGCTCAACAGGGAGAACCTCACGATTGAAGAGCTCAAAAGCAAGCAGGCGCTGTTATGCCAGCAGCAGGATCAGCTACGCCAGGATCTGCAACGAACTGAACAGCAGTTACAGGAACAGGTAACGCCCATTGCCACCTTTATCTGTGAGCAGTTTTCAAGTCGACTGAAAGCACAACTCGAAAGCCTCGCCAGTAGCCTGCTCCATCAAGGGGATATCAATGGCTCCGTCGGGGCTTCCCTGCGTATGGCGTATGCGACGGGTATGGAAGAACGACTCAAACCATTGATCAGTGGCAAGTTAAGCCAGCTTGAGCGTCTCGCTGAGGTCTCGTTCGGTGAACTGAATTTTTCACATGATTTCCAGTGGGAAGGCAAGGGGAGTGGCATGTTCCAGGATGTGCTGGGTGGCCTGTTGCCGCTGGCGCTGGCGGCCCTGACCCGTATCCCAGCGCTGATGATCTTTGCGCCCATCCTTAAATCCATTCTCGGCTCGCTGTTTGACAATGCCGCCGAAGAGATGGCTAAGCGCGAACAAAGAGAAGAAGCACGTCAATATGTGCTGACGACCTTGATCCCCAATTGTCTTGCCCAGGTTCGGGCGCCAATTACTGCAGCCCTGAGCAAGAGCATTGAGCAGGTAATGGGGCAGGTGAAGATCGACGCAGATCGCAACATCAGCCATCTGCAACTGTCGCTACAACAATTGGCTGATCAGCTTGCAGCCGAACAAGAAACTGACGCCAACAATAAAGCACGCTACCAACGCGAGCAGGCCGAGCTGGTAGCGTTACAGACCAAACTGAAGGAGTTTGCCCGTGGCTGATCACCTGTGTACCCAATTGAGTGAGCAAACGGTGCGTGAGCGCTATGCATTGCTAAGTCAGGCTTGTGAATCTGTTGCCGGTGAGGGTAATCAGCAGCTTGAGCAGCAGTTACAAGCCCTTGAGCAGATCATTGAGCAGGAGTTGCCAGCACTGGCCCGCAAGGGGAGCCCGGATAACATTACCGATCTGCTGCAAGCACTGCGGCTGGAGATGGCCCGTTTTCGCGAGTTCTGCGAATACCCGGCTTTGCCAAGCAAGGTGGTCGTGGGGCTGGGGGGGAGTTTTAGTGCAGGTAAATCATCGCTTATCAATGCACTAATCGGTGATCGTCAATGCCTGGTCACCGAGGTGGATCCGACCACTTCATTGCCCACTTATTTAGTGCAGAGCAAGAGTGAGCAGACCGAGGTGCATGCCATCAACCTGTTCAATCGGGTAGTTTCTTTAAGCCATGAGCAGTTTCGTACCCTGACCCATGATGAGAAATCCCGCTATGGTAGCCAGATCAGCAGCCTGCTCAAATCGGTCGTGGTGGCTCATCCGGCGCTGCCTTGGGACAATCTGGCTCTGCTTGATACCCCAGGTTATAGCAAGGCGGATCAGGTAGGTAGTGAGCGCACCGATGCCAATCTGGCACGGACCCAGCTTAATAGTGCCCAGTTTATCGTCTGGCTGGTACCGGCGGATAAGGGCACCATCACCGAAGAGGATATTGCCTTCCTTGGCACACTGGATCGCGCCATTCCCAAGCTGGTGGTGATCAGCCGTGCTGACAAACATCCGGCCGAGGAGATCGAAAAGATTGTGGCACTGGTGCGCGACACTCTGGCCAAACGCGGGCTGCCTGTGCTCGATGTGATCCCCTTCTCCAACCGCCCCCGCTCGAATTACAGCGCCGAGCCGTTATTGGACTATTTTGCCCAGTGGAATACGGCTCGCCGTGAGCTGGGTTTTGCCCAGCAGTTCAAACGTCAGTTTATGACCTATCAGTCTTATATAGATAAAAAGCGACAGGACGCGCAACTGCGGTTAAATAAATTTAACCGCATTCTCTCTTTGAACGACGACAGTACGGTAGTGGATGATATTGATATATTTCAACGAGGGAATAAGGGAGAGTTGGCACAACTGGAGGAACTGGCTGAAGATTTAGCGGGTATTCAGTCGCGTTTCTTTACTCAGATTAAGGGAGTTGGTGATGATGTAGGAATTCCCCTGCCTGAGCCTGATGCGTTTAATTTACTGGATATCGAATCTGGTAATGTTGGTTTATTGTTAAAGAAGCTGGCTAATGAATGGGGTGTTATTCCAACAGATACCGAATCAGTTCTGTGGTCAAAACTAAACGTAAATCCCAACTTATCAGGAGGCAAACTAAAGATAGCTATGCAACCAGATTTTCTGGTTTGCTCTCGTAATGCAGCGCTAGTCTTGTCCGAACGTCGTCATCTTGTTGTACAGCAGGAAGAGTTAATTCGTTTTTGCTATGCTGCTCTACTACTTATGTTGTTATTGGAGAATGGCGCCCTTGACAAAACTCAACAAGAAATCATCGATTTTTGGTTGACTACTATGGGGTTAACTGGTCGCCAGGTTGAACTCACTACTCTGGCCACAACCGTGACTCAAGAACAACTGGGTGATATCATCAAAATAATAATGCAGGATAAGTCATTAGCCATTTTTCTATTAATTGACTGCATGATCTTTGGTCGTTTTAACCTTAAGCAAGTTAATAAATACATTATATTGTTAGATATTGTTTCCAAGTTTCTTGGAGTTGATAGTGAAAATTTAAACAATGCTATTAACTTAAGTAATATGATTTCCATATTGCCTGTTCGCCTACTTGGACAGTTGCCATGTAATATTAGCCACCCAGTTACCCAATACAGTATAGGTCGTATGTATGACCGAGGTGAGGTGGTTATGCAGGACTATGAGCAAGCAATGGCTTGGTATATTAAGGCTGGAGCTCAAGGTGAGCTAAGAGCTATTAATAGAATGGCGGAAATGTATTGCGATAGTCATGGAGTTGAAAGAGATTATCATAAAGCTATGGAGTGCTATGTAAAATCTGCTGGGTTGGGAGATATTTCAGCATTATATAGATTGAAAGATATTCAAGCTAAATGGCGTATTTATGATACTGAAAGTTATGAACTTTATTTTTATAAAGCATGCAGAGGAGTGAAGGAATTTTATTTAAAAATTGTTCATCAAGGGAATGCTGACACCTTTGTTATTTTGGGCGATATTGCTTGGTTGATGAAAGACCTGACCACTGCAGCAGCATGGTATTTTAAAGCAGCCAATCTAGAAAATATTAAAGCACAGTTCAATCTTGGCGAGATTTTTTCCTGCGATGAATATCATAAACAAGCTGGGGCGATTGAAACACCTCAAAAATACAATGAACGAGCCAAAACTTGGTATTGTAAAGCGGCCAAAAATGGACATTTAGAAGCTCAAATAAAACTTGCTGATATATATTATTCAAACTCTGGTCATGGATGGTTTAGAAGCCAAAACATGAAAGAATATTATAATGAGAATGCGCGGAAAGCATATTTCTGGTATTTGGTTGGTCAACATAACCATAAAAAATCCAATCACTGTGATGGTGGCTGTTCTTTAATGGATTGCGCTGTTAAGGTTAAAGTTATAAAGGAATGCTCACTGAGTGCTACACAACAAAGGGAAATTGAACTTGCTGCTTACGAGTCTGAATATTTTAAATTTTGATTTAGCGTAATGACCAAACTGAAGGAAATTTGTCCGTGACTAACGCCGTGTTTAATCAACTTGATGATCACGCTATGCGTGAACGCTATGCCCTGATCTGTCAGGCTTGTGAATCTGTTGCCGGTGAGGGTAATCAGCAGCTTGAGCAGCAGTTACAAGCCCTTGAGCAGATCATTGAGCAGGAGTTGCCAGCACTGGCCCGCAAGGGGAGCCCGGATAACATTACCGATCTGCTGCAAGCACTGCGGCTGGAGATGGCCCGTTTTCGCGAGTTCTGCGAATACCCGGCTTTGCCAAGCAAGGTGGTCGTGGGGCTGGGGGGGAGTTTTAGTGCAGGTAAATCATCGCTTATCAATGCACTAATCGGTGATCGTCAATGCCTGGTCACCGAGGTGGATCCGACCACTTCATTGCCCACTTATTTAGTGCAGAGCAAGAGTGAGCAGACCGAGGTGCATGCCATCAACCTGTTCAATCGGGTAGTTTCTTTAAGCCATGAGCAGTTTCGTACCCTGACCCATGATGAGAAATCCCGCTATGGTAGCCAGATCAGCAGCCTGCTCAAATCGGTTGTCATCGCTCACCCGGCGCTGCCTTGGGAGAATCTGGCTCTGCTCGACACCCCTGGTTACAGCAAGGCTGACCAAGCGGGAAGTGAACGTACCGATGCCAATCTGGCACGAACCCAGCTTAATAGTGCCCAGTTTATCGTTTGGTTGATACCGGCGGATAAGGGCACCATCACTGAGGAGGATATCACCTTCCTTGGCACACTGGATCGTACCATTCCCAAACTGGTGGTGATCAGCCGTGCCGACAAGCATCCGGCCGAGGAGATCGAGAAAATTGTGGCACTGGTGCGTGACACTCTGGCCAAACGCGGGCTGCCTGTGCTCGATGTGATCCCCTTCTCCAATCGCCCGCGCTCGTATTACAGTGCCGATCCGTTATTAGACTATTTTGCCCAGTGGAATACGGCTCGCCGTGAGCTGGGTTTTGCCAAGCAGTTCAAGCGTCAGTTTATGGCCTACCAGCGCTTTATCGATGAGGAGCGTCAGGAGGCTCAGCGTCAGCTCAGCAAGTTCAACCGCATTCTTGCTTTAAGCGACGATAGCGACGTGCAGGATGATATCAATAACCTGCAACGCAAGATCAAGAACGAGCTGGAGCAATGGGAACAGGTAGCCAAGACGTTGACTGAGGTGCAGATGCGCTTTTTCACTCAACTCAAGCAAATCGGGGATTGGGTCTGTATCCCACTGCCGGAGCCGGATGACTTGAGTCTGCTGGATCTTAGCGCTATTCAGCTCTCGGATATGCTCGGGCAATTGGCTGAGGAGTGGTGTGTATCTGCAACAGAGTGTGATCCCGCGATCTGGCTGCCGCTGACTCGTGATCTTCCACTGACCAACTTACCGAAGTTATTGCGCCGAGATATTCCCTCTTATCCCGCCTTGCAGGCGCTTCAGGTTTGATTGCTCCAATAAAACAACAAAAAGGAATGCCGCCCATGAGCAAACCATCGCTATTCGATATGCTGGATCAGGTTAGGCCCGATCTGGAGCCTTTGGCGTCTCACTTTATGGCAGATAAGGAGTTGGTAGAAAAGGAGCGTTATCTAACGCTATTGGCCGCTAATCTTCTGGAGGAAGGAGGATTGACTGAGCCCCAGGTACGCTTATTTGAAATGCTGTTACGTTCTATGAAAATAGAACGACCATTATCCTTTTATTTACAGCAGGTGGCAAAACTAGATAAGAAAGAACTATTTGAAACTTTGTCTGTGCTAAAAGATAACTCTTCTAAAGCACATTCATTTATGTTCGATTTGATGATGTTGTTACGAATTTCAGGTGCCTTATCTAAAAATGGCTTGAACAGATTGCAACAACAAGCAGCTCTATTACTTAACAATAATGACTCCATTCGTCGGCTCTCATTTTTATGTCTTAAGTTACTTAATGATGGGATTGGGCTAGACGCTGAGGAATTTGCTGATGACGTAAGGGTTGCCAGATATGAACGCGCCATTGGGAAGAGGCCGATTTGGCTAGTTTCTTTCGATATTTTCCCTAAGCTGCCATACTCTCCGGGTGAGTTCGTTGGCCCCAAAAGTATTGTTGTTTACACGAAGGAAATTGATGCTTATCGACAGCTGTTTTTCCCGAGGTGTATTGTTTTAAGTATATGTGCCCGAGATGAAGATTGGCGTGGCTACGCTTGGGGAGCTGTTTTCGATCAACGTGGTCTTCCACCCGTAGCTGCCAAGGTTATAACAATCCCTGATGGATTGAATAGCTGGCTACCCTTGTTTGTTAATAAAGCCAACAGATGATTTGAATATGAATATATTGCGACAGATCGATAATTTACGAATATTAGAACAACCTTATAACGGACACTATGCGGCCGATAAGGATGAGGTGACTCGCAGCCACTATGTCGCCTTGCTGCTGATGGTCTTGCTGCGTGAGGGGGCCATCAGCGAGCAACAGCAACGAATGCTGGATCTCTGGTTGCCTGCCATAGGATTGGCTGGTCAACAGACTCGTTTGTGCGAACTGGCTGAGCGTTTGGCGAAGGATAAACTGGGCGATGCACTCGGGTTAATTAAACAAGACCCGTTACTTATCCGGGGGGTGCTGCTGGATATCATGATCTTTGCTCGGATAAATAAGCCACTGGATAAGCAAGTCACTTCTCTACTTGAAATGTTTGCCAGTTATTTAGGTCTTACGGATGGCGAGCTTGGTGACATTGTTTATCTTGCAGTATTTATCCTTGGGTTATCTGTCGACTCGCTCGGTGAACCCTCCTGTGATATGGATCTCGCACCATATCAAGTGTGGTCTGAGTTTCTATATCATTATCGCCCAAATGCAGCAAAACGCTTGTTTGCATGGGCTGACGAGAATGGTATCCCATCAAGTAATTTGCCTCGAAGCTTGAATGCACTGAGTCGCGTCAAGAAATTAAGTAATCTCGACTATAAGAGGGAGGATAGTATCGTTCGTTGGTCATCGATACCCGAAGAGATCTATCTTTTGGAAAATATTGAGTTGTTAACCATAGACTCTTACCGACTGACGGATATTCCTCCTGGCATTGGCAAGCTCAAAAGTCTTAAATGTCTGACGCTCCTGTCCCTCAATGTTACTTCATTACCAAAAGAGTTAACCGAGTTGAGGTCACTCCAAAAAATAAAAATTGAAGTTTTTCACTCCGATTTATCATGGTTCATGATGGCAGCCTGCTTTAACCGCACTGTTAATCAACTTACTTCTATACCTAGAGAACTGGTTGAATTTATAAAGCTAAACGGAATTGAGTTGGACGTATCTCCATCAATAGAGTTGCTATTTAAGTGAGCTGATTATGTTTGTAAATAAAATTGAAGATTTTTTGATTGCGCTGGATGAACATAAGTTCCCTGATGATTACGCGGACTTAAAGTCAATCGCGTCTGACTTTTCAACCAAACTACAACGTTGGCAACAACAGGAGCAGACCCTCAATATCGGTATTATGGGGCAGGTCAAAGCGGGGAAAAGTACCTTCCTTAATGCGCTGCTGTTTGATGGCCGCCCGATCCTGCCAGAGGCGGCCACGCCCAAGACGGCCAACTTAACTAAGGTGGTATATGGTGATCGCTATAGCTTGCACGTTGAGTATTACAACCAGAATGAGTGGCGCGAGATCACCGACTTGGCCGAACGGCAAGGGGATAGCGATGAGATCAAGGTTGCCCGTGAGCTGGTGACCATGGCCAGCGCCTCTGGGTTGGATCTGGTTGAGCATTGGCAACGTTTTTCAGATAACGAGGCGACCGATATGCTGTTTGCCGAGGATGTCGCGGGTCTGCAAGGGTTGCTCAATCAGTACGCGGGCAATGATGGCCGCTATACTGCCCTGGTTAAATCGACCGTTCTAACCCTGCCGAGTGAAGAACTTAAGGGTTTTGAGGTGGTGGATACCCCAGGCATGAACGATCCGGTGCAGAGCCGATCTCAAAAAACTCGCGACTATATGGCCAACTGTGATGTGGTCTTCTTCCTCTCCCGCTGCAGCCAGTTCCTCGATGAGTCAGATGTGAGCTTGCTTAGCGAGCAGTTGCCAAACAAGGGGGTGAAACGGCTGGTGCTGGTGGCGGGGCAATTTGATTCCGCCATTCTGGATGATGGTTATGATCGCAGCTCTCTGGCCGAGACCGAAAACAATATTCGCCGCCGTCTGCTGCGAGGAGCCAGCGAGAAGGTCGCAGAACTGGTGAAGCTGCGCCGCGAGCGGGGCCAAACCCGCTTGGCTGAGGTGCTGGCACAACTGGCTGACCCGGTTTTTTCCAGTACCTTTGCTTACGGCTTTGCCCACTGGCCAGAGACGAATTGGGGGCGCAGCATGCACCACACCTATAGCCAGTTGCAAGATATGGCTGAAGAGTGCTGGGGCGAGCCGATTAACCAGCCACAGTGGCAGCAGATTGCCAACTTTGCTGCGTTAACGGGGCCTTACCAACAGGCCCGTCAGGATCGTCTGCCGCTTCTGGAGCAGCAGCGCGCTGGATTTGAGCAAGAAACCGCGGAGCGCCTCAGCCAGTGGCGCGATGGTTTGGCCGAGCGGGTGCAGCAGCGCATCACGCTGCTGAAAACTCAGGATCTGCAATCCCTGACCAAGCAGCAACAGGGCTGTGATATACGACTGTCGGCAATTGCCAATGAGCTGCGAACTCTGATTGAGGGAGTGAAATCCAAAGCGCAGCAGGATAGCCGTGCCATGTTGCGGCAGCTGGATGCGGACCGTGGACGTTTCAGCCGCTTGCAAACGCGTACCGCTACCCATGAGGAGGAGCGCTACCGAACGGTCAGTGACTCCACATGGTATAAGCCTTGGACATGGGGCGATACCAGAAGGGAGTATTACACTCGCACCGTCAGTTATGACTATCTCAGTGCATCTGATGCTATTGAGCAGGTTCGTGACTATGGCCACCAGTGCGCCGAACAGATGCGTAACCATATAAACCGACTTATCTCTCCGTTGGAGTTGAAAAACAGTTTGCGCAAGGCACTGATAAAGCATCTGGATACGGGCAATGATCATTTCAACCCAGCTCTGTTCAAGGGGACGTTGGAGGGGGCGATCAGCCGGTTGGCTCTGCCTACTCTTGAGTTATCACTGGGAGATGCGACAGCCATTATTCCCTTCAGCGGTGAGTTAAAAGATCAGAGTGAGATGAACAGATTACGCAACTATCTGGATCAGGCACTTGCCAATGTATTTGCACAGTTGGAATCGCGATTGAAGAAAGGGGTGACCGAGGTGATCGCTCAGCTGGATTGTTTGCAGGGAAGTATCCAGAGTGAGCTGACTAAAGATATTCAAAATGAATTGGAACAGGTTCGTCAGGGTTTGCAGCATAAAGAGCAGGAGTTAGCTGATTATGATCAATTGCTGACGCGTCTTGGCACGATTTAATTTAAATTCTCTGATTGGGAAAGGCTCCCGCCAGGCCGGGAGCCTTTCTTATTTCTATCACTCTTTGCCGGATGTGCGGAGAAGTCGGACATCATGGCGCCAGGGTTAACTTGGTCGCATTTGTAGGTCTGCACTCTTGAGCTTGAAGGTACAGCCTTGCTGAATGAGCTCCTCTCGATTTGCCAGCACCAGCGGGTAGAGCAGGGGATGTTGTTGGTGTTCGCCGTTATAGCTCACCTGCATCCGTTCCAATGCGTAATGTACCAAGGGGATCCGTTGGCTGATCAATAGCTGGTTCCCGGTCATGGCATAGTCTCGGGCAATGATGGCCTGTTGTCCTTCACTGAGCCCGGGATTGGGAACGACTACCGCAGTCACCTGGGTGTTCCACTCCAGATCCTGCTCCCGGCCGTGAGGAGAGGCATCCAGCAGATCCGGTTCGCCGCGAAAACGACTCATCACAAAGTCTAGATATTCCCCTTTCTTCTCGCAGTAGGCACGTACGTGCCAGCGGATCCCGTCATAGACCAGGGTGTGGGGCACGATATTGCGGCCACTCTGCTCCTCTGAACTGAGGGATACGTAATCGACATCGACCCGCAGTTGGCCGCGCGCCGCCTGCACCAAACCCCGCACAATCTTGGGGTCGATATGGCGGTTCGGCACATCCAGGATCTCGATATGGCCGTAGCGCAAATCCATCAGCGGCAGCGTTAACAGGCCCGCTTCATGTTGGCGCTGGTGCTGCTTTTCACGGTGTAGCAGCATCAGGTACTCATCCACTTTTCCCTCACTAAAGCGCGGGACAAAGTGCTCTGTGGGTTTGTATCCCTTCAGGCTTCTGTCATAGACCAGCCCCTCCGGTGAGTAGTGGGTCAGGTAGTGGTTGATATCCCGTGACGCCTGTTGGCGACCGATATTGAAGGCGGTCATCAAATGATTGGTGGTCAGCCGTCCTTCCCACTGCAAGACGATCTCCAGCAGACGAAAACGCAGGGTTTGATCCCAGGTGAGCTCTTTGGGTGCCATACGTGCTCCAAAATGCGACATGTTTATGTAACCAGTATCGGCATGAGTATACAGGCTACATATAATGAGTCCATCGAAATGAGCGCCAAAGGAGCATGTCATGAACGGGAAGCTGGATAGTGCTTACAGCCATCACGCCGCGTGCCGGATGCAGCAGCGCGGTATTGCTCCCGAGCAGGTAGAGCTGCAGCTAAGCATCGGACGTTCTTCTTATCACCAGGGGCGCGAACTGGTTTATCTCGATCGCAAAGGCGTGAAGATGCTGCAAGCCGAGTACGGAGTGCCAGCGGAATGCTGCCAGCGGCTGCGCCGTCACTATCTGGTACTGCAAGACGGTGAGATTGTCACCGTCGGTCATAAAACCACCCACTTCAAACGCGATCGTCACTGAGGCGCTATGAACTCAAGTCTGTTATCGGATCAGGCGGCCATGCCCCTGATCAGGGGGAGCTATTGCTTGCTGTCAGCCGAGCGGGCCAAGGAGCTGACCGCTTTGCTTGCCAAAGGCACGTGTCACCAAGAGGGTGATACTTCACCACTGGCGGTGGTGACGGCATTGGCTATCCATGTCGAGCAACATCGGCTGGATTGCACGTCACAGCCGATCTATCTGGGGCGTGAGCAACTGATGACCGGTGCAGCCGATTTGCTGGGGGAGGATGCCAGCTTTGAAGATCAGGATGCGTTTCGTCTGTTGGCGCTGCTACTCGACAAATTGCTTCGGGGAGGGCGTGGCAGTCGCCAGGCCAAGCTGGATGGACTAACGGTAAGCGTCATGGAGCTGCGGGCGCTGGCGACTATTTCCCCGAATAGCGGCGCTGTGGTGCGCGGCAGCTGGCGGCGCAAGTCACGCAATCAGCTGGGCCATGCCAGCTGGCTGGATGTAGTGGAGGCAGCCCTCTGGTGCTTCTGGCATGGTGACGATTTGGCAAGCGGCGAAGTGTTACTCGGTGTGCTGCTGGGCAGGGATGAGCGGGTGCGGTTGGTCTATGGTCTGTTAGCCGGGGCTTTCTATCTGTCAGATCGGACGGATTGAAGCCGCGGGGCCATCGCAGCTCGCCATTTTGCGGCGGATTAACCAGCCAGCTCAACCACCGGATAACAGGCATCTCCCCACAGGGTATCGG
>CAMFLW010000030.1 GCA_945957575.1 uncultured Aeromonas sp. | reverse complement strand
ATCTTTACCCTGTTCCGCTTGCGCGGCATCAGGTCAGCAATCAGTTCATGCCGTAACGCTTGAGCTTCTTGCGCAGGGTGCCACGGTTGATGCCCATCATCACGGCGGCGCGAGTCTGGTTACCACGGGTGTACTGCATGATCACGTCCAGCATCGGCGCTTCGACTTCGGAGAGAACCATATCGTACAGATCAATCACTTCCTGACCGTTCAACTGGGCCAGGTAGTTACGCAGGGCCTGTTGCACAGAGTCACGCAGGGGGCGCTGGGTCGGCTCGGCAGCGTGATTGTGAGTAGTTGTTACCAATGCATCAGAAGTCAGGGTTTGTTCGAACATATTCGGTCGGCTCTTTAGTTATCTTGTTAACCTAATCCATCGAAATACGCTTCGAGTGCCTCAAGTTGCGCGTCTGCGCAATCCAGGGCATTGAAGTGCTTACGGAATTCTCGGCCCGTCTCTTCTTCATCCAGATACCAGCCCACGTGTTTACGGGCTATGCGCGCTCCCAGATATGCACCATAAAACCGGTGCAGGTTGGTTACATGCTCGTTCATCAGGGTGCGAACCTCTTCCCTTTCGGGAGGCGGCAGCTTGGTGCCCGTCTCAAGAAAATGACGGATTTCCCGGAAAATCCAGGGTCGTCCTTGCGCAGCTCGGCCGATCATCACGGCGTCAACACCGGTATAGTCGAGGACATACCGGGCTTTCTCCGGGCTGTTGATGTCACCATTGGCGACAACAGGAATCGATACGGCCTGCTTAATCGCCCTGATCGTGTCGTACTCCGCTTCGCCCCTGTAGAGGCAGGCACGGGTACGACCATGCACGGCGAGGGCCGCGATACCGCAATCTTCGGCGATTCGGGCGATCTCCACGCCATTGCGGTTATCCGGATCCCATCCTGTGCGGATCTTCAAGGTGACAGGCACCTCCACTGCATCCACCACGGCCCGGCAAATTGCTTTGACCTGATCGGGGGATCGCAGCAGGGCTGAACCTGCCAGCTTCTTATTCACTTTTTTTGCCGGACATCCCATGTTGATGTCGACGATCTGTGCGCCCTGCTCCACGTTGTAGCGGGCAGCAAACGCCATCATCTCGGGGTCGGCTCCGGCAATCTGGACCGATCGCAATCCGCCTTCTGCAGAGTGATCCATCCTCATCCGGGTTTTCTGGGTATCCCAGACATCCGGGTTGGCCAGCAGCATCTCGGAAACGGCCATGCCAGCCCCCAATCGCAAACAAAGTTCACGGAATGGTCGGTCAGTTACACCGGCCATGGGAGCCACAATCAAGGGAGTTTCAAGCGTGTGGGGACCTATCTGCATTCCACGGTTACCATCGGCTTAGGGCGGCGTATATTACGCATTTTTTAGGCAGGAGAAAAGGTTAGTATTTGAGCGTCAGCCATTTTTTTCTGAAAAAAACGTCGCGCCAAGGCTTGCAAATTCTGGAGTTGTTGAAAAACGGCCAGATTGCCGGAGACTGGGCGCTGTACCATTCGGGCCACCCCCTTGCATAATAGTCTGTCCACTTGTCGGCCCCGTTTGCGTTATGATGGCTGGCTTATGCGAGCAAAAGCTCCAAACATTTTTGCAACAATGCGGATTGGGGATCTATGACGTCAAGGTTCATTACATCACTCTGGCCGTGTCTGATGGGGGCCGTGCTGGGGTCGGCGCAGGCACAGACCATCAGTTTCAGCGAGGCCTGGACCCGGGTCATCCAGCAGGATGAGGGGCTGGCCGTCGAACAGGCTGGGGTCGATCGTGCCAAGCAGCTGCGCGAGGCGGCCAAATCCATGTATCTGCCCAAGGTAGATGTGGGCGCCAGTTATACCCACCTCGATCAGCCGATGGAACTCGACATGATGGATCTCAACCCCATCGCCAACCATCCAGAGATGGTCAAGGTTTTGCAGCAGATCCTGGGCGGCTTGCCGATCCCGCATCTCACCCCCAATGACTTCGTTACCCCGCTGACCAAACAAAATGTGGTGACCAGCTCGGTCAAGATGCTCTGGCCGTTGTTTGCCGGTGGTCGCATCGATGCGGCGCAGGATATCCGCCAGGCGCAGGTGAGCGAGGCGCAGCAGCTGCTGGTGCTCAAGCAGCAATCCACCTTCGAGAGCCTCTCCCAAACCTATTTCGGTGTGGTGTTGGCTGCTCAGGTGGTGCAGACCAAACAGGAGATCGAAGAGGGACTGGCCCACCATCTGGATCACGCCAAGAAGCTCGAAGCGCAGGGGCAGATAGCTAGGGTGGAGCGTCTCTCCGCCCAGTCGGCCTATGACCGCGCCCGCATCGATACCCAGAAGGCGCGCCGCAGCCTCGAGATCGCCGAACTGGCCCTCGGCCGCATGCTGAAGTTGCCAAATGCCCAGCCGGGCAGCGGCCTGTTCGTCAACAAGGAGCTGCCGCGCCTTGAGGGGTTGGTGAGCCAGACCCTGGAGGTGCACCCCGGTCTCAAGCTGCTCAGCGCCAAGAAGGAGCAGGCCAAGGGGCTGATCCGGGTCGAGCAGGGCAAATATGCCCCCGAGGTGTTCCTGTTCGGCAACTACAACCTCTATGAAGATGATTCACTCGCTTCCAAGACTGCACCGGACTGGCTGGTGGGGGTGGGTGTCAGCATGCCGTTGGTGAGCCGCGATGGCCGCTCCGAGACGGTACAGGCCGCCAAGAGCGCCGAGCTGCAGGTCAATCTGCTGCAGGCCAAGACCCGCGAGGATCTGGAGTTGCTGGTAGAGAAGACCTGGCGCGAAGCGGCGCAGGGGCTGGAGGAGTATCAATCCCTCTCTTCCACCCAGGCGTTGGCAGAGGAGAACGTGCTGCTGCGGGACAAAGCCTTCGGGCAGGGGCTCTCTACGTCACTCGATGTGGTGGATGCCCAAAACCAGCTGGCGGGGGTCAAGACCCAGCGCGCAGCGGCGGCCTATCAATATGTGGTGTCGCTGGCCCGCCTGCTGGCGCTCTCCGGCCAGATGAACAGTTTCAATCAATATCAGCACGGTCAGGTGATCGAGGTGAACTCATGATCACCATTCGGTTCGTGCCTTTTTCTATCTCTGTTTCGACCGCCAAGGGTCGCCCGTTTGTCGAGGTGAAGTGATGAGCCATCCCCCCATCAAAAAGAAGATGAGCCAGGGTAAACCGCTGTTGTTGCCGCTGGTGCTGGTGATCCTGGTGGTCTGGCTGGGCTGGCGCTTCTGGCTCGCCTATCAGCCGGAGCCGGTGCATCTGCAAGGGCAAATTGAGGCGCAGCAGTATTCGGTCTCCTCCAAGGTGCCGGGCCGTATCGACGAAGTGCTGGTGAAAAAGGGTGATCAGCTGACCAAAGACCAGCTGGTCTTTACTCTGGCGAGCCCCGAGATTGAAGCCAAGCTGAGCCAGGCCAAGGCTGGTGAGGCGGCTGCGGGCGCCATGGCGCAAGAGGCTGAGAAAGGGGCCCGTGCCCAGCAGATCGCTGCGGCCAAGGATCAGTGGCAGAAAGCCAAGGCGGCAGCCGCCCTGCGCGGCAAGACCTACGAGCGGGTCGCCAGCCTGCACCGCGACGGCGTGATGCCGCTGCAAAAACGCGATGAGGCCTGGACCGCCTGGCAAGCCGCCCGCTACAGCGAAGGGATGGCATGGCAGCAGTACCAGATGGCGCTGGAAGGGGCACGGGAAGAGACCAAGATCGCCGCTCGCGAGAAGGCCAAGATGGCGGCGGGTTCCGTGGCTGAGGTTGAAGCCTATCTGGCCGATACCCGCATCGTCAGCCCCCACAATGGTGAAGTGAGTCAGGTGCTGCTGCGCAGCGGCGAGCTGGCTCCGCAAGGCTTCCCGGTAGTGACCCTGCTCGACATGAGCGATGCCTGGGCCCAGTTCCACGTGCGCGAAGATCTGCTGCCCCGCTTCCCGGTCGGTACCGAGTTCGATGCCCGCATCCCGGGCCTTGGCGATCAGATGGTGCGCTTCAAGGTGACCCATGTGGCCGTGATGGGGGATTTCGCCACCTGGCGTGCCACCGATACCCGTCAGGGCTTCGATATGAAGAGCTTCCAGGTGGAGGCTCGCCCGCTGCAACCGGTTGAGGGGCTGCGGGTTGGCATGAGTGTGTTGGTTGAACTCTGATGGGACGTGAATTTCGGCTGCTGTGGCAGGATCCGTTCAGCCGTGCCCTGATGAGCTGGGTGCCGCTGCTGCTGATGGGGATCCTCTGCTGGATCTTCTCGGCAGGGTTGGCCCGCGACCTCAAGGTGGGGCTGGTGGATCTCGACCACAGCATGCTCTCGCGCCAGCTCGCCTTCTCGCTGGATGGTTCGTCCGGGCTCAAGGTTGCGCAACAGTTTGACTCCATTGATGCCGGGGCGCACGCCCTGCGCGGTGGCGACATCTATGCGCTGGTGGTGATCCCCAACCATCTGGAGCGGGATGCCCGTCAGGGCACCCAACCGCAGGTGACGGTGTTCAACAACGGCCAGTTCATCCTCATCGCCAAGCTGGTCAACTCGGCGCTGGCGCAGGTGGTAGGCACTCTTAACGGTCAGGTGGGCGTGCTGGAGGCGATGGCTGACGGCAAGGCGCTGCCCGGTGCGATTGGACAGTCGGTGCCCATCAGCAGTCAGGTCACTGCGCTCTACAACCTCAACTCCAGCTACGCCCAGTTTCTGCTGAGTGCCATTCTGCCCGCGGTGTGGCAGATCCTGGTGGTGCTGTTCAGCCTCAATGCGCTGGCCCGTACCGATCGGCTGGGACTGGACTGGACCACTCGCGGTGTCTGGTTTGGCCTCTGGCGCACCCTGCTGCCCCACGTGCTGATTGGCTGGGGCTGGGGGATTGTCTGGACGCTGCTGCTGTTCAAGGGCTTCTCATACCCCATGCACGGTAGCTGGCTGGTGCTGGTGGTGGGTCTGGGGCTCGCCTCGGCCGCCTGCGTCACCATGGGGGCCTTCTTTTACGGCATCATCCGGGATCCGGCCCGCGCCCTGTCGCTAGCGGGGGCTTACACTGCGCCCGGTTTTGCCTTTATGGGGGTCACCTTTCCGGTGAGCGCCATGGGGGATTTCGCCCGCTTCTGGCGCAGCCTGTTGCCGGTCTCTCACTATGTGGAGCTGCAGATTGGTCAGAGCAACTACGGTCTGCCCCTCGCATCAGCGCTGCCGCAACTGGGGGCGCTGCTGCTGTTCCTGCTCCCCTTGCTGCTGGTGGTACGTCGTTACAAGCAGCAGGCCGAGCTGGCCCGTCAATCAGCCGCTGTGGCGAGCGCCGAAAAGGAGCCTGAGTGATGCTGGGATTTGTCGATCTGTTGCGCCTCGAGTTGCGCACCCTGCTGGCGGATCGCGCCATCATGCTGACCCTGTTTGGCGGGGTGATCTTCTACTCGTTTCTCTATCCCCAGCCCTATCTGCATCAGCTGCCGCGGGAAGAGGCGGTGGTGGTGGTCAATGAGGATGGCAGTCAACTGTCGCGCCAGCTGGAGTTTATGGCCGATGCCTCGCCGCAGGTGAAGTTGGTGGCGCGGGGCAATTCGCTGGATGAAGCGCGGCAGCTGATGATGGCCGGGGAGGCGAGCGGGATCCTGCATATCCCCAACCACTTCTATCGGGATCTGATGCTGGGCAAGAGCGTCACCCTGAGCTACGCCGGTGATGCCTCCTACTTCCTGGTCTACGGCACCATTGCCGAGGGGCTGGCGCAGGCCGGTGGCACCCTCGCCGCGCAGGTGAAGGTGGCGCGGCTGCTGAGCCATGGCGAGGCGCTGCCACAAGCGGCCATGGGCTGGAATGCGGTGGCCCTCAACGTGGTGCCGGTGTTCAACCCCACCATGGGCTATGTGAACTACGTGGTGCCGGCGGTGTTCGTGCTGATCCTCCATCAGGTGCTGCTGATGGGGGCGGGGCTCCTGGGGGCGACCCAGAACCAGCGCAGCTGCCGCGGCGAGCACGGTTACTGGCAAAGCGCGCCTGTATTGCCGCTGCTGCTGGCCAGAACCCTGGTGCTGGCGGGGTTGTTCCTGCTGCCGGTGAGCTACTTCCTCGGCTTCTGCTTCGATCACTACAATATCGCTCGTCATGCAGATCCGGTGCAGCTTTGGCTGTTTGCCCTGCCGTTCCTGCTGGCGACCTGCTGGTTCGGTATTGTGTTGGGCGCGATCTTTACCCGGCGCGATCTGCCCACTCAGGTGGTGCTGATCTCCTCTCTGCCGCTGGTCTTTCTGGCGGGCTTTATCTGGCCGCTGGAGCTGATCCCGGCGCCTCTCAACTGGCTGGCTCAGTGGGTGCCCACTATCCCGGCCATCGAGGGGTTTCTGCGCCTTAACCAGATGGGGGCCGACTTTGTGCAGGTTGCCCGTTACTGGTGGCAGCTGTGGGGACTGGCGCTGCTCTACGGCGTGCTGGCCTGCCTGTTATTGCGTTGGCGGCAGCAGTCGCTGCCAGTTGCTCGCCCGTCAGTCGTGCAGGGTGAAACCACCGCCGGTTAAGCGGGATGGCGCAAGCGCCCGTGAGATGGCGTGTGTGGTATAGCGGAAACGGTCAGCCCAAGGGCTGACCGTTTTGTTATGTGGTGGGGTTAAGCAGTTTTACTGCTGCTTTAGCCGCGCTGGAGTTCGGGATCGCTAATAGCGTAGATCTGCCCCACCGCCGTCTCATCCGCCAGCAGACGCAGCCCTTGGGTGGCCACATCGGCGCGGCGCACCAGTCCGTGCACCTCCTTGCCCTGACTCAGTTCGGCACGGCCGGTGGCGTCGCCATCCTGCAGGCCCGCCGGGCGCAGAATGGTCCACGCGAGGGCGCTGGTCTGTAGCCAGCTCTCCGCCAGACTCTTGAGGCGCACCTCGTGGCCGAAGGCGGCGCGGGCCCGCTGCGGCAGATATTGCCAGCTGTCGCCGCAGCCGAGAGAGGTGACCAGCAGCAGCCGTTTCAGACCTGCCAGCTCCATGGCATCGATCACATGACGGTTGCCCTGATAGTCCACCGGTGCTGCCTGACGGAAGCTGCCGAGGGTGGAGACAACCTGTGCATCTTGCCCCGCCTGGGCACACGCCTGCTGCACCGCAGCCGGATCCAGCGCATCCCCCTCGATCACCTCAACTTCCAGCGCCTCCAGTTCCGTAGCCATCTCGGGGCTGCGCACCAGCGCAACTACCCGATGACCCTCAGCGAGAGCGTGGTGAGTAAAGGCGCGGCCCAGCCCGCGGCTGGCTCCGAAAATCAGTGTGGTTGGCATAGCTGAGCTCCCTTGGCAAAAGGGACTAGCCTAGTGGCTTGTTCGCTTGCTGTAAATGAGAGTTGTTTCTATTTGTGAGTAGGCAAGGATGAGAAGGTGCGAGCCGTCAGCGACTCGCACTCTTTGAGAGGGATCAGCCGTTGTAGTTGCCGATGCTGGGGCGACGGCTGGGGCCGCTCAGGTGGATATCCACCGGATTGAACGCCTTGATCGCCTCATAGCTGAAATCACCGATCGCCTGATGCAGGGTCTGGGGCGTGTGGTTGGTGATGATGATGACGCTTTTTGACAGGTTGCGACGACGGCGCAGCAGGTGGCCGAGGAAGCTGGACTGGCTCTCTGCCATCTTGGCGCGGTTGGCCGATACCTCATCGATGATCAGCAGATCTACCTCTTCCAGCGCGCGGCGGTACTGGTTACGCTCGTCCTGATCGGGGATGACGTTGAAGAAGAGGCGATCGACGATGGAGGCCCACTGCTGGAAGATCACCGATTTCTGGTGACGCTCGATCAGCTCGTGTGCTACCGCACCCGCCAGGGTCGACTTGCCGGTGCCGTAGTCGCCGTAGATGAGCATGCAGCCGCCACCGCTCTTCTCCCAGTGCTCGAAACCGCTGATAAAGTAACGGGCGGTCTCGATGGGATATTGCAGCGCCGGATCTGTGGCATCCATCTTGTCGAACACCCAGTCGGGGTTGAGGTCGGCCTGGGCGATCAGCTTCTGGATCCGCTCCTGACGGGCCGCCTTCTGCAGCTCGCGCACCTCGGCGTTGGCCTTGGCGTCGTACTCCTTGCGCAGGGTCTCGTAGTCATACTGGCCGCCGCCGGTCTCTTGCTGCAGGCGACGAATGCGCTCCAGCAGGCCACCCACATGGCGGCTCAATTCCGGGTCGTGAACACGGTGGTCCTGCTTGGCCTTGGCGATCTTCTGGCGCTTGGCTTCGATCTCTTCCAGCTCCTGGCGCAGGGGATCTTGCGGGTCAGTCATGGAATGCTCCTTCTGCTCGATCAGGGATGGGTAGACAAGGGGTTGATTTTGCCTGCAGCAGGCAGGTGGTATCAATCATTATCCGGTGTCTGGGCAGGCATCTGCTGACTCTCTGCCAGCCGCTTTGCCTCTTCAATCATCTGTTGGGCCCGTTTACTGGGGCCCGACTCTGCCGGGGCCGGCGTCACCTGCTGATAGCCCTGCACCTCCATCGGCTTGCGACGGGTATAGCGACGGGTCTTGAGGGCGCGAATAAATTTGAGCATCCATTGATGCTGGGAGTCGAATACCTCGGGGCGCCCCAGCCAGTAGGCGATAAACTCTCCCAGATCCTCTTCGCTGTAGCTGGCATCGATCACCCCGCACAGACGGGCGAGGGCGGGCAGCTCTTCGTCCGGGCGCCATTGCAGATGCATCTGGAAGGGGCGCTCCGGCAGCGGGCTGCGCAATTTCTGGGTCAGCAGCGGCAACTGAAAAGGGCACTGATGGTAGTGCTCGCTCTCGGGCTGAGCCTCGACCTGCAGCAGGCCCGCCTCCATCAACTCATCGAACAGCTCGGTGAGCTGACGGGCATTGACCTGAAACGAGAAGCCGCAGGGATCGCCCGGGTCAACCACCGCCAGTGCGCGACCCAGCTCGGGATAGTTGAGCCGGGCCAGCTGATTTTCCAGCACCAGTCGGCGCAGCTGCAGGGTATAGAGAGTGCGGGCCGGATGGGACAATCTGGGGTGGGCGAGGGCACTGTATTCGGCTGGAGTCATGATCTTCTTCACGGGCTGGAGTGGGAGCATTATCCCTTATGGTGCTCTCCTGCACAATTCGTCACACTGCAAGTGAGCACCCGGCATGCTCGGGTGGTGAAAATTGAGCGTACCGTGGGGAGTTGAGCAGGGGGAGCGGGATTGGGTCGACAATCCAGCAGCTTGCACTCTTTTTGTATGCAGATTAGCCAATGTCGCTGTTTTTGACGTAAGGCACACGGCACTTCTGCTGATTTAGACTAGTCTTATTACTTAAATAAACAATTGACTCATAAGGTTTTTATCAATATGCCAAAACCTGGACTGCGGATCCTGGTGGTGGAAGACGAAGCCGTTTTTCGCCACTCGTTAGTGAGTTACCTCGCGCGGGACGGGGCAACGGTGTTTCAGGCAGAGGATGGAATCGAAGGGTTGTCAGCTGCTGCGATGTATCATCCCGACGTGGTGCTGTGCGATCTCAATATGCCCAATATGGATGGTCACGAGGTGATCGCCTGCCTCTCTGCCCGCTACCCCCATATACCTGTGATTGTCATTTCTGCCCAGAGCAACATGGAGGCGGTCGCCAGCGCCTTGCGTGCCGGTGCACGGGACTACCTGCTCAAGCCCCTTGAGAACTTCGCTCTGGTCGAGCGCAGTATCGAGCAGTGTCTCAATGGGAGTTACGCTCGCGTGCAACAACTGGAATTGATGGCGCATATGGATTATTTCAGTGCGCATGATCGGGCTGCCAGCCGTTTGTTGGCCGGGCTGAAACCACCGGGATTGCAAGAGTGGGGCCCTTGGCAGGTCACTTTCAAGGGGCTCGGCCACCTCTTCATTCCCGATACCTTCAAGGTGGAAGACAAGCTGCTGGTGCTGGTGATGGAGCTGCCCATCATGGGGACGGATGCGGCATTTTGCGGGGCGCTGGTGCGTTCCCTGATGAATGTCCCTTATCGCCAGTTTCAGAAGAACGAGAGCCGTTTGCTGAGCCAGCCACACCGGCTGCTCGACTACCTCAACCACCAGTTGATGGAGTCCGGGCTGCGCCACGCTTTTGCCATGGCTGCGTTGCTGTTTGATCAACAAGATGGGCTGGTATTTGCCAATGCCGGGCTCACCTCTCCTCACTGGCTGATGCGCTCCGGCGGCTTGCCCCTTGGCCTGATGCGCAGCAGCCACTATGCCCTGCATAAACGCAGTTGGCATGAACCGTTCGCCCTGCAGTTTCGCAGCGACAGCGGCGGATCGCTGGATGTGCAGGTACGTCATCACTGACGCCACCGGACCACAGGCCAAAACAAACAGGGCGCCCGATGGGCGCCCTGTTTGTTGTCTACAATCCTGACCGTTTAGACGGTGGCGGAGCGCAGTTTCTTCTCTTGTGCTTGCGGCTCTTTGGCTGGGCCTTCGGCACCGTGCATCCAGTAGACCAGACGGTTGGCCATGGTCAGCAGGATCAGTGCACTGATCACGGCAGCCAGAGCGATACCACCGAAGATGGCGATCGGGCCGGCTTCACCCACGAAGGAGCCGATAAAGCCGGCAGCGTAGTTGGCCAGAGCCACGAAACCGAACCAGGCACCCATCATCAGGGAGGCCAGACGCAGCGGAGCCAGCTTGGTCACCATGGAGAGGCCGATCGGGGAGAGGCAGAGCTCGCCCAGGGTGTGGAACAGGTAAGCGCCAACCAGCCAGAACATGGAGGTCTTGACGGTGTTATCACCGCCCTGCTGCAACACGGCACCCACCATGAACAGGAAACCAACGGCCAGAAATAGCAGACCCATGGCGAATTTCACCGGAGAGTTCGGCTCTTTCTTGCCGAGCTTGATCCAGATGGCCGCAACGACTGGCGCCAGAGTGATGATGAAGAAGGGGTTCAGGGACTGGAACCAGGCGGTCGGTACTTCAAAAGAGCCGATCATGCGGTCGGTGTACTCCTGGGTGTAGAGGTTCATCAGACCACCGGCCTGCTCGAAACCAGCCCAGAAGATGATGGTGAACAGACCCAGTACCAGAATCACCTTGATGCGATCCACTTCCTGCTTGGTCAGCGGCGCTTTCTGCTCGGTAGTACGCAGGGCGGCAGCACGCTGGGCGGCAGTTACACGGCCGATGTCACCGAGGAAACGCTGAGCCATGGTGGCCTGGATCACCAGAGAGAGCAGCATACCGATACCGGCGCCGACGAAGGCGGCTTGCCAGCCGTAGGCGGTGGCGGCGGCACCACAGATCACGCCTGCCAGCAGGGAGCCCAGGTTGATACCCATGTAGAAGATGGTAAAGGCACCATCACGACGGTGGTCACCCTCTGCATAGAGGTCACCTACCATGGTGGAGATGTTTGGCTTGAACAGGCCGTTACCTACGATCAGTAGCGCGAGGCCAGTGTAGAACATGGTGTTGACCATATCCGGGAACATGGCGTGGGGCAGCGCCAGAGTGAACTGACCTGCAGCCATCAGTACGGCACCGATCAGGATGGCGCGACGCTGGCCCAGGAAGGAGTCTGCCAGCCAACCGCCGATCAGCGGAGTGATATAAACCAGACCGGTATAGATACCGTAGAGTTTGAGGGCGTCTGCCTGACTCCAGCCCAAGCCGCCGTTGGCGGTCAGGTCGGTCAGATAGAGCACCAGTACGGCACGCATGCCGTAATAGGAGAATCTCTCCCACAGTTCGGTACTAAAGAGCAAAAAAAGCCCTTTAGGGTGACCTAAAAAGGTCCCTTTTGACGGGTTATTCATTGGAACTTCCACCTGTGTCTTATATTTTTTTGGGTTTTTTATGCAAGGGCGAGAAACACGCCTCAATCCTTATAGAGCATGTGTGCATAAATTACAACATTATGATTTGTCGATGTTTTATTTATTGTTGATTGATTTTTTGTTGCAGCAATGAAAAAGGAGCATCATTTGATGCTCCTTGAAAACTGCTATAAAAAACAGATTTATCAGCGATTACAACTGCTTGACGAACTGCTTCAGCCAGCCGATGAATTCGCCGTTCAGCTCCTGATGGCGCACTGCATACTCCACATTCGCTTTCATATAACCGAGCTTGCTGCCGCAGTCGTGGCTCTTGCCCTTCATGAAGTAGGCGTTGACCTGCTCCTGCTCCATCAGCATGGCGATGGCATCGGTCAGCTGGATCTCGTCACCGGCGCCGGCAGGGGTTTTTTCCAGCAGCGGCCAGATATTGGAAGAGAGCACATAACGACCCACTACCGCTAGATTGGAGGGGGCTTCATCACGGGGCGGCTTCTCGACGATCGCCTGCATCGGCAGGGACATCCCCTCGCTCAGCGCCTCGCCCTTGATGTCGGCGATGCCGTATTTGTCCACCTCGCTCTCGGGCACCGCTTCCACCATGATCTGGCTGATCTGGTCTTCTTCAAACATGTGCACCATTTCGGCCAGATTGTCTTTTTTCGGGTCGCTGGCTACTTCATCAATCAGTACATCCGGCAGCAGCACGGCAAACGGGTTGTCACCGATCAGCGGGCGGGCGCAGAGCACAGCATGGCCCAACCCTTTCGCCTCCCCCTGACGGACGTGCATGATGGTCACGTCTTTCGGACAAATCTGTTGCACCTCTTCCAACAGCTGGCGCTTGACCCGCTTCTCGAGGGTTGCTTCCAGCTCAAAGCTCTTGTCGAAGTGGTTTTCGATGGAGTTTTTACTGGAGTGGGTGACCAGAATGATCTCCTTGATCCCGGCCGCGATGGCTTCGCGCACCACGTACTGGATCAGCGGTTTGTCGACCACCGGCAGCATCTCTTTCGGGATGGCTTTGGTGGCAGGCAGCATACGGGTACCCAGACCGGCTACCGGGAGCACGGCCTTGCGAACTGTCAGAGGAGTCTTTTTCATGGAAAACTATCCAGCGGGATTAAAGTGCGGCCATGATACTCCAAGAAAAATGGAGCAGCCACAGGCTGCTCCATTTGTATAGGTATTGCTCGGACGTTATTTGACGATGATCATGTCACGGTTGGCCTCCAGTGTGGCTGGGCCAATGCCATTGACATCCGCCAGCTGATCGATCGAGGTGAACTTTCCCTGTTTTTCCCGATAGTCGATGATGGCTTGTGCTTTCTTGTCACCAATCCCTTTCAAGCTGGTGAGTTCGACAAGGGTGGCCGTATTGATGTTCAGCTTGCCGCCCTCCTTGGCGACCGCGGCCGTGGTTGTTTGCTTGGGCACTGCCTTATCTGCTGCCAGCACGGGTTGGCTGAACAGGGGCAAGCAGGCCAGCAGCATGATTGCAGAGAGCTTCTTCATCAGCATTTCCATTCCTCCTTGATGTGGATGTTGCCAAGCGGCACATTGACGAATAGCGTATCGAACGGGTCTTTTTCACTGCTATATCTGACAGGTCAAATCGTCATGCCGATGGTGGAAAATTTGCTATAAGCGTTCTGCTATAAATGCCATCACATATCCAACCTTATGATCTTGGATGTGTTTTGGATGCACCTTTGAGGTGACGAGCACGTCTGCCCGAGATGCTCTGCTCAAGCCGTTGCCGATGCATCGCATGGTATTATTCTGTGTAAAATGATTTGAATGGCATTTTTCACTGGACTTTAAAAGAGAACCAATAAAAAAGGCTGCTCACCCGGGGTGAGCAGCCTTTGTGATCGGTTTTTTCAGACAGGAGTTAATTAGGCTTGTTCGTCAGCCTGAGCTGCCTGGATACCGGTCAGGGCGATGGTGTAGACGATGTCGTCAACCAGGGCGCCGCGTGAGAGGTCGTTAACCGGCTTGCGCATGCCTTGCAGCATGGGGCCGATGGAGACCAGGTCAGCGGAACGCTGTACCGCTTTGTAAGTGGTGTTACCTGTGTTCAGGTCAGGGAAGACGAACACGGTGGCTTTACCGGCAACCGGTGAGTTCGGCGCCTTGGACTTGGCCACGTTCTCCATGATGGCCGCGTCGTACTGCAGCGGGCCGTCGATGATGAGGTCGGGGCGCTTGGCCTTGGCCAGCTCGGTCGCTTCACGCACTTTCTCTACGTCGGCACCGGCGCCGGAGGTGCCGGTAGAGTAGGAGATCATGGCGACGCGTGGCTCGATGCCGAAAGCGGCAGCGGAGTCGGCGGACTGGATGGCGATCTCGGCCAGCTGCTCGGCAGTCGGATCCGGGTTGATCGCGCAGTCACCGTAGACCAGAACCTGGTCAGGCAGCAGCATGAAGAAGATGGAGGAGATCAGGGAAGAGCCCGGCGCGGTCTTGATGATCTGCATCGGCGGACGGATGGTGTTGGCAGTGGTGTGGACCGCGCCTGATACCAGGCCGTCAACTTCGTTGCGCTCCAGCATCATGGTACCCAGTACCACGTTGTCTTCCAACTGCTCGCGGGCAACCACTTCGGTCATGCCCTTGTTCTTGCGCAGCTCGACCAGACGCGGCACATAGCGCTCGCGCACAACGGCCGGATCGATGATTTCGACACGATCGGTCAGTACCACACCCTGCTGCTCGGCTACACGACGGATCTCTTCCGGGTTACCCAGCAGCACCGGACGGGCGATGCCACGCTCGGCACAGATGGCGGCAGCCTTGATGGTGCGCGGCTCGTCGCCTTCCGGCAGCACGACACGCTTGTTGGCCTGACGGGCCAGCTCGGTCAGCTGATAACGGAAGGCCGGCGGGCTCAGGCGACGGGAACGGGTAGAACTGATGGTCAGCGATTCGATCCAGTGTTTGTCGATGTGGCCAGCCACATAGTCCTGCACCAGCTCGATACGCTCGCGGTCATCTTCCGGAATATCGACGTTGAAGTTCTGCAGGCTGACGGCGGTCTGCCAGGTGTTGGTACCGGTCATCATGATCGGCAGGCCGGTGGCCATGGCCTGTTGGCACAGCGCCATTACCTGCGGTTCCGGATGGTAGTTACCGGTCAGCAGCAGGGCGCCCAGCTTGACGCCGTTCATGGCGGAGAGGCAGGCAGAGACGATAACGTCAGAGCGGTCGCCGGAGGTGACCAGCAGGCTGCCCGGACGGAAGTGCTCGACCATGTTGTGGATGGAGCGGGCGCAGAAGGTCACGGTCTGCAGGCGACGGCTGTCCAGCTCACCCTTGTGCAGGATCTTGGCGGCCAGATGCTTGGCGAGATCCTTGGCGCGCGGGGCGATCAGCTGGGTGTTCCAGGGGATGCAACCCAGGATGCGCAGCGGGCTCTTGCCAAACACTTGCAGCACTTCCAGGTTGTGGGCGGCGTCGGAAGCGTGGTGATGGGCTTCGAACATCTCGGTCAGGTCAGGGCGGGTCACGCCATGCTCGTCAACCGGCGCGCCAACCTTGTTGATCACGCAACCAACGATACGGGGGTTGTTGACACCACCGAAGTTGGAGCAGGCCAGTTCGATGCGCTCTTTCAGCTTCTGGCTGGAGTCATGGCCCGGGTGGGTCACGAATACCATGTCGGCATCCAGCGCCTTGGCAACGTCGTAGTTCAGCTTGTTGGCAAAGGGCTGCTTGTCGGTCGGCACCATACCTTCGACAACCAGCACTTCGGCACCGCTGGATTTCACGTGCTCTTCGAAGCGGGCAACGATCTCTTCCAGCAGGATGTCGGTGTTGCTGGAGCTGATCATGTTCTCGGCGTAGGAGAGGGTGAAGGGCTCAGGCGGATTGATGTTGGCAGCTGCGCGGATCACGGCGCTGGAGCGCTCGGGACCGGTTTCACCCGGACGCGGCTGGGCAACCGGTTTGAAGAAGCTGACATTGACACCGTGACGCTCCATGGCGCGAACAACGCCCAGACTCACGGAAGTTACGCCGACACCAGTGCCGACCGGGATAAGCATAATAGTGCGTGCCACTTTATACCCCTTGTTCATTTTTTGGGATCAGGAAAAGGCCGCCCTGTGGGCGGCCTCGAGTTACTGCGTTAATTAAGCGCCGACCAGTTCCAGCGCATCGTGGGCGATAACCCACTCTTCATTGGTCGGGATAACCAGGGCTTTGGTAGAACCGGCCTTGGTGATCTCGCCACCCTTGCCGAAGCGGGCAGCCAGGTTGGCGTCGTGATCAACGTCAAAGCCCAGCAGACCCAGCTTGTTCAGGGTGATTTCACGGATAGGGGCAGAGTTTTCACCGATACCACCGGTGAAGACGACTGCGTCCAGACGACCGTCCATGGCGGCGGCATAGGCACCGATGTACTTGGCCAGGCGGTAGCAGTAAACGTCCATGGCACGCTTGGCTTCTTCTTTGCTGTCGTAGTTGTCTTCAACGAAACGGCAGTCGGAAGTGACTTCGGTCAGACCCTGCAGGCCGGACTCTTTGGTCAGCATGGTGTTGATATCGGCCACGCTCATGCCCAGCTTGTCGTGCAGGAAGAAGATGATGGCCGGGTCCAGATCGCCGGAGCGGGTACCCATCACCAGACCTTCCAGCGGGGTCAGACCCATGGAGGTATCGACAGACTTGCCGTTCTTGATGGCGCAGACGGAACCGCCGTTGCCCAGGTGGCAGTTGATGATGTTCAGCTCTTCAACCGGCTTGTTCAGCTGCTTGGCAGCTTCCAGGCTGATGTAGTAGTGGCTGGTGCCGTGGGCGCCGTAGCGACGGATGCCGTTCTCTTTGTAGAGCTTGTACGGCAGGGCGTACAGGAAGGCTTCTTCCGGCATGGACTGGTGGAACGCGGTGTCGAATACGGCCACGTTCTTGTCAGCCAGCGCCGGGAATACGCGGCGGGCTTCACGGATACCGATCAGGTGAGCCGGGTTGTGCAGCGGGGCATACGGCACCGCGGCTTCGATGCCGGCAATCACGTCGTCGCAGATGACAACGGAAGAGGTGAAGCGCTCGCCACCGTGAACAACACGGTGACCGATAGCGATCAGGTTCTTGGCCAGTTCCGGATTGAGCGGCAGGATCTTGTTGACGATGAAGTCCAGCGCTTCCTGGTGAGCGGCACCCGCGCCCAGATCGGCACTGCCTTTCTCGCCATTCAGTTTCCACTTGATGCGGGCGTCGTCGAGGTTGAAGCACTCGGCCAGGCCGGACAGCAGGTCATCACCGGTGGTTGCGTCAATGACGGCAAACTTCAGGGAAGAGCTGCCACAGTTAAGAACAAGAACCAGCTTACTCATGAATAAATCCTATCGCAGATTGGGTTGTGTAGGCGGATGCGTTGGACGCGGTGCGGCCAAAAACTTTCAACTTATCCTTATGAGGGTTGGCAATCTGTTGCTTGCCCCTTGTATAGTGATACAAGACCCGAAATCCAGACGTCCCTGACAGGTCAATAGCAAGACGCTTTTGACGCAAAAATGGGCGTACAAAGGATAACCCGATTGTTGAAAAATAACAAAGTCATCCTCAACCTTTGTTACTTTGTATCAAATTTTGTCGAGGTTTTGCCGTTAGTACGTTCAAAAAGCGCTCGGAGGTAGTATGAGCATGAACATTTTTGGAACTAAGTTACAGCAAGGCCGCCATTATATGACGCTTTGGCCGCGCCGTCCCGAGCTCAATTCGATGTTTCCTGAAAATCGGGTGATCAAGGCGACCGAGTTTGCCCTCAAGGTGATCCCCGCGCTGGCGGTGCTGAGCGTGATGCTGCAGTTCCAGTTTGGCGAGCTGCACTACTGGCCCTCCGTCATCACTTCCGTGCTGTTTCTGCTCAGTTTGCCGCTGCAGGGGTACTACTGGCTAGGTCAGCGGGCCGATACCCGTTTGCCCCCTTCGCTGGCGAGCTGGTATCGGGAGATCAACGGCAAGATGAACGAGCAGGGTGGCCGTCGTCAGCTGGTGTCACAGCCGCGCTACGAAGAGCTTGCCGATACCCTCAAGGCTGCGTTTCAGCAGCTGGACAAATCGTTTCTCTACGAATAACCCGATTCAAACGTAAAAAAGGCGCCATTGGCGCCTTTTTTGTTGTCTGGTGGCCTGCCATCAGGCAGCCAGCACTTTGCGGATCTCCTGGATGGAGAGCTTGTATTGGCGCGGACATTGGCGCCACACCTGCAGCATCCGCTGGTACTTGTCGCGCATGGCGATGTCGCTGGAGAGCTCGTCGCACGGGCACTTGAGCTCGGGGAAGCGCTTGTCCACTTCCAGCAAGAAGCAGACATAGTCGGCCAGCTCCCGCTCCTGACTGCGGCTGTAGCCGTTGAACTCCAGCCGGCTGGCGTTGATCTCACCCCGATCGGCTGCATCCAGATTGCCCCATGAGATGGCCAGCGCGTGGTGCAGCTCGAGGGTATCGATCACCTCCTGGCAGGTCGCCAGATCCAGATGGCCGAAGCTCTTCTCCAGCTCGAGGATCTGCAGGCAGTAGCCGCGCTCGATGATGGTGCTGGCACGCTGGTAGAAGTCCGCTTTCTCCGGATTGAGTTTTGCCAGAATTTCGTACTGGTTGCTCAGGATCAAACGCTCTGTGTTGCTCATGTTCATGGGATATCTCGCTGGAAGATGATTCTGAGGTCACGTTAACCCATATATAAAATGAATTTTTTGATCTGGGCGGGGGGTTGGTGAGAAAAATCTTCAGGCAAGGGGTGGCTTGTCAGAGCAAAAAGGCCTGCGTGGCAGGCCTTTCAATAATGCAGGGGAGGGTTACCCCTTGAGGAAATCCAGCACGACTTGATGGTGATCGCTGGTCTTGAACTTGTCGAAGTGGTGAGCAATCTTGCCCTCTTCATCGATCAGGAAGCTCTGGCGGTGAATGCCGTCATACTCTTTGCCCATGAACTTCTTCGGACCCCAGACACCAAAGGCATCGGCGACGGCGTGATCCTCATCGGCCAGCAGGGTGAAGTTGAGCTGGTCCCGCTCTTCGAACTTTTTCAGGCGCTTGGCCGGATCCGGGCTGATGCCAAGCACCACCACATTGAGGGCGGCCAGCTCGGCGTTGACATCGCGCAGGCTGCAGGCCTGGGTGGTGCAGCCGGGGGTCATCGCCTTGGGGTAGAAATAGACCAGTACTTTTTTGCCGCGCATGCCAGCGAGGCTGACCTGATTGCCATTCTGGTCGGGCAGAGAGAAATCGGGGGCGGGGCTGCCAGCTTGTAGTGGTTGCATGGGGTCTCCTCGGGTAAAACGCCCTCAGGCGTGTTTGCGATTGACGATAAACTCGAACGATTCGGCACCCAGTTGACGACAGAATTCGGCGAAGGCGGTTTGCGAACCTTCCACTTCACCCTCTCTGGCCAGATTGAGCTGAAAACTGATCTTCAGCAGGTTGAACGGCTGCTGCTCCAGAGTCATGGATTGCATCGCCTGAATGTTCCAGCCATGTTCGCTGAAGAACTGGGTGCACTGGCTTACGATGCCGGGCTCGTCGCGGATCAACAGGTCGGCACTGGCGCGGACGTCATACTGCAGGGACTGGTGGCGTTCGGTGCGTTTCATCATGGTGATGAGATCCCACTCCTGGCTACGCAGGGGCAGGCTGATTTCGAGTTGCATCATGCTGTTCCAGTCGCCCGAGAGCAGCATGATAAAGGTAAATTCATTGCCGAAGATGCCAAGGCGGCTGTCCACAATGTTGCAACCACAGCTACTGACGTGACGGGTCACTTCATTGACGATGCCAGGCCTGTCCGTGCCGATGGCCGTTACGACCAGATAGTGAGTCATAAATCTTCTCTCGTCCGTTATGTATCTTGAAAGCCGCACAGGATTGCCGATTTTCGGGCTGTTGATGGCCCGCAGCGAGGTGCTCCCCCGACTCTCATTTATTGCTTTTTGTGGCCGATGGTATCACGGCTTGTCCCCTCTCTCCCTTGTTTTTCAGAGGGGGCAGCTTTACCATAACGCCCCTGAAAATCGGGAGAAAAGTTCATGTTACGCGGTAGTATTGTTGCGCTCGTTACCCCCATGCAGGCTTCGGGTGAAGTCGATTGGGCCAGTCTGGCCAAGCTGGTCGAGTATCATGTCAGCGCCGGGACCAGCGCCATTGTTGCGGTGGGCACCACAGGGGAATCGGTGACCCTGAGCGAGCAGGAGCATATCGCCGTCGTTGAAAAGACCGTTGAGTATGCCGCAGGACGCATTCCCGTCATCGCGGGTTGCGGCTCCAACAATACCGCCCATGCCATTGAATTGAGCAAACGCCTGGCCAAAACCGGCGTGGTGGCGGGCCTCTCAGTGACTCCTTACTACAACAAGCCCACTCAGGAAGGTCTCTATCGCCACTATTGTGCGATCGCCGAGGCTAGTGGTCTGCCCCAAATTCTTTATAATGTGCCCGGTCGCACCTGTTGCGATCTCAAACCGGAGACCGTGGCCCGTCTGGCCAAAGTTCCCGGTATTATCGGTTTGAAAGAGGCAACTGGCGATTTGAGCCGCACCCCGCTGCTACGCGAGCTGTGCGGGCCGGAGTTTGCTCTCTACAGTGGCGACGATGCCACTGGTTGTGATTTTATGCTGCAAGGTGGCGATGGCGTGATTTCGGTCACCACCAATATTGCAGCGGCCCAGATGGCCGACATGTGTCGTGCTGCGCTGGCCGGTGATGCCGGACTGGCCCACGACATCAACAATCTCTTGATGCCGTTGCACAAGACTCTGTTCTGCGAACCGAGCCCTACCCCGGTGAAATGGGCCTGTGCCCAACTGGGGTTGATTGCAACAGCCACCTTGCGCCTGCCGCTGGTTGAGCTCTCTCCCGAGGGCGAACAGTTGATGGCGCGAGCACTGACCACTGCGGAGTTGATGGCGAGTGTTTAAATCTAATGGAAAGGGAAATAGAACCCGTCTGGTGCTGAGCGTTGCGACTGTAGCCATCTTGGCCGGTTGCAGCACGCCCCAGGATCGCAAAATGGCCAACCGCGACTTCGGTTATGAAGATGCCCGCCTCGAAGGCCGCGCGTTCTTGATCCCCGCAGGATTGAGTGCCCCCACCTTCAACAGCCAGTACGATATCCCGCCGCTGCCCGAGAGCAGCCGTGACGGTGCCCTCGGCGCCAAGGTTGATGTGCGTCCGCCCGCCCAGCTGCTGACCGTGGTACCGGGCAGTCAGGTCGTGCAGACCGCCAGCGAACCGACCGTTGCCTTCTATGCCCTGAGCACCAGCCAGAGCGTGGAGCGCGATACCTGGTCGTTCCTGATGAACTTCCTGGCCAAGCACAAGGTCACCACCGAGAAGCTGGATCAGCAGGATGGCGTATTGCAGACCGGCTGGTTTGACAACACGGTCGCCCTCGATGGCTGGGGTGAAGATGACGACGATTTCAACATCCGTCAGCGCTACCAGTTCACCGTGCGCAACGATGCCCAACGCCATGCCGTCAACATGTCGGTCCGGGTGCTGGATCACGAAGAGACTATCGACGGCGAGACCAGCAACCAGCTGACCCCTGCCGATGCCCAGCGCTATGCCGCGCGGGTGCTGAACCAGTTCTCTCTCTACTACGACAGCCAGTTGAAAGCCCGCGATCAGCACAAATCCAACGATAGCATGGGTCTGCAGTTGGGTCTGGACAACAACGAACTGAGCGCCTGGATTGCCGAAGGTTCCTTCGATCAGGTGTGGCGTCGCCTCAATCAGGTACTGCCCGCTTACGGTTTCATCATCAAGGACACCCAGCAGTCACTGGGCTGGATCGATGTCGAGTACGAAGCCCCGTCCGCTGCGTTCTGGAAGGCGAAAGGGAGCGAGCCGTTCAAACTGGAAGAGGAGAAGTACCGCTTCCAGCTTGGCGAAATGGCGGGAGGCAAGACCTCCATCACCCTGTTCGACAAGGAGAAGAAGCCGGTATCGTCCGGGGTTATCTCCCAGATGTATCTCAGCTTGTCCGAGGCGTTCGCCAAGGGGCTGGCCGATCAGGCAGCAGTAAAAGCAGAATAAATACAGGGGCCTTGTGCCCCTGTTTTGTTATCGGAATCCTCCTGAAAACGAGGGGAATTCTGACCGGTTTTCGATGATGCGAGCCCCCTTGCCAGCCCGTTGCAAACTGAGCGCGCAGGTGAGGGGTTCGCGATGTTTCTCCCCCACAAACAGGAAGTGTTATTAGCCATGAGTCTTGCAGATCAAGTATTGGCGGTGAATGACGATTTGCCGATCCGTACCGATAAACCTGTCCATTCCGGCAAAGTGCGCAGCGTCTACTGGTTGACCGCAGCAGACAGTGCCCGGCTCATAAAAGAGAAAGGCTATGATGTGCCGGCCGATGCGCCCCTCGCCCTCATGGTGATCAGCGATCGCATCTCGGCTTTCGATTGCATCTGGCAAGGTGTGGGTGGCCTGAACGGCGTACCGGGCAAAGGAGCTGCGCTCAACGCCATCTCCAGCCACTGGTTCAAGCTGTTCAAGGAGAAGGGGCTGGCCGACAGCCACATTCTGGATATTCCGCACCCCTTCGTCTGGATCGTGCAAAAAGCTCGTCCGGTGATGATTGAGGCGATTGCCCGCCAGTACATCACCGGCTCCATGTGGCGTGCCTACAAGGATGGCGAGCGCGAGTTCTGCGGCATCACCCTGCCAGAAGGGCTGAAAAAGGATCAGAAGCTGCCACAGATCCTCATCACCCCGTCTACCAAGGGCGTGCTGACAGGGCTGGATGGCGTGCCGGAAGCCGATGACGTCAACGTCTCCCGTGCTGATCTTGAGCGCCACTACAAGGGCTTCAACTTCAGCAACCCGACTGACATCGACCGCTATGAAGTGCTGCTAAAAGAGGGCTTCAATGTCATCAGTGAGGCGCTGGCCGGGCTGGATCAGATTTTCGTCGATACCAAGTTCGAGTTTGGCTATGTCCACGATGCGGCGGGCAACGAGAAGCTGATCTACATGGATGAAGTGGGTACCCCCGACAGTTCCCGTATCTGGGATGGCGCGGCTCTGCGCGACGGTCAGATTGTCGAGAAATCGAAAGAGGGTTTCCGTCAGTGGCTGCTCAACCACTTCCCGGATCCGGACATCTTGCTCAACAAAAACCGCATGCCGGAACGTTTCGCCCTGGCTCGCGACAACAAACTGCCCACCGAAGTGATGATGGATATCTCCAACACCTACGTCGGGATCGCCGAGAAGATCATCGGCCACAAGCTGGTGCGTTCTGCCAATCCCAAGCAGGAGATCATCGATGTCCTGCGCGAGCAGTACGGTCTGATCGACTAAGGGTTGCTCTTTTTTTGTCGCCAACAAACAAACGTTTGCTGATAGCGGAGGAGAGAGGCAGAGAAACAGACGGGCCTCGCTACGGGGCCCGTTTTTATTGCTGATCTGGTGGTAAGCGAGCGGCGCTCAGCCGTTGACCCTGAACACCTGACCGGTCTGGATCCCCAGTACCGATTTTTTGTAAGCCTGCGCCACCTTGGCGGCGGGCACCGGTACGAAGCCTGGGAAGAAGTCGGCGTATTTGTCCATCGACTCCGCCAGCACGGTGGGGCTCACCACGTTGATGCGCAGGCCCCTCGGCAGCTCGCAGGCGGCCGCTTTCACAAAATGATCGATGGCACCGTTGACGGTGCTGGCACTCACGCCCCAATTGATCGGCTCTTCGCTCAGGATGCCGCTGATCAGGGTGATGGAGCCCTTGTCAGTCAGATAGGGAATGGCGGCGCGGGTCAGGTTGATCTGGCCCATCAGCTTGCTCTCCACTCCCACCTGCCACTGCTCGTCGGTCATCTCGGTCAGGCCGTTGAAGGCCACGCTGCCGCTGGTGACAACCAGCGCATCAAACTGACCCACTTGGGCAAACAGTGCCTTGATAGAGGCGGGATCGCGCATGTCGACCGTGGCATCGCCACGGCTGTGGCCGACCCGGATCACCTGATGATCTTTGGCAAGCAGTTCACTGACTGCGGAGCCGATGGTGCCGGAGGCACCCACAATCACAATTTTCATCTGCATCACTCCTCGGTTGGGATGTGTTGATTCTAGCGCAACAGAAAATGCGAAAAAGCGCGTAAAATAAACCCATTGTTTCCATATTGGAGTTAATGATGGATATCGCCCATCTGGCCAGTTTTTACGAAGTGGTGTTGCGCGGCAGTTTCTCGGCCGCCGCCGATACGCTGGGAGTCAGCAAGGGGATGCTGAGCCGCCACGTCAGTGCGCTGGAGACTTCCCTCAATGCGCAACTGTTGCAGCGCACCACTCGCCGCCTCAGCTTGACCGAGGCGGGCAAGACCCTCTACCAGCAGGCGGGGGAGATCTTCGCGCTGGCTCGGCAGGCGGAGCAGGATATTCAGGCGCTGACCGAAGAGGATGGCGGTCGCCTGCGTTTTACCTGCCCGGTCAGTACCGGCGATCGCATGGTGAGCGAGCTGCTGACCAGCTTTGCCACGCTCTGCCCGGGGGTGGAGGTGGAACTCAACTTCACCAACCAGATGGTCGACATGAGTCAGGGGGAGAACGACATCGCCCTGCGCGCTATGAACGAGGTGCCGGACAATCTGGTGGCCCTGCCGCTCGGTCGGCTCAAGGATGTGGTGGTGGCGAGCCCCGCGCTGGTGGCGCGCGAGGGGCGTCCTGCCACCCCCTATGAGCTGAGCGGGCGCAGCTGCCTGTTGCAGGGGCACAATCCGGCCTGGGAGCAGTGGCACTTTATCCGTGAGGGGGAAGAGGCCCACATTCTGGTGCAGGGCAAGGTGCGGACCAACCACTACAGCACGGTGCTGCAACTGGCGCGCGCCGGTATGGGCTATGCCAAGTGCCCGCTGATGCTGGTGGAGTCGCAGCTGACGACAGGGGGGCTGGTGACTGTGCTCGACGACTGGCAGAGTGGTCTGCATCAGCTTCATGTGCTGCATGCCCAGCAGCGGCGGGTGCCACGCAAGATCCGCTTGTTCAAACAGGTGCTGGCCCAGTGGTTTGCCGAGAGACCCCACTACCTGCTCTGAGCGGCGTTATTTTTCTGTCATCTTCGGCTGCTACCCTGCGCCCATCATCGGCATCAGGAAGATCAGCGGGAATGAAGAGCAATAGAGGGTTGACCGGGTTTGTGCTGCTCTGTGCGGCGTTGGGGGCTGGCAGTGCGCAGGCCATGGTGGAAGTGAAGGTGCCGGAGAATTTCCGCATCCTCGCGGTGAGCAGTGGCACGCTGCAGGATGAGCAGCACGCCACCCTGAGCGATGGGGAGCAGCAACTGCTGGTGCGTTTCGAGGGGGTCATCCCCAGCCGCAGCAGCAGCGAGAATGATCGGCAGGTTCGCTCCGAGCCGCAGGTGGTGCGCTATCAGGCGAGCAACCAGCGGTTGCAACTGGTGGCGAGCGTACCGGCCGATGAGCAGGGGATGCAGGCCTATGCCAAATCGCCCGCAGTGGCGTTGCAGGAGAGTGGCCGGGCACTTGCCATCCAGCAGGATGCGCTGGTGACCAGCGGCATGCTGCTTGGGGTGGACTGGAACGGCAAACTGGCTGAATACAACCGCAGCGGTGGCAAGGCGGCGCTGACGGCCGTTGTCATAGCTACACAGCCAACGACTACACTCGCCAGCGGGGCGCAACCCGGTGTGGCTGCCAGCGAGCTGGAAGGGCAGTTGCAGCAGTTGTTCCTCCAGGCCGATCCGGCCCTGCGCAAGCGCTTTATCGGTTGGGCCGTGCCGCAGCTTTAAGTTTGCCGCCCGTTGCAGTAACGTGGGCATCCCTGTCGGATGCCCTCTTCATCGTACTCAACGAGGTGTTCATGTTTGAATTGCATTCCCGCCTGCTGGCCGATACCTGCTGGCTTGGCGATCTGCCGCTTTGCCGCGTCCTGCTGGCCAAAGACAGTCAATATCCCTGGCTGATCCTGGTACCGCGATTGGCCAACCTGCGGGAAATTCACCATCTGGCGCCGGAGCAGCAGCAACAGTTGATGCAGGAGTCCTGCGCCGTCGCCGCCCTGATGGAGCAGGCCCTCAGCCCGGACAAGATCAACATCGGAGCGCTGGGCAATCTGGTGCCGCAACTCCACCTTCACCATGTCGCCCGCTTTGCGACGGATCGCGCCTGGCCCGGCCCCATCTGGGGTGCTCATCCGGCCGTGCCTTACGAGCCACAAGTTTTGGCGCAGCAGGCCGATATATGGCGTGCCCGGCTCGCCAAGCTGAGCGGTTTCACCCCTGTGGCTGCTGATAACGGCGTCAACTGAGAGGCGTGTCGCTATTTCAGTCTCCGGGCCGCGCCATCTGTTAGAGTTATGGTATAGATAAGCCCATTTTCGATGTTCAGGAAGGTCCCATGATAGTGACAAGATCCGATGACGATGCCGTATTGACCACAGAGGATGTGCTGCTCAGCCTGTGCAACTCGGTGACGGACGTTTTGAGTGCCGCGACCATGAGTCAGGTGCGGTTTTCCGGCATGGTGCAGCGGATCAGCAAGACCTGCCTAAAACCGGATATCGGCTGCTTCGTGCTGTTCGATGGCGGTTTTTCCGGTCTGGTGGTGATCAACTTCTCCGCCGCTGCCGCCATGGAGCTCTATGAGAGTTACATGCTGAGCATGGGGCTCTCCAAGGAGGATCTCGCCATCTCCCACACCTCTGACGAGGTGAGCAACGTGATGGGCGAGCTGATGAACCAGATCGTTGGCAGTTTCACTGTCAAGGTGGGCCGCGATCTGCAGACCCACATCACCCAGAACCAGCCGAAGATGCTGGCCCTCAACAAGCAGGTGATGCTGAGCGTCGATACCAATCTCGACAGCCCGGAGTCCCGTCGCGTCACCTTCTTCACCGCCCGCAACAACATCTTCTATCTGGAGCTGGCGATGGACAAAACCGAGTTCATCCGCATCCACAATGAGGGGATGGATCATGAGGAGCTGGATCCCGATGCGCTGATCGCCCAGGCCAAGCAGGATGCCGCCAAGCCGGTTCAGGCTGCGACTCCGGTCGCCAATGACCACGACGATCTGCTCGACTCCCTGGGTATTTAAGGCTGACGCCATATCGCAAGAGGGCCCTTGCGAGGGGAATGCCAGTCAGCCATTTTCAGGTCAAGCACTCAAACCACAGTGGTCCTTCGGTGGGGCGGGGCTTCAGAGCGGAGGTAAAAAAAGAGGGAGGCATCATGCCTCCCTCTCTCTTTCCGCCCCTCCGGGTGGGCCCCACCTTGTCTTGACTGAGGCGTATTACACCCTCGAGTAGCCTATCGCTTTTCAACCTTGTTAGAAGTTGTAGAGCAGACCTGTGCTGAATACCGTGGATTCAGTATCGTAGAAACTGATATCAGAATCGGACTTGGCATAGCCTGCGGTAAAGGTGGCCGAGAGCGGTGCGATACCGAACAGGTTGTGCCAGAAGAAGGTGCCGGTCAGGGCAAACTCGTCGGAGTCTGCTTTGTGATCAAAGATCGGGTTGGCTTCATCATATTTGGTCTGGCCCAGGTAGACGTTGCTGACGAAGGACCACTGGGAGGCATGCTTGCTATAGGTCAGCTGAAAGCCGTTGCTCTCGTAGCTTTGGGCATTGCCGTCGAGGTCAGCCTGACGATAGATGAAGGCTGGCTCCAGTACCTGACCGGGTGCCAGTTGCCACTGGTAGGAGAGTTCCATGGCGTTAATCTTGCCGTTGCGATCCAGCTTGGCTGCATAGTTTTTCTGGTTATCCTTATCGTACTGCTGGCCACTGCGCTCTTCATCGACCTCGATCTTGCGGCTGGTCAGGCTGCCAAAGAAGTTGCTGCCCCAGATATGGTCCCAGGTAAGGCGCGCCCCTTGGGATGTGATGTCGGTAGATTTACGTTTATGTTTGGTGTCAAACGGGTCGCTCCACTGCTCGGTCGGCATGGCATTAAAGACCACGGAACCGGCGATGGTGCCCTTGTCTCCAATCTCTTGGCGAATGCCGAGCTGTTGGGTGAAGTCGAAGCGGATAGCATCCTGGATCAGGTTGCCAAGGAACACTTGGGTGCGGCTATCGGCAAAGGTGTAGCGAATATCCGCGTTGAGCAGCGGGGTAACGTTAGAGCTGCTTTCTGCACTGCCCAGTCCGCTCAGGTGTCGGTTTTCGTCATCGCCGCTGTAAAAGTTGGATTCATAATTGATGACGTTGACTCCGCCAAGCAGAAAACCGGACCAGCCGGATTCGTTGGGAATAGCTCCCAAATCGGCATATGCACTATTAGCGACCAGCAGGCCCAGACCGAGCAGAGTGGTGTTGCGCATCAGAAAACTCCTAGAATGGAAGGATTTAAAGTATTTGGTGGGTGATTATAAGGCGCTACCCTTAATGGCAACTGACTAAATTTAATCAAGCCTCTTGGAGGCTGTCGCCTTGGGCTGATGAATTCTTGGCACAGTATCGAGCTATTGTCAAATCTGGTGTATGGCGTAGGTCAGGCGGCATTCCTGTCTGACT
>CAMFLW010000029.1 GCA_945957575.1 uncultured Aeromonas sp. | reverse complement strand
AAGAGTTGCTCATGCTCCGAAATCCAGTCGGCCAGTATGGTAGCGCATTCTCCCTCTCCTTTACACCCTTCCAGTACCACAGAAGTGAGACTGCGTTGCTGCCAGTCCAGATCTTCGCGGAAGGAGGCCCGCGCCATCGCCTGCCAGTGGTTGCCCACCGGTTGATGGTTGATCTGGTCGAGGAACCAGTGCAGATCCAACTTGGCACCGAGGCGGTAGTAGACATTGGCGGCGCGCAGGATGTCGGTCTTGTGCTCCGCAGCAATCTGTGCCAAATCCAGAGTGGAGAAGAGGCTGCTCATATGGGCGACCTGACGGGCAATGGCCTCCGGCACCTGTTTCTCCATCCACTTGGCTACAGCCTGACGATGCTCCACCACTTCGCTCTCATCCATCACCTCGTAGAGGTGCTTCCCTAAGGTCTCGAACGCCGGACGGAAGAAGGCGATGTTCTCAGCGATGCTCCAGCTGCGATTGCGGGCACGCAGGAACCAGCGAGTGGCACGGCGCACGATACGGCGGCTGTAAAACATCAACTCGAGCTGCGTCTCTGCACCCACCAGGTTGTCGCACCCTTCGATATCGCGCCACAGCTGGTTCATACCAAACACTTCGCGGGCCATGGCAAAGCAGCAGGCCACTTCGGCGACCGAAGCACCGGTCTCGTCCTTCATCCGGCTGGCGAAGTTGAGCCCCATGTCGTTGACCAGCATGTTGGCTACCCGGGTAGCGATGATCTCGCCGCGCAATGGGTGATCGGCCAGCTGGGCACCAAACTGCTGCTGCACCTTGGCCGGGAAGCTGGTGACCAGCATGTTGGCGAGGAAAGGCTCATCGGTCACTTCCGAGCAGTTGAGCTGCTCTTTCAGCACCATCTTGCCATAGGCCACCAGCACCGCCAGTTCGGGGCGGGTCAGTCCTTGCCCCGCAGCCATCCGCTCGGAAAGCTCCTCATCGGAGGGCAGGAACTCCAGCGCACGGTCCAGTTTGCCTTCCCGCTCCAGCCCCTGGATAAAGCGTTGCTGCTCTTTGAGTTGTTCAGCACCGCGGAAGCTGGTGACAGAGATGGACTGGGACTGGCGATAGGCGTTGGTGATCACGATCTGCGCCACGTCGTCGGTCATCTCATAGAGCATCTGGTTACGCTGTTTGAGGGTCAGATCCCCTGCCGCCACCAATTGGTTGAGCAGGATCTTGATGTTCACCTCGTTATCGGAGCAGTCCACACCGCCCACGTTGTCGGTAAAATCGGTGTTGATGCGACCGCCCTGACTGGCGTACTCCACCCGGCCAAGCTGGGTAAAGCCGAGGTTGCCCCCCTCACCCACAATACGGGCCCGCAGATCGCGACCATTGACTCGCAGTGCGTCGTTGCTGCGATCGCCCACTTCCCCATCGCTCTCGCGAGCGCTCTTCACATAGGTGCCGATGCCGCCGTTCCACAGCAGGTCGACATTGAGGCAAAGCAGCGCCTTGATCAGCTCGTTCGGCGCCATGCTGGCCTTGTCGCTGCCGAGCAGGGTCTGCATTTCCGGGCTGAGCTTGATGGACTTGGCCGAGCGCAGGAAGATGCCGCCCCCTTGTGATATCAACTCGCGGTTGTAGTCATCCCAGCTGGAGCCCGGCAGATCGAACAGGCGCTGGCGCTCGACAAAACTCTTGGCCGCATCCGGAGTGGGGTCAAAGAAGATATGCATGTGGTTGAACGCGCCCACCAGCCGGGTGTGCTCGGAGAGCAGCATGCCGTTGCCGAACACGTCGCCCGCCATGTCGCCGATGCCGACGCAGGTAAAATCGGTGGTCTGGCAGTTGATGCCAATTTCACGGAAGTGTCGCTTGACCGACTCCCAGGCACCGCGAGCGGTGATGCCCATCTTCTTGTGGTCGTAACCGACCGAGCCGCCGGAGGCGAACGCATCGCCGAGCCAGTGACCATATTCGAGGCTGATCTCGTTGGCAATATCGGAGAAGGTGGCCGTGCCCTTGTCGGCAGCGACCACCAGGTAGTAGTCATCCTCGTCGTGGCGCACCACGGATGTCGGCGGGATCACCTCGCCGCCGATGATGTTGTCAGTCACATCGAGCAGACCGCGGATAAACAGGCGATAGCAGGCCTTGCCCTCTTCCTGAACGACGGCGCGGGGCGCTCCCGCCGGCATCTGTTTACAGTAGAAGCCCCCCTTGGCCCCCACCGGCACGATGACGGTGTTCTTCACCTGCTGGGCTTTCACCAGACCCAGCACTTCGGTACGGAAGTCCTCCTTGCGATCGGACCAGCGCAGACCGCCACGGGCCACCTTGCCCCAGCGCAGGTGCACCCCTTCCACCCGCGGCGAGTAGACGAAGATCTCGAACTTGGGCAGCGGCAGCGGCATGTCGGTGATGCTGGAGGGGGCCAGCTTGAAGGAGATGTAGGGCTTGATGTTGCCCGCCTTGTCCAGCTGGTAGTAGTTGGTGCGCAGGGTGGCGTCGATCATCTCCATATAGCGGCGAATGATGCGATCGTCATCGAGGTTGGCCACCTGATCCAGCTTGGCGGCAAGCTCCTCGTGCAGCTTGGCCTGTACCTGGGCGTCCTGTTCGCCAGCGGGGTCGAGGCGCAGATCGAACAGGGTAAACAATCGCTGGGCGATATCGGGGTAACGGGTCAAGGTCTCTTCGATATAGGACTGGCTGAAGGAGACGCCGGTCTGACGCATATATTTGGCATAGGCGCGCAGCACCGAGACCTGACGGCCAGTGAGACCGGCCCCCAGCACCAGTCGGTTGAAGCCGTCATCTTCCAGCTGCTTGCTCCAGATGGCGGCAAACGCCTGCTGGAAGCGCTGTTGGCTCTGGGCCAGATCAAAGGGCTGCTCACCGTGCAGCAGCATGGAGAAGTCGAGGATCCAGAACAGATCGCCGCCCGGAGTACGGACCTGATACGGGGTCTCGCCGATCACCCGCAGCCCCATGTTCTCCAGCATCGGCAACACGTCGGAGAGGTGGATAGGTTCGGTGCGGTGGAACAGCTTGAGGCGTACCCGACGATCGTTCTCCTCTTCCTGAGCGCGGTAGAACAGCATGCCCAGCGGCTCGGTTTCGCTCAGGTTGTCCAGCGCCATGATGTCGGCCACGGCAGAGCCCGGCAGCACATCTTCCTTGTAAGCGCGGGGGAACGCAGTGCTGAAACGGCGGCGCAGTTCGTTGCCACGGGCCTCGCCATAGTGGGAGAGCAACACGGAGTCGAGTCGGTCGTCCCAGCTGCGGGCCGCTTCAATCAGGTTGTTCTGTACTTCGTTCACATCCACATCCACGTTGTTGTTGTTGACCCGCACTATGTAGTGGGTCCGCGCCAGCACGCCCTCGGTGAAGTAGACGTTGAACTCCACCTCTTCGTTGCTACCAAAATAGTTCTGCAAAATTTGCTGGGTCTTGATCCGCAGCGCGGTGTTGTAGCGCTCCTTGGTGACATAGACCATGCAGGAGAAGAAGCGGCCATAGACATCGCGGCGCACGAACAGGCGCAGCATGTCCCGCTCCTGCATCTCCAGCACGCCAAGACCGGTGGCCAGCAGCTCCTCTTCACAGGCCTGGATCAGCTCGTCACGGGGATAGGTTTCCAATACGTTGAGCAGCGCCTTGTAGGCGTGGGAGCCCTTCTCATGGCCGGAGGAGGCCATGATGCGCTCGAGACGGTGGCTGATGAGCGGGATCTGGGTCGCACTGGTGTTGTAGATGGAGGAGGCATACAGACCGATAAAGCGATCTTCCCCCACCACCTTGCCATGCTCGTCAAAACGCTTGATGCCGATGTAATCCACATAAGCCGGGCGATGAACACGGGATTTGCTGTTGGATTTGGTGAGGATCAGCAGATCCTGACTCAGCGCTGCATGACGGGCACTGGCCGGCATACTGCCAAGACGCTGCCCCTCATCCTTGATGGAGTTTTTCATCAGACCGAGGCTGGAGCTCGCCTGCGGCAGGATCTCGTGATCCCCCTCCACCGCCTTGACGTCGTAGCGGCGATAACCCATCAGGGTGAAGTTATGGGCCGCTACCCATTTGAGAAACGCGATACAGGAGTTGACCTCCTCCTGACTCACCGGATGCTTCCGCTTGGGCAGCTCGTCGATGATTTCATTGAGCTTGGCCAGCATCGGCTGCCAGTCACCGACAGCCAGCGCCACTTCGCCAGCCACGGATTTGAGTTCGTCGGCCAGCGCTTCCATCTGCGCTTCGCTGGTAAGGTGATCGATTTCGATGAGGAAGGCGGTTTCTACCGATGTCTGCCCGTCGGTGTTATCGAGATCCAGAATGGCGCTGATCTTGCCTTCTTCGCCGCGGATCAGGTGCAGCGGCTGGTGCAGCATCATGTGGGCGGTGATATTGAGACGCTTGAGCGCCATCCGGATGGAGTCCACCAGGAAGGGGGAATCCTGCAGGATCACCTCGACGATAGTGTGGGGGGACTGCCAGCCATGGCGGGTCAGCTCGGGATTGTAGACCCGGATATAGGGTTCGGTGCCGCTACGCTGATTGAGGGCATTCCAGAGGCTAAGCGCCGCGCCGTAGAGATCGCTGTCGTTGCGATCATGCATGTCGGAGCTCGCCATGTTGCCGTAAAACTTGGCCACGAAGCATTCGACCAGAGAGGCACTCTTCTTGGGCAGTTTTTGATGGATCAGGCCGAGAACGTTTTCGAGCAGAACTGAGGTAGGGGCGTCTTTCAATGCCATTTTTATATTCCTTATCGGACGACATTAACCACCGACGCAGAGGCAACCACCCTGGTTGCCCGCTGGTGCAAAGTTGTTGCGAAGTGTAATGGCTTGGATCAAGGAAGGCGAGAGGGGATGCTAACGAACTGTTAAAAACAAGGTGCAGATCACGGCTTAAACTGTGATAAATTTTGCAAATAACCAAAAATACAGAAATTCCCACTACCTTTGCGCCACTTTGCCGGATAGATAGTGACGCAAAGCAGATAATTAGTCGGTAATCTGTTCGATTTTTGTTAATTTATGCGTTCGAGGCTGATAAAGCGATAATCGTCCTGGGTTTTGAGGCGAAAATAGCCATGTACCCCGCTGATAGCGACAAAAGGCCGGATTTTATCGATGCCAAGCTCGATGGTCAGCCCCTGTTCACTGCGCACCACCAGCCGTCTGGCGTGCCCCTGATACATCAACATCACCTCGTCACTGCTCAGCGACAGCCGAAAGGTAAATTGCTTCACGTGTACTCCCGATAAATACTTTTTTACCCCGCTGGCAAGCAGAGAGGATCAAAAAACAGGGCAAGGGATGACACTCCCCTGCCCCGTCGATGTTACTGCTGCAGCGCCTTGCTCACTTTTTCGAACAGATCCCGTGCCAACCCTTCGAGGTTGGCCAAGCGGGTCAGCTCGGCACGGATCAGCGCCTTGCGCCCCTCATCGAGTCGCTTGAACTGGATAAGCGGAGTGATAAGGCGGGAGGCCACCTGCGGATTGACCTCGTTGAGCTCGATCAACAGATCGGTCAGGAAACGGTAACCGCTGCCATCCACCGCATGGAACTGCACCTGGTTGTTCATGGCGAAGCTGCCGATCAGCGCCCGCAGCCGGTTCGGGTTGCGAATACTGAAAGTGGGGTGATTCATCGCCTGTTTCACTTCGCTAAGCACATCGGCAGCCGGTTTGCTGCCAATCAGCCGCAGCCAGTTGTCCAGCACCAGTCCATCCTTGGCCCACTTGCCTTCAAAATCGGCCAACAGCGCGGCACGGCATGGCAACAGATAGCCGTTGGCCACCTGCAACGCCGCCAGGGTGTCGGTCATGTTGTCGGCAGTTGCATACTGCTCGCGCACCAGCGCATCGGCATGCTCCGCATCCAGTGCCGCCAGATAGCCGAGCACGACCCCTTTGAGGGCCCGCTTGGCCATGTCGGCATGCACCACCTGATAACCGTTCAGACGCAGACTCTGATAGGTTGCCGCCAAGCGCGCGCCAAAGGCCTCGGCAAGACGGGTATGGATCGCGTCGCGCACCTGATGGATGGCATCGATATCGGCCACCTCGAACAGCTCGGCCAGGGTCGCCTCACCGGGCAGCGCCAGGATCTCCGCCTTGAGGGCCAAATCGAGATCGCTGTCGTCCAGAATGGCGACGAAGGCGGCCAGCAGGGTTTGGGAGAGCTCAACCCCCTGCCCATGCTGGACCCGTGCCACCCCGTCGATGACCGCCTTGTTGATCAGCATCTGGGCCGCATCCCAGCGGGCAAACTCGTTGCGGGCAAAGCGCATCAGGAAGGCCAGCGCCTCATCGCTGTAATCAAAATGCAGCTTGACCGGAGCGGAGAAGTCCCGCAGCAGGGAGGGAACCGGTTTGACCGGCACCTGACCGAACACGAAGGTCTGCTCTGACTCCAGCACGTCGAGTACGTTACCGATGGCCTTGCCCTGATACTGCAGCGCAATGACGGCACCCAGCTCGTCATAGAGCTCGATATCGAGGGGAATGTGCAGCGGCAGCTTCTGCGGTTGATCCTGAGTCGGCGGGGTGTGCTGGCTTACATGGAGGCGATAGATACCGCTGGCGGCATCGTACTCGTCGGTCACGGTCAGCTCGGGGGTGCCGGACTGGCTATACCAGCGACGGAAACGACCGAGATCGACACCGGAAGCATCCTCCATCGCCTGCACGAAATCATCGCAAGTAGCGGCCGAGCCGTCGTGACGCTCGAAGTAGAGACGCATACCAGCCTGGAAGGCATCTTCCCCCAGCAGGGTGTGCATCATGCGGATCACTTCCGACCCCTTCTCATAGACGGTGAGGGTGTAGAAGTTGTTCATCTCGATCACCACATCCGGGCGGATCGGGTGTGCCATGGGGCCAGCATCTTCGGCAAACTGCGGGCCGCGCACGGTACGCACGTTGTTGATGCGGTTGACGCCACGGGAGCCCAGATCGGAGGAGAACTCCTGATCCCGGAATACCGTCAGCCCCTCTTTCAGGCTGAGCTGGAACCAGTCTCGACAGGTGACGCGGTTGCCGGTCCAGTTGTGGAAATATTCGTGACCGATCACCCGTTCGATACCGTGGTAGTCGCTGTCAGTGGCGGTGGCCGGATTGGCCAGCACGAACTTGGAGTTGAAGATGTTGAGCCCCTTGTTCTCCATGGCGCCCATGTTGAAGAAGTCCACCGCGACGATCATGTAGATGTCGAGATCATACTCGAGGCCAAAACGCTGTTCGTCCCAACGCATGGAGTTGATGAGGCTCTCCATGGCAAAACCGGCGCGATCCAGGTTGCCCTTGTCGACGAAGATCTCGAGGGCCACCTTGCGGCCGCTTTTGGTGGTGTAGTGGCTGCGCTCCACATCGAAATCACCGGCCACCAGCGCAAACAGGTAGCTGGGTTTGGGGAAAGGATCCTGCCACTGCACGAAGTGACGGCCGCCATCCAGATCACCACTGTCGACCTTGTTGCCATTGGAGAGCAGGAAGGGAAACTGGGCTTTGTCGGCGGTAATGCGGGTGCTGTAGCGCGCCAGAATGTCGGGGCGATCCAGATAGTAGGTAATGCGACGAAAGCCCTCAGCTTCACACTGGGTGCAGTAGGCATCGCCAGACTTGTAAAGCCCTTCGAGTGCGGTGTTGGCGGCCGGATCCAGCAGGGTGACAATGGTCAGCACACATTCGGCCGGCAGGTTGAACAGGGTCAGACTGCTCTCGCCTTGCTCGTAGTGGTCACAGGGAATGCCATCGATGGCAATGCTCTTGAGGGTCAGCTGCTCGCCATCGAGGACCAGCGGCGCATTGTGCTCGCCGTTGCGGCGAATGCGGGTGATGGCAGTGACCTGGGTCAGCGGCTCCTGCAGTTGGAAATCGAGGTCGATAGTGTCGATCCAGTAGAGCGGCGCCTGATAATCCTGGCGATATTTGGCCGTCATGGCCTGGGAGTGATCGGTCATTATTGTCTGCTTCCACGCTTGTTAAAGGCGAGAAAGAGGCTGTCACAACCAACTGGCGGGGTCAAACAATTTGCATGACGTCAGATGTGCCAGACAAAAAGAAAGGGCGACCGCAGTCGCCCTTGTGTATTAGAGTCGCCTTGTCAGCTGGGTTTGCTGATCTTGGCCAGATCCGCCGTGATATTAGCTGCTTCGATGAGATACTCATCGGGCGCCTCAAAATCCGCAGGCAGTTCGTCCAGACTCTTCACCGCCGGTTTGCCAAGGCGAGCCAGCCGCTCGTTGGTGCGTTTGAGCGCTTGCTCATCCTGTTTCGCCTGCTCGGCAACACGCTCCGCCTCGTTGAGGGAGACCGACTTCTTCTCCTTCTCCACCTTGTAGTCGGCAATATCTTGCATCACGTAGGCGAACTCGGGATCCTTGGCGATGCGGGCATCATGAGCCGCCTGCAGCTTGGGCAGCAGAGTAGTGAAATTGCCCAGAGTCTGATAGTTGGCAGAGGCTATCTTGTCCCACGGCAGCGCATTGAACTCACGGCTTTCACCCGTCTCTTCCGGCGCAACCGGTGTCGGGAAGCTGATATCCGGCGCAACGCCCTTGTTCTGGGTACTGCCACCGTTGATCCGGTAGAACTTGGCGATGGTGTACTGCACGTGACCCAGCGGCTGCTCGTAGAAGTCATAGACCTTGGCGAGGCTGCGATGCTGCTGCACCGTCCCCTTGCCGAACGAGTTTTCACCCAGGATCAGGGCGCGGCCATAATCCTGCATTGCAGCAGCGAAGATCTCGGAGGCCGAGGCACTGTAGCGGTCGATCATCACCGACATGGGGCCGCCGTAGTAGACGTTGCCATCGTCATCGCCATTGACCGTGATACGGCCCATATGATCACGAATTTGCACCACGGGACCGCTGGCAAAGAAGAGACCGCTCAGGGCGGAGGCTTCGGTCAGGGCGCCACCGCCGTTACCGCGCAGATCGATGATCAAGCCATCGATCTTCTTCTTGTTCAGGCTGGAGAGCTCCTTGATCACGTCATCGTGCAAATTGACGTAGAAACTCGGGATCTCGATGACGCCAATCTTCTTGCCTTCGGCGTTAATCACCTTGGACTTGGCAGCCCGGTCTTCAAGGCGCACCTTGTCGCGGGTCAGCTCGATCTGCTCGGTCTTGGCGGTTGCGCCTTTGCCGCGCTGGATCTCCAGCTTGACCTTGCTCCCTTTGGGCCCCTTGATGAGCTCGACCACGTCATCAAGACGCCAGCCGATCACATCGACAATCTTGCCATCTTCCTGCCCTACCCCGGTGATCTTGTCATCGGGTTTGAGGTGGTTGGATTTGGCAGCAGGGCCACCGGGCACCAGAGAACGGATGACGGTAAAGTCATCTTCCGCCTGCAACACGGCACCAATCCCCTCCAGCGAGAGGTTCATCTCGGTGTTGAAACGATCGGCACTGCGCGGTGAGAGGTAACTGGTGTGCGGTTCGATGGCGCGAGCGAAGGAGTTCATGAAGAGCTGGAAGACATCCTCACTCTCGGTCTGGGACATCCGCTTGATGGCGTTGTTGTAACGCTTGCCAAGCAGCTCCTTGATCTCGGGCCACTCCTTGCCGCTGAGCTTGAGACTCAGGGCATCGAACTTGACCCGCTGACGCCACAGCTCGTTGAGCTCTGCTTCATCTTTGGGCCAAGCCGCCCCTTCCCGATCAAACACATAGTTGTCGGTCTGGGTAAAATCGAAAGGAGTATCAAGCAGTTTGAGGGCGTATTCGAACCGCTCATAACGCCGCTGCTGACTCAGGTTGAACATCTCGTAGGCGGGAGCCAGACGGCCTCTTTCGAGGTCGGTGTCAAAACCGTTACGGTACTTTTCAAAACGGCTGATATCAGAGGCCAAAAACAGGTTGCGGCTGTAGTCCAGATTCTCCAGATATTTATCAAAAATCACGGAGGAAAAGGCATCGTCCAGCTTGAACTGTTTGTAGTGCGAGCGGGTAAACAGATTGGTAATTCGCTTGCTGGCCGTAGCATGTTGGCTCTCTTGAGCCAACACAGGCAAATCACTCTCCTTGAGCACCGGCTCGATGGCCTGTGCAAGCCCGGCAAGCGCCAGGCTACAGGCAACGAGGGAAAAACGAATTACGCCATGCTTCAACATTTGTCTCCTTAGAGAACCAAGTGCTCTGATTTGACCCGCACCATCATGCCGGTCTGCAGTTGGACCTGTACATCGTCCTTGGTTACTTCCTTGATGGTTGCCGGAACCGGGAATTTACCCATAACGACGCGCACATCCTGGCCCACTTTCAGCGTAGCGGCATCCACTTTAACCAGCGGAGCGTCAGCGACCGGTGCCTTGGCGGCAGCTTTCGGCTTGGCAGCTACATCAGCTTTCTCGGTTTTGCGCACAGCAGGACGACGGGGCTTCTTGGCCTTCTCATCCTTCTCTTTGGTATTGGTACGACGGCTGGCGAATACGCGCTCTTTGCTCTCTTTCAGAGCTTGCTTGGCGTGCTCGATGTGCTCTTCGGTCAGCAGCTCGCCCGGGTTGCCATCCAGATCAACGCGAGCCTGGCCAGCTTTGAGACCGTGCAGGTAGCGCCAGCTGGAGGTGTATTGACGCAGTGCGGAACGCAGCATGGTCTTGGAGACTCTGGCATCGTCAGCAAGACGCTCGGCCAAATCCTGGAAGATGCCAATCTTGAGCGGCTTGGCCTCTCCTTCAGCAACGAAGCAGGCCGGGAATTTCTCGACCAGGTAGGCAACGATCTCTTTACTGTTCTTCAGCTTCTCAGTGTTTTCCATGTATAACCTTGGCTTTCATATAAACGCACGGGCACGTCCCGAGCACAACAAAGGCCCCATTATAGAGAGCTTGGGGCCTTTTGCGAACCATCTAGCAATGACTTAGAGCATGCTTTCCAAAATTTGCACCGTTTCTTCGAGGCCAATCCGGTCTTGCTGGTCGAAACGGTTAAAAATCGGACTGTCGATATCGAGTACCCCGATGATCTCGCCACCACGGCGCACCGGGATCACGATTTCCGAGTTGCTCGCGCCATCGCAAGCGATGTGACCGTCGAACTGGTGGACATCGTCAATGAGCTGGGTTTTCCCCTCTGCCACTACCGTACCACACACCCCACGGCCGACCGGGATCCGTACGCAAGCCGGTTTGCCCTGAAATGGCCCCAATACCAGGGTCTCACCCTGCAACAGATAAAAACCGACCCAGTTGATCTCCTCCAGCTCCTGATTCAGCAGCGCGGAGAGGTTGGCCAGATTGGCAATAAGATCGATTTCCCCCTCCAGCAGCGCCTTGGCCTGCTGGTTGAGGGTGCGATAAAACGGTTGTTTTTCAATCATGATTAAATGAACTTCACTCCCTGATGGTTTGGGGAAGGTAACGCCTGGCCGGGAAATTTCAAATATTTTTTCCACTCCCCACCTCTTGCGCCGTTATTCCCGGGCAACGGAAAGCGCCAATTGCTGGCGTTGACCATTACTCCACTCGATATTTAACAACCAGATCATGACGGGTGATGTACAACTCCCCACCTGGGTCACCCCCTGCCACTGTCCGTCTATTTCTTCAAAGCTCACCGGAATGGTGCCCATAAACATATCTTTGCCTTCGAGTGTCGCTTTCACCGGTTTGATGGCCGGATCGCCGCCGCTAATAGCGATGGCAAAGTCATGTTCGGCGCGCAGCGGTAATTCCTTGATGGCGACCGTCAGCGGCTTGTCACCAATCAGCGCGCTGCAAGGGGTGTGGGAAAGATCACAAATCTGATCTTTTTTCTGGTCAGCAGAGACGCTGTTATCGGCCGAAAACCAGGTGCGATAGGCCATCAGCGCCAATAACAGCGCCAATACCAGTACGAGGTGCAAAACTTTACGTGCGGTAAGTCTCTCTTTCATCAAAAACAGCCCGATTAAGATGCAATTAAAATAGTTTTTTGTGATCTCGAACAAGGTAAAAAACTGCCATATCGAGACCGGACGGAGCCAAATATATCACTGTTTATACTGTTATTTTACCTGTCACTTCAGTATCATTCCCATGCAGTTTTCATTTAGCCATCTTTTGCTTTTCCTTTCGTTAACAGATGTTAACAACTGGTCGGCGGTGGCTGATGAAGCCAGTCCGGTTCTCCGGATACAAAACCAAACAACAGCAGCATCGGAAGCGGAATATAACGATGAGCCATACAACTAACCATCCTGAGTACAACTACACCGTTGTTCGCCAGTTTACCGTCATGACGATTGTCTGGGGAATTGTCGGCATGTCGGTTGGCGTACTGATCGCAGCCCAGTTGATCTGGCCTGCCCTCAACTTCGAGACCCCGTGGCTGACTTACAGTCGTCTGCGGCCCCTCCATACCAATGCAGTGATCTTCGCCTTCGGCGTCAGTGCACTGATGGCCACCTCCTTCTACGTGGTGCAGCGCACCTGTCAAACCAGACTGTTTGGTGGCCCGCTGGCAACCTTCGTCTTCTGGGGCTGGCAAGCAATCATCCTCTCTGCCGCCATCTCTCTGCCGCTGGGTTTCACCTCCGCCAAAGAGTATGCCGAGCTGGAGTGGCCGATTGATATCGCCATCACTGTGGTATGGGTCGCCTATGCCATCGTCTTCTTCGGCACCCTGATGAAGCGCACCACCTCCCATATCTATGTGGCGAACTGGTTCTTCGGTGCCTTCATCATCACCGTTGCGGTGCTGCACATTGTCAACAACATGGAAGTGCCGCTCTCCGGCATGAAGTCCTACTCCATGTACTCCGGCGCCATGGACGCCATGGTGCAGTGGTGGTATGGCCACAACGCGGTAGGCTTCCTGCTGACCGCCGGCTTCCTGGGGATGATGTACTACTTCGTGCCCAAGCAGGCCGGTCGTCCGGTTTACTCCTATCGCCTCTCCATCGTCCACTTCTGGGCGCTGATCTCCCTCTATATCTGGGCAGGTCCGCATCACCTGCACTACACCGCACTGCCTGACTGGGCCCAGTCGCTGGGCATGGTGATGTCCCTGATCCTGTTCGTACCCTCCTGGGGCGGCATGATCAACGGCATCATGACCCTCTCCGGTGCCTGGCACAAACTGCGTTATGACCCCATCCTGCGTTTCCTGATCGTCTCCCTCTCTTTCTACGGCATGTCGACCTTCGAAGGCCCGATGATGGCGATCAAAACCGTCAACGCCCTCTCCCACTACACCGACTGGACCGTTGGTCACGTTCACTCCGGTGCGCTGGGCTGGGTTGCCATGGTCTCCATCGGTGCGGTCTATCACCTGATCCCGAACCTGTTCGGCCAGGGCCGGATGTACAGCGTCAAACTGATCAACGTTCACTTCTGGCTGGCGACCGTGGGCACCGTGCTCTACATCGTTGCCATGTGGATTTCCGGCGTGATGCAGGGCCTGATGTGGCGTGCAGTCAACGAAGACGGCACCCTGACCTACAGCTTCGTTGAAGCGCTGCAGGCATCCTATCCCTTCTATTTCGTGCGCTTCCTGGGAGGCTGCTTCTTCGTCACCGGCATGTTGCTGATGGCTTACAACGCCTATCGCACCATCACTGCGCCCAAAGGTTCTCTGGAACCTGTCGCCCAGCCAGCATGATTGAAGAGGTCAACCCATGAGCAACAATAACCGTCACGAAATATTTGAAAAAAGCGTTCCCATGCTGGTGGTCGGCATCATCTTCGCCATCAGTCTGGGGGGCCTGGTTGAAATCACTCCGCTGTTCTTCCAGAAGCAAACCACCGAGCCGGTGGAGGGCCTCAAGCCCTACACCGCTCTGCAGATGGAAGGACGCGACATCTTCATTCGCGAAGGCTGCACCAACTGCCACAGCCAGATGATCCGTCCGTTCCGTGCCGAAACCGAGCGTTACGGTCACTACTCGGTCGCCGGTGAGAGCGTCTGGGAGCACCCCTTCCTGTGGGGATCCAAACGCACCGGTCCGGATCTGGCCCGTGTTGGTGGCCGTTACTCCGACGAGTGGCACAAGGTTCACCTGATCAACCCGCGCGATGTGGTACCGGAATCCAACATGCCCGCCTACCCCTGGCTTGATACCAATGTGCTGACCGGTGAGATGACGGCCAAGAAGCTGGCGCTGTTCCGCGATCACTTCGGTGTGCCCTATACCGACGCCGATATTCAGGGTGCAGGCGAAGCCGTGAAGGGTAAAACCGAGCTGGATGCGCTGGTGGCCTATCTGCAATCACTGGGTCATGCCCTGAAATAAGGAGGCGAAGATGGACTACGGCACATTTCGCGGTCTGTATACCCTGCTGTTGATGGCCATCATGATTGGCATCATCGTCTGGGCATATAGCAAACGCCGCAAGACCTCTTTCGACGAGGCTGCCAATCTGGTTTTTGCCGATGATGAGCAACCCGGTGCTGATAAAAAGAACGCAGGAGCGAAACAATAATGAGCACTCTGTTTAGCATTTTTGTGACTGTCATCAGTCTGGGAACCATCCTCGGCTGCTTCTTGCTGCTGATGTGGTGCCGCAAGGACAAGATGGGTGTGGAAGAAGGCAAATCGATGGGTCACTCCTTCGATGGCATCGAGGAGATCAACAACCCGCTGCCGAAGTGGTGGACTTACATGTTCCTCTTCTTCATCGTCACCGGTCTGGTCTATCTGATCGCCTTCCCGGGGCTTGGCAACTTTAAAGGCCTGTTGGGCTGGCAAAGTTCCAACCAGGACGTGCGCTCGCTGGCCGAGTCCAAGGCTGCAACCGAATCGGCCAAGGCTGAAGGTCGCGCGGTGGAGTATGACCGCGAGGTCGCCAAGGCTGACGAGATCTACGGCGCCAAGTTCCGTGAACTCACCTACGAAGCGGATGGCAAAACCTATCGTGCCATCACCGAGATCGCCAAGGATCCGGAAGCCCTGAAAGTGGGTCAGCGTCTGTTCCTGCAGAACTGCTCCCAGTGCCACGGATCCGATGCCCGTGGTGGTCGCGGCTTCCCGAACCTGACCGACAGCGAATGGCAATGGGGCGGCCAGCCTGATCAAATCAAGACCACCATCATGGGCGGTCGTCAGGGGATCATGGCTGCCTGGGGTGAAATCCTCGGCAAAGATGGCGTTCAGGAAGTGGCCTCCTATGTGCTGAGCCTCTCCGGTCGCAAGGTTGACCTGGTGGAAGCGAAGAAAGGTGAAGCACGCTTCGCCATCTGCGCAGCTTGCCACGGTGCCGATGCCAAGGGCGGTATTGCCGTCGGGGCGCCAGATCTGACCAACAACACCTGGCTCTACGGTGGCTCCCGCGAAGTGGTGGTACAAACCATCACCCACGGTCGTCACGGCGTGATGCCAGCCTGGAAAGATATTCTGGGTGAGGACAAGGTTCACCTGCTGGCCTCCTACGTTTACAGCCTGTCTCATCAACAGTCTGCCAAATAAGGTTCGCCCGTAACGTTGTAACATGTGATAAACACGTGATTACACAGCAAAAAGCCTCGACTCCTCGAGGCTTTTTGTTATCTTGTGTTGCGTAAAAACCATCTTCCACGTTAATCATTCGTTTCATGGCAGTAGCAATCATGACCCAACCTCTATCCAAACCGTGGTATCGCCAATTCTGGCCCTGGTTTATCATCGCCCTCCCCACTGCCGCCGTTGTCGGCAGCATCGCCACCGCCATCATCGCCAGTAAGGATGGGGTCAATCTGGTGGCCGAGGACTATTACAAACAAGGGAAAGAGATCAATCAGGACTTGAGCAAGTTTGACCGCTCCGAAGCGCTCAATATCCGCTTTGGGCTGGAGGTTGACGGCAACGAGCTGACCCTCAAACCCATCAGCGGTGACATTCCTGCCGGGCAAGCTCTCTATCTCTCATTGTTCCACCCGACCTTGGCCGGTCAGGACAGCGAACACATGATCACCGCCGATGCGAGCGGCACCTATCGCCTCCATTTTGACAAGCCGCTGGTCGGCAAGTGGCACATTCGGGTCGATGCCTTTGACCACGAGTGGCGATTGCAAGAGACCGTCCAGCTGCCCACCCTGGCCCCTGTCGAACTCGACCCGAAAGGACGCTAAGCCATGACCGGCTGTTCTCACTGTGGCGAGCCGGTGTTCGCCAGCGCCCCTACTGCTTGCATTCTGCATTCAGGGGGACATAAAGCATGACCCCCTGCTTTCACTGTGGCGAGCCGGTACCCGCTAATAGTGGCTATGCCCTCGAGATAAAGGGGATTGTTCGCCCCATGTGCTGCCCCGGTTGTCAGGCGGTGGCAGAAACCATCATGGAGTGCGGCCTCGCCAGTTACTACGATCACCGCACCGCCCCCGGTACCAAGGGGGATCTTGTGCCCGAGGAGCTGGCCGCACTCACCCACTACGATCTGGCAGAGGTGCAACAGGATTTTGTCACCGACAGCGGTACCCTTCGCGAAATCCAGCTGACAGTAGAAGGGCTAACCTGCGCCGCCTGTGCCTGGCTTATCGAACGGCACTTGATGACACTGACGGGCCTGCGCTACATCAACGTCAACACCACCACCCACCGGGCCCGCATCAAGTGGGATCCGGACCAGCTCTCCCTGAGTGACATTCTCAAGGGATTCGCCCAGATCGGCTATCGCGCCTACCCGTTCCAGACCCATCAACAGGAGGCGCTCTACGCGAAAGAGGTGCGCAGCTATATGTTCCGGCTGGCACTGGCGGGGCTGGGCTCCATGCAGGTGATGATGTGCGCCGTGGCCCTCTATATGGACCTATTCATCAGTGTTGAAGATGAGTTTATGGTCTACTTCAAGTGGATAAGCCTGCTGCTCTCCACCCCCATCATGATCTACTCGGCCCAGCCCTTTTACGTGGGTGCCTGGCGCAGCCTGAAACAGGGTCACTTGTCGATGGATGTGTCGGTGTCGCTGGCGCTGATTGGTGCCTTTGTTGCCTCCATGTGGGCCACTGTGTTCAATACCGGCGAGGTCTATTACGACTCCATCACCATGTTCGTCTTCTTCCTGCTGCTGGGGCGCTTTCTCGAGTTGCGGGCCCGGCGCAAGGCGTCGGAATCGAGCTCCAACCTGGCCAGACTGGTGCCAATCATGGCGACCCGCATCGATGATGAAGGGGAGCATGAGGTAGCGGCCAAGACCTTGCAGGTCGGCGATCGGGTACGGGTGCTGGCTGGCGCCACCTTGCCGGCGGACGGCATCATTTTCGAAGGGCAAGCCAGCCTCAACGAATCCATGCTGACCGGCGAACAGCTGCCCCTGCTTAAACAGCGCGGTGATCAGGTCTATGCAGGTACCATCAACACGGATGCCCCGCTGCAGATCCGGGTCAGCCACCGTATTGAAGAGTCGCGGATCGCCCAGATCATGCGGCTGCAGGATCATGCTCTCGATGATAAACCGGCCATCGCCCAGATGGCGGATCAGCTGTCGCGCCATTTTATTCTGGTGCTGCTGATCATTGCCGCAGCGGTCTGGACCTTCTGGCACTTCCATCAACCAGATCAGGCGTTCTGGGTCACCCTCGCCGTGCTGGTTGCCACCTGCCCCTGTGCCCTGTCGCTGGCCACCCCGACTGCGCTAACCTCGGCCACCGCCCATCTGACCCGCAACGGCATTCTGCTGCGCCGTGGTCATGTGCTGGACGTGCTGACCAAGGCAAACCGGATCGTGATGGACAAGACCGGCACCCTGACCACAGGTGAGATCAGTCTGACAGGCACCACCACCTTGGCAGAGATGGACGAGACGCACTGCCTCGCCATCGCCCGGGCCATGGAGGCACAATCCGAGCACCCCATAGCTCGCGCCTTCCGGCTACCCGCCGACAGCATCGCCGTGTTGCCATCCGCCCGCGAGATCACCCCGGTCATAGGTCACGGCATCACGGCGCTGGTGGATGGCGTACGCTACCGCATCGGCAGTGCCCGCTGGCTTGGGCTGGATCCGGCGCAAGAGCGCGGCCGCGGTCTTGCTATCTATCTGGCCGACGAGCAGCAGGTCTTGGCCCGCTTCAATCTGGAAGATACCCTGCGCCCCGATGCCAAGGCGCTGATCGCGGCATTCAAAGCAGCAGGTCTGCAAACTACCGTGCTGACTGGCGACAGCTCTCTGCAAGCAGACGAGATTGCCCGCGAGCTGGGCGTGGATGAGCTGGTCAAGGGGGTCTCACCCGATGGCAAGCTGGCCTACCTCAAGGCCCGGGAAGCCCAGGGGGATATCAGCATCATGGTGGGCGATGGCATCAACGACGCCCCGGTACTGGCCGGAGCTCACGCCTCGTTCGCCATGGCTGGTGGCACCGATCTGGCGAAAAACAGCGCCGATGCCATCCTGCTGGCTGATGACCTGAGTCGACTGCTCGAGGCCAGAGTGCTGGCAATGCGTACCCGCAAGATCATCATCGAGAACTTCGCCTGGTCCATCGGTTACAACCTGCTGGTGTTGCCGCTGGCGGCCTGCGGCTGGCTGCCCCCCTATCTGGCGGCGGCGGGCATGTCGCTCAGCTCGCTCATCGTGGTAACCAACTCCATGCGCCTCAACCGATGAGGCTGGTGGCGGAAAATAGCTGAAAATGTGGCCTGCCTCCGATGCAGGCCACATTTCTAATTGATAGCGGCTGGCCCCCTGCCCGAACAGGGTTACCATAGGGGACGCTTGCCAAGGATGAATGCCAAGGTACCTCCCATGAACATAATTTTTGTCCTGATCCCCATCGCTATCCTGTTTGTGATCATCGCCGGTGTCGTCTTCTTCTGGGCCATTCGCTCCGAACAGTTTGAAGATCTCGACCGGCAGGGTTCCAACATCCTGTTTGACGAAGAGCAACCAGCCCACAAACCCGCAAAGCCTGCTGACCATGACCCACAACCTTGATCTGGCCGGCGCCCTGCTGGTCGGACTGGCAGGCTCCGCCCACTGCATCGGCATGTGCGGTGGCGTCTCCGCCGCGCTCTCCATGGCGATCCCCGCCAACAGGCAGCATTTTTGGGGGCGGCTTGCCTATCTGCTCAACTACAACCTCGGCCGGATCCTGAGCTATGTGCTGGCTGGGGCACTGGTAGGAGGCCTGCTCGCCACCACCAGTGAGCTGGGCGCAGGTAAACAGGCCATCGCCGGATTGCGTCTCGTGGCAGCGCTCTTGATGATTGCTCTTGGCCTTTATCTGGCGGGCTGGTGGCAAGGGATCTTGCTGTTGGAGCGGCTCGGCGCCAGACTTTGGCCCCATATCAAACCGCTGGCGGGCAAATTTATCCCCTTCACCTCACCTGTGCAGGCACTACCCTTTGGCATGGTGTGGGGCTGGCTCCCCTGCGGGCTGGTCTACTCCATGCTGACCTGGAGCGCGGCGGCCGGTTCGGCTAGTGGCGGTGCGCTCATCATGCTCTTTTTTGGCCTCGGCACCCTGCCCACCCTGTTTGCGTTGGGGGGGCTTGCCGATCGCCTGAGATACTGGCTCACCCTGCGCAGTTTGCGCCTTGGCGGTGCCCTGCTACTCATGCTATTCGGGATACATACCCTGTGGGTCGGCATTGCATCCTTTTGAAACCCTATCCAAAACGGATGTGTTGATGGTAAACTTGTTTGATATAAATCAATTATTCGTATGAGCCTATGATCCCGGAAAAGAAACCTGGCAGACGTATCCAGAGCGGTGGCTGTGCAATTCATTGCCAGGATTGCAGCATCAGTCAGCTCTGTATCCCCTTCACCCTGAACGACAACGAGCTGGATCAGCTCGACAGCATCATCGAGCGCAAGAAACCAATCCAGAAGGGTGAAGAGCTGTTCAAGGCTGGCGACGAGTTCAAATCGCTCTATGCCATCCGTTCCGGGACCATCAAGTCTTACACCATCACCGAGCAAGGGGATGAGCAGATCACCGCGTTCCACCTCGCTGGTGATCTGGTTGGTTTCGATGCCATCCACAAGCAGGCCCACCCTTCCTTCGCCCAGGCGCTGGAAACCGCCATGGTGTGCGAGATCCCGTTTGAGGTGCTCGACGATCTTTCCGGCAAAATGCCCAAGCTGCGCCAGCAGATCATGCGGCTGATGAGTAATGAAATCATGGGCGATCAGGAGATGATACTGCTGCTCTCCAAGAAGAATGCCGAAGAGCGCCTCGCCGCCTTTCTGCACAATCTGTCGGTGCGCTTCTCCGAGCGTGGCTTCTCCGCCAAGGAGTTCCGTCTCTCCATGACTCGTGGTGACATCGGCAACTATCTGGGTCTGACTGTCGAGACCATCAGCCGTCTGCTCGGCCGTTTCCAGAAGTCCGGTCTTATCAGCGTCAAAGGCAAATACATTACCGTGCTGGATCAGGTCGCGCTGGGCATGATGGCCGGAGCCACTCGCCCGCCCTGCAGCTGATTTTTCTTTATTATCCCCCTATTATTCTGCTTTTCCTGCCGGATCCGTTCTTCTGGAATGTGATCCGGTACTTCCCCGTGTCCCTCCTCCTGCGCTAAGCTGAAATGGCTAAGATTATGCTGTCATTGGACTTTTCCAAGGAGGAGAAGATGGTCAAATATCAGAATATTCTGGTGGTTATCAATCCAGAAGAGGAGCGTCAAATCGCCCTCGAACGGGCAGTCAAAGTCGCCGAGCTGGACGAAAACGCCCATCTGACCCTGCTGCTCACCATCTATGACTTCTCGTATGAAATGACCGCCATGCTCTCGGTGGACGAACGGCAAGAGATGCGTGATGGCGTCATTTCACAGCGACGTGAGTGGCTGGACGAGATCCTGACCCCCTATCGGGCACAGGGGATCGAGTGCGAAGTGAAAGTGGTCTGGCACAATCGCCCCTTCGAGTGTGTCATTCAGGAAGTGCTGGAGCAGCACCACGATCTGGTGGTCAAAGCCACTCACCATCACAGCTTCCTGCAAACCTTCATCTTTACCCCCACCGACTGGCATCTGCTGCGCAAATGCCCCTGTCCGGTGCTGCTGGTCAAGGAGGGGCACTGGCAACGGGGCGGCAACATCATCGCCGCCATCAACTGCTCAAGCGACGATCCGGATCAGAAACTGCTCAACGAACGGATCACCCAGGAGGGGAGCGACATCGCCGAGCTGCTGGGCTCCAACCTCTATCTGGTCAACACCTACCCGGGCACCCCGGTCAACGTGGCCATCGAGCTGCCGGAATTTGACCCCAATGCCTACAACGAGGCGATCCGCACACACCACGAAAGCCTGCTGCAAAGCCATGCCGACAAGTTCGGAATTGGTCATCTCTGGACCCGGGTAGCAGAAGGGTTGCCGGAAGAGGTGCTGCCGGATATGGCCGAAGAGCTCAAGGCGACCCTGATGATCATGGGCTGTGTCGGTCGCACCGGTCTTTCGGCTGCTTTGCTCGGCAATACTGCCGAACATGTAATTGACCGCCTCTCCTGCGACATCCTGATCCTCAAACCGGCCGACTACAGCTGCCCGGTCGACAGCCGTCGCAATCAATCATAAGGTGCCTGGCACCTTGCCCTCCCCCGGGACATGGCTATAATAACGCGCTTATTTGTGTCCCGGGTTTTACGAGCATGCTAGAAGAGCTGAACGCCAAAGAAAAATACAGTTTTAACAAACTGCAGAAGCGCCTGCGGCGCAACGTGGGTCAGGCCATTGCCGACTTCAACATGATTGAAGAGGGCGACAAGGTCATGGTCTGCCTCTCCGGCGGCAAGGACAGCTTCGGTATGCTCGACATACTGATGAGCCTCAAAGCCAGCGCCCCCATCCATTTCGATCTGGTTGCCGTCAACCTGGATCAGAAGCAGCCCGGTTTCCCCGAGCACGTGCTGCCCGAGTATCTGGACTCCCTCGGCATCGAGTACAAGATTGTCGAAGAGGATACCTACTCCATCGTCAAAGAGAAGGTACCGGAAGGCAAAACCACCTGCTCCCTCTGCTCACGGCTGCGCCGCGGTATTCTCTACCGCACCGCCCAGGAGCTGGGTTGCACCAAGATTGCCCTTGGCCACCACCGCGACGACATCCTCGAGACCCTGTTCCTCAACATGTTCTACGGTGGCAAGCTCAAGTCCATGCCGCCCAAGCTGGTGAGCGACGATGGCAAGAACGTGGTGATCCGCCCGCTGGCCTACTGCAAAGAGAAAGATTTGATCCGCTACGCCGATGTCAAAGCCTTCCCCATCATTCCGTGCAACCTGTGCGGCTCGCAGGAGAACCTGCAGCGTCAGGCCATCAAGCAGATGATGCAGGATTGGGATCGCCGCTTCCCCGGTCGTATCGAGACCATGTTCACCGCCATTCAGGACGTGATCCCGAGCCACCTGCTCGACCACAAGCTGTTTGACTTCAAGAGCATCAACCGCGACTCCGGCATCATCGATGGCGGCGACAAGGCGTTCGATCCGCCCGAGATGCCAAAGGCGCCGCTGTTGGACATCGACGAGATGGACATGCTGGATGTGATTGAAGTGCGCTAAGCCGCGCTCACAAGGCAAACGCCACGCAATAAAAAAGGAGCGATCATCGCTCCTTTTTTGCTTTCTTTATCTGCCTGTTACCAACGTGACAACACCATCGGCATCAGCCCTTGTGCAACCAGGGGGTCAGTCGCAACACGTCACCCTGCAAGCGTAGTTGCCCGGTGACGAACGCCGCCAGTTGCTCATTGCTCAGCAGCAGGTGACCTTCCTCCCAGGGCAGCGCCTCCTGACGGGCACCATCAATCAGATAAGCTGTTCCGCTCTGCTGCACCAGGGTAATGCGTACCCCCTCCATCTTCGGCAGGAAGTGCTTGCCGACCATGCCCGCCATCTTGTCGAGCAGCGACTGCATCTGCTGCTGACGGGCCGCCAGCTCCGCCAGCGGCAGTTCGGGGCCATTCGGTGCGTCGGCCATCACCTGTACCGTCATATCGCAAGTAGCGTGCTCTTCTTTCAGGCCGACGGTCACGATCCCCTTGTCGAGGTTGAGATCCTCATCAAAAGGCAGGCGCAGTTCGCTATCGACCGTTACCTCGCCCGCGACCTCCTTGCTGTCGGTTGCAACCCGGGCAAAGGTGAGGCCACAGCGCTGACCATTTTGCGGATCGGTCAGATAAAACCCCAGTCTGGCGTGACCAAACTCCCCTTTGGCAAAGGTCTTCATCTGGCTGTAGAAGGTGCTGTATTGCAGATCCAGCACAGGCTCAGCCAGCGCCAGCCCTGGCAGCAAGAGCGTGGCTAGCAGACTCTGGTGCAAAACCTTGGTCACTCCATATCGACAGATCATTCAACGTCCTTTTGCATCATGCATTGAAATGGTTGGGTCCTTCAGCCACCTCGTTAACCTCTACCGCCACCCCGCAGAGATCCCGATAGAGGATCCCCTTGCAGTTGAAGTAGAGCGGTGCCACCCAGATAAGACCTAACCCCATCGGGATCAGGGCCACAAAGAAGAGCGCAGCCATCACGCCGTGAAACAGCACCAGGCTCGGCCAGCCACGCAAGAAGATCTTGAGAGAGACCAGAATGGCCTGGGGCGGCGTCAGGCCGCGCTCCAGCACCAGCGGGACGGTAAAGAGCAGCCCCATGCCGATCAGAGCCGAGGGAATGAAAGAGAGCACGGCAGGCAATCCCAGCAGATCGAACAGCGGGCCAAACAGGCTGGTGAGCAGACTGCCAAGCAGGCTCAGCATGCCGAGGCGCACAAAATGGCGGAAGAAGTCGAACACCTGGTTGGCCCGGGCGCGTACCCCGACCGACTGCTGCAACCCCAGCATATCGAGGGCGCTGGTCATGGGGGCCATCACCACCGTCATCAGCAGGCTCAGCACCATGGCCACATTCATCTGGTTGTCGTCCCCCAGATAGGGCAACAGCAACACATTGCTAAGCAGGATCCAGATCGCCGTCACTCCGACAATCGCCAGCAGCAGGCCAAATCCAGTACGGCGGGTCTGTTGCCATCCCTCCTGGATGACCCCTTTCAGATCAAGGCGGTAGCCCTGGTTCAGAGACTGCTCAAGGGAGCCGCCAATACGCATTTTATTACTCAATTGACTATCCAATATCGAAAACGACCAAATCAGGTGGCACATTATAGCGATTTGGCCTGCTATTCGTAGCCGTTTTTCCTGACCCCTCCCGGCTAATTCGGGCCAAAAAGCCTTTGATTTCATGGATTGGCTGCATAGAATGCGGCCCTCTTTCAACACGATGGCCACTGGCTGGGGTGAGACTGGCGGATGATGAACAATCCACAGGTAATTGTCGCGCTGAACAAGATCAGCAAACTTTATGACGGCAAGGCGATATTGAGCGACCTTGACCTTGAGATCTATGACGGTGAGTTTCTCACCCTGCTGGGCCCTTCCGGCTGCGGCAAGACCACCCTGCTGCGCCTGCTGGCCGGGCTAGAATCGGTCGACGGTGGCACCCTCCATCTGGCCGGTGACGAGATCACCCATATCCCCGCCGAACACAGGCACATCAACACCGTGTTTCAGAGCTATGCGCTCTTCCCCCATATGACGGTGTTTGAAAACGTCGCCTTTGGCCTCGAGATGCAGAAAGTACCGGCCAGCGAGATCCGCCAGCGGGTCGAGGAGACCCTCGCCATGGTGCAGCTCACCGAGCTGGCCAACCGACGCCCGGATCAGCTCTCCGGCGGCCAGCAACAACGGGTCGCCATTGCCCGCGCCGTGGTCAACAAGCCCCGCCTGCTGCTGCTCGATGAATCCCTCTCGGCGCTCGACTACAAGCTGCGCAAGCAGATGCAGAGCGAGCTCAAGGCGCTGCAGCGTCGCCTTGGCATCACCTTTGTCTTCGTCACCCATGATCAGGAAGAGGCGCTCACCATGTCTGATCGCATCCTGGTGATGGAGGGGGGCAAGATCATCCAGCGCGGCACCCCGCGCGATATCTACGAATCGCCAGCCAACCTGTTCGTGGCCCGCTTTATCGGCGAGATCAACGTGATGGATGGCAAGCTGATCAGCCAGTGCGAGCCCGGAATCTGGCAGGCCGAGGTAGAGGGGCGCGAATGCCTGCTTCATACCACCCTGCCATTCCAGCCAGACGACAAGGTATTGGTGCTGCTGCGCCCGGAAGATCTGCGCATTCTCGATCAGGATGACGATCAGCGCAGTGCGCTGCGAGGCAATATCCGCGAGCGCAACTACAAGGGAGCGACGCTGGATTCGGTGATCGAGCTCGAAAGTGGCAAACAGCTGCTTATCTCCGAGTTCTTCGACGAGGATGACCCCGACTTTGACTACCGTCTCGGTCAGGAGGTGGCGATCCACTGGGTCGACAGCTGGGAGGTGGTGCTGCCCTATGAGCCTCACTAATCTGCGGGTAGCGCACAGCTTTGCCCACAACGGCTTTCGCAACACGGCCATCGCGCTGATCCTGGGCTGGCTGACGCTGTTCGTCTTCCTGCCCAACCTGATGATCATCGGCGTGAGCTTCCTGAGCCGTGACGAGTCCGAGCTTATCGCGCCGCTCTTTACCCTGAGCAACTATGGCCGCCTGTTGGACCCCCTCTATTTCGAGGTGCTGCTCCACTCCCTCTGGCTGGCGCTGCTCGCCACCGCCATCTGCTTGCTGGTGGGTTACCCCTTTGCCTGGCTGCTGGCCCATCTGCCAGTGCGTATCCGCCCGCTGCTGCTGTTTCTGGTGGTGGTGCCGTTCTGGACCAACTCCCTGATCCGCACCTATGCGCTGAAAGTGCTGCTCGGCACCCGGGGGCTGATCAATGGCTGGCTGCTGGATCTGGGTCTTATCGAGCGGCCGCTGCAGATGATGTATACCGAGGTGGCCGTCATCATCGGGCTGGTCTATGTGCTACTCCCCTTTATGGTGCTGCCGCTCTACTCCAGCATCGAAAAGCTGGATAGCCGTTTGCTGGAGGCGGCGCGGGATCTCGGCGCCAACGGCTGGCAGCGGCTGGTGCGGATCATTTTGCCCCTCACTCTGCCCGGCATCATCGCCGGTTGCCTGCTGGTGTTCCTGCCCGCCATGGGGATGTTCTATGTCTCCGATCTGCTGGGGGGCGCCAAACACCTGCTGATCGGCAACCTGATCAAGACCCAGTTCCTCAACAGCCGTGACTGGCCCTTTGGCGCCGCCATCAGCGTGATGCTGACGGTGCTGATGGCGCTCTTGGTCTACTGCTACTGGCGGGCGGGCAAGCTATTGAGCAAGAAGGGGGAGCTGGCATGATGCGCGCACTGAAGGCTCTGTTCCTGCTGCTGGTGTTTGGCTATCTCTATGTACCCATCGGGGTGCTGATCGCCAACTCCTTCAACCTGTCGAAATATGGCATCGACTGGCGCGGCTTTACCCTGGGCTGGTATGAGAAGCTGTTTGCCAGCGCCAGCCTGATGCAGGCGGCCCAGCACTCCCTGACCATCGCCGCCCTCACCGCCACCGCAGCCACCCTGATCGGCACCCTCACCGCCGTGGCGCTGTTTCGCTACCGTTTTCGCGGCAAGCAGTACGTCAGCGGCATGCTGTTTGTGGTGATGATGTCCCCCGATATCGTGATGGCCATTTCACTCCTGACCCTCTTTGTGGTGACCGGCATTGCGCTGGGCTTCTGGTCGCTGCTGATCGCCCACATCACCTTCTGCCTGCCGTTCGTGGTGATCACCGTCTACTCGCGGCTGTGCGGTTTTGATGTGCGGATGCTGGAAGCAGCGCGGGATCTGGGGGCTGGCGAGTGGATCATCCTGCGCCGCATCATACTGCCGCTGGCCCTGCCGGCGGTGATGGCGGGCTGGCTGCTCTCCTTTACCCTGTCGCTGGACGACGTGGTGGTGAGCTCCTTTGTGACCGGCCCGGCCTACGAGATCCTGCCGCTCAAGATCTACTCCATGGTCAAGGTGGGGGTCTCCCCCGAGGTCAACGCCCTGGCCACCCTGATGCTGGTCGCCTCCCTCGGGATGGTGCTGCTGGCACAACTGTTACTGCGTAAACGGCAGGGTTGACCCTGCCCGTTTCGTCCCCGCCATCTTTGGCGAACTCTGTCACGGTGGGCCGCAAGGCCCCATAACCCCAAGGAGTTGTTGATGACAATCCAACACAAGGCTGGCGCCCTGCTGGCAGCCGCCCTCACCCTCACCACCCCGCTGCTGAGCCAGAGCGCTCACGCGGCCGACGACAAGGTGGTCTACTTCTACAACTGGTCGGAATATGTGCCGGACGGCCTGCTGGAGCAGTTCCAGCAAGAGACCGGTATCAAGGTGATCTACTCCACCTACGAATCCAACGAGACCCTCTACGCCAAGCTGAAAACCCATGGTGACGGCTATGACGTGGTGGTGCCCAGCACCTACTTCATCTCGAAAATGGCCAAAGAGGGGATGTTGCAACCGCTGGATCGCGCCCAGCTGCCCAACTTCAAGCACCTCGACCCTACCCTGCTCAACCACGAGTACGACCCGGACAACCGCTACTCCATCCCCTATATCTGGGGCGCAACCGGTATCGGCACCAACACCGATATCATCGAACAGCCGGTCATCAGCTGGAAGCAGCTCTGGGCACCGGAGTGGAAAGAGAGCCTGCTGCTGATGGACGATGCCCGCGAGGTGTTCCATATCGCGCTGGTGCAGCTGGGTTACAGCCCCAACACTCAAGACAAGGCGCAAATTGCCGAAGCGTTCGAATACCTGAAAAAGCTGATGCCCAACGTCAAGGCGTTCAACTCCGACAACCCGGCCGACCCCTTTATCGCCGGTGAGGTCAATATCGGCATGCTGTGGAACGGCTCGGCCTACGGCGCCCAGCGCGAATACCCCTCCATCCAGATGACCTATCCCGAAGAGGGAGCGGTACTCTGGATGGATAACCTTGCCATCCCGACCAAGGCCAAGCATGTGAAAGAGGCCCACGCCCTAATCAACTTCCTGATGCGCCCCGATGTGGCCGCCAAGGTGGCCGAGGCGATTGGCTACCCCACCCCGGTCAAGGATGCCATTCCCCTGCTCACCCCGGCGTTTCGCAACAACCCCATGGTCTTCCCGAGCGACGAGATCAAGCGCAAAGGAGAGTTCCAGTCCGATGTGGGTGATGCCTCCCGCCTCTACGAGCAGTACTTCCTGCAGTTGAAAGCCATGGTGGCCAAGGCCGGTTAAGTCGGCGGTTAATCAGCCCTGACGGGGTTGATGGATTAAGGGGGCAATATTTGCCCCCTTCTCTTTTTAACCACCTGTACAATTTATCAGCACACCACTGTTCAGATTCATAGTTGCCTCATTGCCGGAATATTGGCAAAATGAAATCGTTTATGAGTAATGATTCTGCTGTATTATCGAAACAGCAAACTTCTGAATATGCTTCGCTAATCGAACTACGGCCTTGGTTAAAAGGACAGGATTAGTCAGGCTAGTTCAGGATCTGCTTGTAACTTATGGCAGCACAATGGTTATAAGAGGGACTTTGCATCTCAGACTTAAGATGTAATTTATCATACAGTTGATTATTTATAACGGCTCAACATGAGCGGAGACTCGGGTAGATCTAATGCGTGTTTTTAGACTAAAATTTGGATGGTGGAACGTTGGTCTGTCTCCCGCTGCAGCTGCTGCCGAGACAAACGCATGTGAAGAAACCTACAGTCAACTATGTTCCCATATCACATCTTTATTCGAAGACCATTCAATTGATCTCCTAGGGGCTGTCGTCATAAGATCGAAGCCCACAAATATGTGCAGCGGATCTGCACCGCTGCCACAAACGAGCCCGTGTTTT
>CAMFLW010000028.1 GCA_945957575.1 uncultured Aeromonas sp. | reverse complement strand
TTCTACCCCTATCTGCAGCAGCGGGTGATGGAGACCCTCACCGCCCCTCCCGTCGTCCGGCCTGCCGCCGTCCCCCCTGCCAGCAGCGGTCAACCTGATGCGGCCTATCAGGCCGAGCTGGAGCAGTTTTTACAGGAGAGCAACGAGAGCAGTGCGCCTTTCTAGGGCGTGTGTAGCGAATCGGCGAAGCTGCGCGGGCACTTGGCGCGATAGCGATACGAGAAAGGGGCCGTCAATTAACGGCCCCTTTCTGTTGCTGATGGCGATGGGACTGATGGCTTGGTGGGCTCAGGGATAAATGCTCACTTCTATCAGATTCTGGTCCGGCTCGAGGAAATAGGGTGATTCTGATAGGTGTTGCACCGTCAGGCGCCACGCCATCCCTGTCAGGGATAACGGCTGACCTCAATCAGGTTTTGGTCAGGGTCGAGGAAGTAGATTGATTCTATCGGTCCGCAGGCGCCACTTTTGGTCACCGGCCCCTCGACAATCTCCACCCCGTGGCAGGCAAGCTGGGCCATCACCTGCTCCAGCGGCCAGCGGGTGATAAGGCAGACATCCCCCGACCCCACCTGCGCCCGATTGCGCGGCTCCTGCCCCAGCAGTTGCAGATTGATCTTCTGGTTGCCAAACCCTACCGCCCGGCGCCCCGCACCGAAGGTAATGGCCTCCATATTGAGCACCGAACTGTAAAACGCCACGGCCCGTTCGATATCGCTGACCGTCAATACCAGATGGTCGATATGGCTGATCATGGTTACCTCCTGGTGGTGATCTGGCTGATGTGACCGGCATATGCCCGCAAGCATCCGACTGCTGCCGCCACGGCGGGCAACCCCATCATACCCGGCAAGGGTAAGCCCATGTGTGCCGTAGCGCGCAAAGAAGCCGAAAATGATGATGTAATCGTTAAGGGGGTTCGGTTGGGCATTGCGATGGCTGCTGTTGTCGCGTTCGGCTAACTCTTCACTGGCATTAATGCTTCCGGAGTCATCACAATGAGCGGGATGGCCAGCGCCTGACTCAACCGCTCCGCCAGTTCGTAGGCAGGGCCGATGGTGTCGTAGTCTGCCACACAGGTTGCCAAGGCACAGCCGTTGCTCTCTTCGACTCGCAGGTAAACGCTGTAGCCTTGAACGGTCAGACCGCTGTCACGCACCACCTGTATCTCACCTTCCTGATTGATGGCCTCCAGTTCAACCGCTACCGGTTTCTTGAACATCTGTACTCCTCAGTCACTGCAGATAGTGGCAGTAAAAAAGCCCAACAGGGGGTAAGCAAAAAATTATGCTGCCACATCTTGAATCTGTGAGCCACGTGAAAAAATTAATAATGCGGGCTCCATAGCCAAACCTGACACCGATAATAACATGCTGATTTAGATAAAAAAAATGATATTATCTTTTTCTTCTATAGACAGTATTCGAGGCTCGTGCGTGATGCAACAATGCGGTATTTATGAACAGCTCATTACTCAACTGCTGACATCTCGACTTGACCGCGAGCGCTTTTACGTAGGGGAACGCCAACTTGAACCTGCCGAAGCGGCAGTTTGGTTATCCAGATTTCTGAGCCGGGTTTTGGAATATGCGGTGGGCTCGGTCACTGGAGAGGATCAGCTGCAACGGCAGATTGAACTGGCTAACCAGTTATTGCTTTGGCTAAAGGATCGCACCCAAGATCCAGACTTTATTGGCGAGAACCTCATCGATAGTCAGGGTAAAATTCTGACCGCGCTCTACCAGTTAGATAACCCCATCTCAGCCAATTTAAAGCAATATGCTGAGGATATTTTCCCTCTGACCGGTCTAACGCAAAGTGAGCTGTTCTGCGGCAGCAATGCGGGTTTGTCGATGGAATCGGAGATTAAACGGGAGATATTATCGGCAGATAGCATCTGCTGGCTGGTCTCATTTATAAAATGGGCAGGTATTCGTATTTTCCGTCATGAGCTGGAAGAGTTCACCCGCAGCGGCCGCCAATTAAAAGTAATTACTACCTCTTATATGGGAGCGACCGACGCCAAGGCAGTTGAATTTTTAGCCAGCCTCCCAAATACCGAAGTCAAACTCAGCTATAACACCCAGCGTGAGCGGTTGCATGCCAAGAGCTATCTCTTTTGCCGAAATACCGGTTTTCATACCGGCTATATAGGTTCATCCAACCTCTCTCATTCTGCCCTCACCAGTGGCTTGGAGTGGAACCTAAAAATCACCTCGCAAGAGATCCCTCATATTATCGAGAAATCCCTGAGTACCTTTGAAACCTATTGGGAATCCGATGATTTTGAGCTGTTTGATGGCAAGCTCGAAAGCCGTACAAAATTGCAGCATGCACTGCAAGAGGCCCGTGGGGATAGTGACAAGAACAGTCCTACCTATTTCTTTGATATCACGCCGTTTCCCCATCAACTGGAGATCCTTGAACAATTGGCGATGGAGCGCGCTTTACACCAGCGCTTCCGTAACTTGGTGGTTGCGGCCACCGGTACAGGGAAAACCCTGATCTCCGCTTTTGATTTTGCGCGTTTTTTGAAAACCAAACCCGATGCCAAGTTTCTGTTTGTCGCCCACAAAGAGGAGATCTTGCGCCAAGCATTAGCCTCGTACCGCGGAGTGCTCAAGCAATCCAATTTTGGCGAACTCTTGGTCGGCGGCGCCGTGCCGACCCACTACCGTCAGCTATTTGCCTCGGTGCAATCCTTGAATAACCAGCTGGCTAATTTACGTCTTAGCCCAGACTATTTCGATTACATCGTCATCGATGAGGTTCATCATATTGCTGCGGCCAGTTATCGTGGTTTGCTCGCCGCCTTTGAACCTCACATTCTGCTGGGATTGACCGCAACGCCAGAGCGCCATGATGGCGGTGATATTCTTGCCGACTTTTGTGGTGTCATCGCAGCAGAGATCCGCTTGCCCGAGGCTATCAATCGTCGCCATCTCTGTCCGTTCCAATATTTTGGTATCGATGATGATACTGACTTGCGCCAAGTGGCTTGGAAAAATGGCCGTTATGACATCACTGAGCTCACCAATATCTATACCCACAATCAGCAGCGGGTACAGAAAATCGTCCAGAGCCTCAATGAGATCGTCACCGATATTACCAAGATCAAAGCGCTGGCATTTTGTGTGAGCCGTGAACATGCCGATTTTATGCGCAAGGCCTTTTTATTGAAGGGCATCAAGGCTGACATCCTCACTAGCGATAATCGAGACGAGCGGCATAGTAAACAACAAGATTTGCGCACTGGGGTTATCAATATTCTCTGCGTGGTGGACATCTTCAACGAAGGGGTTGATATCCCGGAAGTCGATACCTTGCTGTTTTTACGACCAACGGAAAGTCTCACCATCTTCTTACAGCAATTAGGGCGCGGCCTGCGGCTGGCAAGCGATAAAGAGTGCTGCACCGTGTTGGACTTTGTTGGCAATGCCCGCGCGGAGTATGACTTTGCCCAGAAATTCCGAGCACTGGTGGGCAAAACCAACAAGGCGATCAGCAACGAGATCAAACAGGGCTTCCCTCACGCCCCCTTGGGCTGCCGCATCGAACTCTCAAAACAAACGCAAGAGTTAATTCTGAGCAATATCAAAAAGGCGACCCTCAATACCTCGCGCCTCATGGGCCTGATCCGCCGTTTCTCACTGGATTGTGATTTACCGCTGACGCTGACGAACTTTTTGAAGTTCTACCCTCACATCAGCCTTGAGGAGATCTACAAGCGCGGCAATTGGAGCACCTTGGTCAAACAGGCCCGCAACCATACCATTTCTGAAATGAGCGATGAGAAGTTGTCGACTCTCTACACCCGGGCCATCAAAACCCGGCTATTGGGCTGCGATGCACTCCATTACTTGAACTTCTTACAAACCTTGGTGGAAAGCGCCTTTACCTTAACGACCGAGCACGATGCACGCATGGCCTTGATGTGCCACTACGACTTCTGGCAACAGAGCGGCCCCAACGCAGGCTTTAGCTCCTTGGCGCACAGCCTGAAACAACTCAATCAACCAGAGTTAAGGGCCGAGCTGGCAGATCTGTTACCCATGCTGATCAACCGGGTGCAACACGAGCAACTGGCCATGCCTGACCTTCCCGGCAATCCACTGCAACTGCATGCCCGTTATGCCAGAGAGCAGGTACTGGTTGGCTTTGGCGCGACCACCTTCGCGCAGCAACCCACGGCTCGCGAAGGGGTCTATGTCATCGCAGAGCAAAATATCGAGTTGCTGTTCGTTACCTTGAACAAAACGGAGCAGCACTTCTCCCCCACTACCCGTTATCACGACTACGCCATCAACGAGTCGCTGTTTCATTGGCAGAGCCAAAACAGCGCTCGCCCAGAACGGGGGAAGGGGCTGAGTTACATAAACCACAGGGCAGAGGGTAAGCGCTTGTTTTTGTTCGTTCGTGAGCAGAGCAAAGATGAATTTGGCCGCACCCTTGGCTTTGTGAACTTTGGTGAGGTGGAGTACGTATCCCACAGCGGCAGCCAACCGATGAACATTAGATGGCGACTCACCACTCCGATGCCACCATTTATGTGGAAAGAGGCCGCCAAACTGGCTGTTGGTTAGTAAGGCTTCTCACCCGGTGGGGATATGACGCAAAACCCACCGGATTCTCGCCCAAAACCCCGGCTAAATTATCCAGTTGCATAATAACCATGCGGCCTTGCGGTTGTTTAACTGGCCCTAACGTCAGATAATACCGCCCGCCTTCAAACCCCGATAACCCGACTTTCAGTGACGGTAATTGATGACTGAGTACCTGCTTTTACTGATCGGCACCGTGCTGGTTAACAACTTCGTGCTGGTGAAATTCCTCGGCCTCTGCCCCTTTATGGGGGTCTCCGGCAAGCTGGAAACCGCCATCGGCATGGGGCTGGCGACCACCTTCGTGATGACCCTCGCCAGTGCCAGCTCCTATCTGGTGGAGCACTATATCCTGCTGCCGCTGGATATCGCCTATCTGCGTACCCTCGCCTTTATTCTGGTGATCGCCGTGGTGGTGCAGTTTACCGAGATGGTGGTGCGCAAGAGCAGCCCGACCCTCTATCGCCTGCTGGGGATCTTCCTGCCCCTCATCACCACCAACTGCGCGGTGCTCGGGGTGGCGCTGCTCAGCATCAATGAGCGACACGACTTTATCCAGAGCGTGATCTACGGCTTTGGCGCCGCCACCGGCTTCTCGCTGGTGTTGATCCTGTTTGCCGCCATGCGCGAGCGTCTGGTCGCCGCCGATGTGCCCGCGCCGTTTCGCGGGGTATCGATTGCCATGATCACCGCCGGTCTGATGTCGCTGGCCTTTATGGGCTTTACCGGCCTAATCAAGATATAGCGCTATGACTCACATACTCTTTGCCATTCTGGTGCTGACCCTGCTGGCGCTGGCGTTCGGGATTATCCTGGGCTTTGCCGCCGTCAAGTTTCATGTGGAAGCAGACCCCATCGTCGATCAGCTCGATGCCCTGCTGCCCCAGACCCAGTGTGGCCAGTGCGGCTATCCCGGCTGCAAACCCTACGCCGAGGCGCTCGCCAACGGCGATCAGATCAACAAGTGCGTACCCGGTGGCGAGGCCACCATGCGCAAGATTGCCGATCTGATGGGGGTCGAGCCCCAGCCACTGGGGGGCAGTGACGAGGCCGCAGTGCCGGTCAAGAAGGTCGCCTTTATCCACGAAGATCAGTGCATCGGCTGCACCAAGTGCATTCAGGCCTGCCCGGTGGACGCCATCGTCGGCGCCACCAAGGCGATGCATACCGTGATTGCCAACGAGTGCACCGGTTGCGATCTCTGTGTCGATCCCTGCCCGACCGACTGCATCGAAATGATCCCGGTGCCCACCACGGTCGATAACTGGAAGTGGGATCTCAATAACGTGCATGTTCCGGGCAAGATTCCGGTCAAGATAGTGGAATAAACAGCGGAGCAACCATGCATTCCTTACTCGAACGTATCAAAGCCGGCACGCTCTGGGACTTTCACGGTGGCATTCACCCCGCCGACAACAAGCTGCAATCAAGCCAGAGCCCTGTAGTAGACGCCGGTCTACCGCCGCGCCTGATCATTCCGCTGCGCCAGCACGCAGGCCCCGCCGGCGATCTGCTGGTGCAGGTGGGCGACAAGGTCAAAAAAGGGCAGCCGCTGACCCGTTATGCCAAAGGGCGGGTCGTCCCTGTCCATGCCTCCACCTCCGGCACCATCACCGAGATTGGCAACCACACAGTTGCCCACCCCTCCGGACTCGGCGATCTCTGCGTCATTCTCACCCCGGATGGGGAGGATGAGTGGGGCGAGCGCAATGGCAAAGCCGATTACTGGAATCTGGAGCGGGGCGAGCTGCTCGAGCGCATCCAGCAGGCGGGGGTAGCGGGCCTTGGCGGCGCCGTGTTCCCGACCCACAGCAAGCTCGACGGCCGCGGCCAGCTCACCGAGATCCTGATCGTCAACGGGCTGGAGTGCGAACCCTATATCACCACCGATGATCGGTTGATGCAGCAGTACGCCGACGAGATCATGGATGGCATCCGGGTGCTCAAGCACCTGCTCAAACCGAAACTCACCCTGATCGGGGTAGAAGACAACAAGCCCGAGGCGATCGAGCAACTGACTCGCCACGCCACCGATGAAGATGTGCTGGTCAAGACGGTGCCGACCAAGTACCCCTCGGGCGGTGCCAAGCAGACCATCGAGCTGCTCACCGGCCGTCAGGTGCCCAAGGGGGGCCGCGCGGTCGATATCGGCATCATGGTGCTCAACGTCGCCACCGTGTTTGCCATCAAACGCGCCATTATCGACGGCGAGCCGCTGATCGAACGGATCGTCACCCTCACCGGCGACAGCTTCAAGAAGCCCGGCAACGCCTGGGTGCGCCTCGGTACGCCGGTACGCTGGCTGTTGCAGCGTTTCGAACTGCAACCGGAAGCGGAGCAGCGGGTGATCATGGGTGGTCCCATGATGGGCTTTACCCTGCCCCACGCCATGGTGCCGGTGGTCAAGGCCACCAACTGCCTGCTGGCGCCGACGCAGGCCGAGCTGCCCGCCCCCGGCCCGGAGCAGCCCTGCATCCGTTGCAGCGCCTGCGCCGATGCCTGCCCGGCCACCCTGCTGCCGCAAGAGCTCTACTGGTACAGCCGGGCCAAGGAGTATGACAAGGCCGAGAAGCTCAACCTGATGGACTGCATCGAGTGCGGCGCCTGCGCCTGGGTCTGCCCCAGCGAGATCCCGCTGGTGCAGTACTACAAGATCGCCAAGGACGACATTCGCGAAGCCCGTGCAGAGGCCGAAAAAGCCGAGCGCGCCAAGCAGCGTTTCGAGGCCAAGCAGGCCCGCTTCGAGCGGGAGAAAGCGGCCCGCGAAGCGCGCCATGCCGAAGCCGCCGCCCAGCGCCGTCAAACCATGACGGCCGCAGGCGGGGAAGATCCGGTGGCAGCCGCCTTGGCCCGTATCAAGGCCAAGCAGGATGCCCCCATCACTGCCATTGCCGCCACCGCAGAGGGCTTGCCTGACAACAGCGCGGTGATTGCCGCCCGCGAAGCCCGCAAAAGGGAAGCGGAGGCGCGCCGCGCCGCCAAACTGGCGGAGAGCGCAAACAGCGAAACAGCCGCTGCGGCGCAATCCACCGAGGCGGTTGACCCCGCCAGCGATCCCAAGAAAGCAGCCATCGCCGCGGCCCTGGCTCGTGCCAAGGCCAAGAAAGCCGCTCAGGCTGGCGATAGCGCCGAGCCTGTGACTGCCGAAGCCGTTGCTGCCCCTGCGGTAGATGCTGATCAGCAAAAGGCAGAGGTTGATCCGAAAAAAGCGGCGATTGCTGCCGCCATCGCCCGTGCCAAGGCCAAAAAGGCCGAGGCGAATGGTGAACCGGTCAGCGCAGATCACAGCGCGGCAGCCGATGCAGGCACGCAAGGCGATGCGCCATCTGCGGCCAGCGAAGCAGTTGATCCCAAGAAAGCTGCTATTGCTGCTGCCATTGCCCGGGCCAAGGCCAAGAAGGCAGCCCAGCAGGGTGACAGCGCTGATGGCTCTCTGACTGCAACCAAAGGCGCCAGCGAAACGGCTGTAACCCAGAGCGATTCGCCATCTGCTATCAGCGAAGAGGTCGATCCCAAGAAGGCCGCTATCGCCGCTGCCATCGCCCGTGCCAAGGCCAAAAAGCTGGCCCAGCAGAGCGCAAGTACCAGTGCTGAGGTAGAAAATGCCGGTGCTGGGGTAGAAAGTGCCGGTACTCAGGTAGAGAGTGCCGGAACTGAGGGTGAGCGCGCACCGGCCGAGCCGATGCAAACCGATGCAGCCAGCAGTGAGCAACCACTTGCCGTCACTGCCGCGCCTGAAGCGAGCGCCCCTGTGGCTGATGCCCCGGTTGATCCGAAAAAAGCGGCCATTGCAGCCGCGGTGGCCCGCGCCAAGGCGAAGAAGCTGGCGGCCGAGGCAGCCAGAGCCACAGAGACCGCCGCGGAAGATGCCCCGTCAGCCGACCGAACAACCACAAGGTAATCGACAGACTCATGTTCAATATTGCGACTGCGCCGTTTGCCCATAACCGCAAACAGACCCGAACCCTGATGCTGCTGGTGATCCTGGCCTGCGTGCCGGGCTTGCTGGCCCAGACCTGGTTCTTCGGCTGGGGCTCCTTTATCCAGATCCTGCTGGCGTTGGTCACTGCGCTGCTGTGCGAGGCGCTGGTGCTCAAGCTCCGTGGCCGCGCCATCAAGCCTGCCCTGATGGATGGCAGTGCGGCGCTCACCGCCGTGCTGATCGGTCTCTCCCTGCCGCCGCTGCTGCCGTGGTGGATGCTGGTGGTGGGCACGGCCTTTGCCATCATTGTCGCCAAGCACCTTTACGGCGGACTGGGCCAGAACCTGTTCAACCCGGCCATGGTCGCCTATGTGCTGCTGTTGGTCTCCTTCCCGGTGCAGATGACCAGCTGGCTGCCGCCGGAGAGCGTGCGCGCCTACAGCCTCGGCTTTGGTGATGCGGCGTCGGTCATCTTCACCGGCTTTAGCCTCGACGGCTACAGCATGGCCCAGCTCAAGCAGGGGGTGGATGGTCTCACCATGGCGACTCCGCTTGATACCCTGAAAACCGGCCTGACTCAGGGGCTCACCACCGGCGAAATCCTGAGCGGCCCGCTGTTCGAGGGTTGGGGCGGCATAGGCTGGAGCTGGGTCAACCTCGGCTATCTGCTGGGTGGCCTCTTCCTGCTGCAACAGAAGGTGATCAACTGGCGCATTCCCACCGCGATTCTCAGTGCCCTGCTGCTGGCCTCCACCATCGGCTATCTGGTGAGCCCGGATGCGACCGCCACGCCCATGTTCCATCTCTTTAGCGGCGCTACCATGCTGGGGGCCTTCTTTATCGCCACCGATCCGGTCAGTGCCTGCACCACGCCGCGCGGCCGACTGGTCTATGGCGTGCTGATTGGCGTGCTGGTCTACATCATTCGCCGCTTTGGCGGCTATCCGGATGCGTTCGCCTTCGCCGTGCTGCTGGCCAACCTCTGCGTGCCCTTTATCGACAGCCTGACTCGCCCGAAAGTGTATGGAGCCCGTCGCCAATGATGTTTCTGCCCTTTTCCACCATCACAGCTGACGGAGCCCGGACATGTTAAAGAGCATGCGCAAGAACGGCCTTATTCTGGCGATGTTCGCGCTGGGCTGTACCGCGCTGGTGGTACTGACCAACGAGTTGACCAAGGACAAGATCGCCTACCAGCAGCAACTGGAGAAGTTGCAGACGCTGGAGGCGCTGCTGCCTGCCGGCAGCTATGACAACGATCTGGTGACCAGCTGCAAGCTGGTGACCAGCAGGAAGTATCTGGGCAGCGATCAGCCGCAGGCCCTCTACACCGCCAGCAAAAATGGCGTGGTGACCGGCTATGCGCTGGAGGCGATCGCGCCGGATGGCTACAGCGGGGCGATCCGCATCGTGGCGGGCTTTGATGCCAAGGGCACCATCACCGCCGTGCGCGTGCTCGCTCACAACGAGACCCCGGGCCTTGGTGACAAGATCGAGCTGAAAAAATCGAACTGGATCAACAGCTTTACCGGAAAATCCCTGACCGCCGACAATGAATCGGAGTGGGCAGTGAAGAAGGATGGCGGCGAGTTCGATGCCTTTACCGGTGCCACCATCACCCCCCGTGCCGTGGTCAAGGCGGTGAAAAACCTGCTGAAACTGCAGCACGAGCACCCGGAGCTGCTCAGCAACGCCCCGGCTTGTCCGGCCGCACAATAAACCGGAGTCGACCCCGTCATGACACAGATGGAACAGATTGAAACGGGCAGCGCCCCGATCGCCGAGCTGGAAAGCCGCAAGGGCGAGCTCAAGGAGCTGATGGTACAGGGGCTGTGGAAGAACAACCCCTCGCTGGTACAGGTGCTGGGGCTGTGCCCAACCCTCGCCGTCTCCTCCACCTTTACCAATGCGCTGGGGCTCGGCCTTGCCACCATGGCGGTGCTGGTCTGCTCCAACCTCGCCATCTCGCTGGTGCGCAACTGGGTGCCGAAGGATATCCGCATCCCGGTCTACGTGATGATCATCGCCTCGCTGGTGACCAGCGTGCAGCTGTTGATGAACGCCTACACCTATGGCCTCTATCAGGCGCTCGGCATCTTTATCGCCCTGATCGTCACCAACTGCATCATCATCGGCCGCGCCGAGGCCTATGCCTCCAAGAACCCGCCGCTGCTGGCGGCCCTCGACGGCTTGATGATGGGGCTGGGCTTTACTCTGGTGCTGCTGGTGCTTGGCACCATGCGCGAAATCATCGGCATGGGCACCCTGTTTGATGGCGCCGATCTGCTGCTGGGCGAGTGGGCAAAATCCCTGCGCATCGAGCTGTTCCACGCTGATGCCAGCCTGCTGCTGGCCATTCTGCCGCCGGGCGGTTTTATCGGGCTGGGACTGCTGATCGCCGCCAAGAACGCCATCAACGAGTGGCGTGACCGCAAGCAGGCGACCACAGTGGCTCACTGCAATGTGCCCCCCGTCCGTGCCCGGGCGACCCAGCTATGACACCACGCGAGGCTGCATGAACAACCAGAAACGCAGAGAGATACTGGAGCGACTGCGGGAGCACAATCCCCACCCCACCACCGAGCTCAACTTCAACTCGCCGTTCGAGCTCTTGATCGCCGTGCTGCTCTCGGCGCAGGCAACCGATGTCAGCGTCAACAAGGCGACCGACAAGCTCTATCCGGTGGCCAACACCCCGCAGGCGATGCTGGATCTCGGGGTCGAGGGGCTCAAGGAGTACATCAAGACCATTGGCCTCTTCAACACCAAGGCCGAGAACGTCATCAAGACCTGCGCCATCCTGCTGGAGCGCCACGGCGGCGAGGTGCCGGAGAACCGCGAAGCGCTGGAAGCCCTGCCGGGCGTCGGCCGCAAGACCGCCAACGTGGTGCTCAACACCGCCTTTGGCTGGCCCACCATCGCCGTCGATACCCATATCTTCCGGGTATCGAATCGCACCGGCTTTGCGGTAGGCAAGAATGTGGATCAGGTGGAGGAGAAGCTGCTCAAAGTGGTGCCCGCCGAGTTCAAGCTGGATGTCCACCACTGGCTCATCCTGCACGGGCGTTACACCTGTCTGGCTCGCAAGCCCCGCTGTGGTTCCTGTATCATCGAGGACTTGTGCGAGTACAAAGAGAAGGTCTATCCCGAGAGCTGAATGACTGGACGCCGCAACCGTCATACCTGTCTCGCTCGCAAACATCTGCGGCAGCGGTTCCTGTATCATCGAGGACCTCTGCGAGTACAAAGAGAAGGTCTATCCCGAAGGCTGACAGCCTCGCAACCGAGATTGAAAGCAGTACACATCACCAACCCGGAGAACTGAGCAATGAGAATTCTGCATACCATGCTGCGTGTCGGCGATCTGCAACGCTCCATCGACTTCTACACCCGCGTCCTTGGCATGAAGCTGCTGCGCAAGAGCGAGAACAGCGAGTACAAGTACACCCTGGCCTTCGTTGGCTACGGTGACGAGAAGGATGAAGCGGTGATCGAGCTGACCTACAACTGGGGGGTGAGCGAGTACGAACTGGGCTCTGCCTACGGCCACATCGCGCTGGAAGCGGACGACATCTACGCCACCTGCGACGCACTGCGCGCCGCCGGAGCCAAGATCACCCGCGAACCGGGTCCGGTCAAGGGTGGCACCACCGTCATCGCCTTCGTCGAAGATCCGGACGGTTACAAGATTGAACTGATTGCCAAGAAAGATGCCGGTACCGGCTTGGGTGACAGCGTCTAAGCTGCCCTAATCTCACGGCCTAATGGCAGGATCAAAAAAGAGCGCAGATGCGCTCTTTTTTATGCTTCTCTGACCGGGGACGGCGCTAGATCTCGCCATTGCGCCCCATGCTGATCACCACTCGTCGGTTCTTGGCACGACCCTGTTCGGTTTCGTTGGAGGCGACGTGCTGCTTCTCGCCATGCCCCTCCACCGAGATCTTGCCGGGATCGATCCCCAGATCGACAAACACCTTCTTGATGGCATCGGCCCGTTTCTCGGATAGCTTCAGGTTCGGCCAGCGGCCGCCATAGCTGTCACTGTAGGCGTCGATCACCACCACATCGATGCTCTTGTCCGCCTTGATAAACTCGCTGATCATCGCCAGCCGCCGCTTGGAGGGGATGGAGAGCTGATCGCTGTTCTTGTCGTAGGTGAGCACGCTAAAGGCGATGTCGTTGAAGCTGTAGGGCAAGAGCCCGCTCAGGCAGTCGATAAAGGCCTGATATTTGACCCGAAAGTTGACCGACGAGAGGGACACTCGCACCGCGCGGTTCTGACGATACCAGTCCCGATACTGGAAGGTCGGCATCCGCCCCCCCTCCAGCTCGTCGAGCATGGTCCAGGCGGTTTGCCCCTCCACCAGTCCATCAAACTGCTGATAGAAGCGCAGCTGGCTCACTTCTCGCCCGGCAATCCCTGGGCGCCATACCGGCGGCATGATGCCAAGGCTCACCGTCTGGGTCTGGGCCTGCGGCCGCTTGCCCTTGAGTTCGAAGTCGAGATTGATCTTGCGCCCGGCACGGCTGACAAAGGCCCCCGTTCCCCAGTTGGGAATAGGGTGCTCGAGGCGACACTCAATCTGGGTATCGGAGGTCAAACGCCAGACGGATTGATCCAGACCGGCACCAAATTCGGTGACCCCAGCCTGTAACTGCATACTCACGGATATGCTGATCAACCCCAACATCCAAGCGTTCAATGGCTTGCCCTCCACACGATCTCACAAGGGGTATCGGCCAGGGAGGGACAAGCTTTAGCGCAAATGGATCAGTGGGGGGAGGCTCTCTCCAGCAATTTGAAGCTGGCAATACGTCCGGCCAGTTCACGCGCCAGCTGATCCAGTTCGACACTATTCTGCTGCAGGGTGACCGAGTGCTGACGGTGTGCCTCGTACACTTCGCGGATGGTCATCACGTTGTGCTGGATATCGTCCGTTACGTAGCGCTGCTGCTCGGTTGCGGTAGCCACCTGCGCCGTCATGTCACTCACCTTGCGTACCTCATTGACAATGTCGGTCAGCTCGTGACCCGCCCGCTGTGCTTCACTGACACTGAGACCCGCCTGCTCGCTACCCGACTGCATGGCCACCACCGCCTGACGGGCCCCTGCCCGCAAACGGGAGAGCATCTGTTCAATATCATCTGCCGCCTGCTGGGTTCGGGCAGCCAGTGAACGTACCTCGTCGGCGACCACGGCAAAGCCGCGGCCCAACTCACCGGCACGGGCCGCCTCAATGGCGGCATTGAGCGCCAGCAGGTTGGTTCGGTCGGAGATCTGCTTGATGAGGTTGAGTGCCTCGACGGCGGATTCGGTGTCCTGGTGCAGGTTGTTGACCAGCAAGCGGGTCTCGTCGAGAGTGCCGGCCACCTGCTCGATGGCGGTAATGGTCTGATCCACATCTTTGTCACCCTGCCGGGCACGGCCGATGGCCTGCTGGGTTGCCAACGAGGTCTGGGTAGCATTGCGGGCGATCTCGGCCACCGTCGAAGCCATTTCAGTTGCGGCGGTGGCAACCAGTTCAACCTGACCGACACCACGTACCACACCTTCATTCACTTCGGCAATCACCTCGCTGGAGTTGCTGGCACTGCGGGTCAATACCTCGCAGGAGCGGCGCACCTCCAGCAACAAGCCTTCCAGATGCTGCAAGAAACGATTGAGATCCCGCGCCAATGCCCCCAGCTCGTCACCCGATTGCCAGTTGACCCTCACTGTCAGATCATTGGCATTGACGAGCCGCGAAAAGGTACGATGCAACGCGACAAAGCCCAGATGCACATCCCGCAGTACCTTCCAACTGATGAGGGAGGTCAACAGCAGGCAGCACAGGACCACCATTGCCCCCCACCAGAAGTTGCGCTGACTCTCTCCCAGCATCTGCTCAACCCGTTCGAACAGCTGCTGGTAGAGCTGATCTTCGCCCTGTTTGAGCTGGTCGATCTTCTCGGTGCTCACGGCAAACCAGCGCTCCGGATCGACGCCAAAACCCCCCTCGGTCATCTTGCCCAGGGCGAGCTGCTCATATTTCGCGACCTCAGCCATCACCGGGCTCTTCTCAATTTGCTCAAGCAGACGTCGCTGCGCCGGGCTTGCCACTGCGCGAAAACGCTCCAGATAGCTCTGCTGGGCAGCAAGCAGGGACATAAATTGCTGCAGGGTAGCCGGGGTGAAACTCCCTCTGGCAAAGACATTGCTGAGAGTCGCCCGCTCCATCCCCATGCGCTCCTTGTTTTGCAAAAAAGCGGCGTAGACATTGGTCTGCAAGGCAATAGTGGCATCCTGGCTGCGCAGGCTGATCTCATCCACCACCTTGAGCAGGGAGGCAATCAGCTGGCTATAGAAAGCGACCTGACGGGGAACCTCGATGGACAGTTTGCTCACCTGATCGCGGATCCCGGCCAGTTCCCTCAGCGCCTGACGGACATCTTCACGGGCAATCTCCTGCTGCGTCCCCTGAAAGCGGCGGATCGCATCATCAACCCGTTGCCGCTGACCCGGCAAGGCATCGGCAAATTTACGCCCTGCAGAACCGATAAACCCCGCCGACATACCACGCTCCTTTTGCAGCTCGTGCACCAGCTGGGCGCTACTCTGGACAATCACCAACATCTGCTGGGCCTGTTCCATCTCCTGCGACACCCTATAACGGTCGTACACATAGTGGCCAGCGAAAAACAGCAGCGCCAATAATGGCAGGCAAATTGCCAGCAACATCTTGCCAGCCAGTCCCAATCTGTTCATCCCGCACTCCTGTTATTTTTATCAACGCGTTGATTATATCCGGCCTGCTCGCTTATGCCGCTGACGCCATCGCCATTGTGAGCTGCATCAGCTATTTCACGCTGGCAGCCAAGGGCTGCCGCCCAGTCGCAACAGCCCGGGAGCAACTCGCTACAGTAGATCACCTGTTTGGGGAGTCCGGCCATGAAATCCCCACACTGCCCGCGTTACCGTCTGGATGGCACCCTCTTCGCGGCCCCCCTGCCCATTGCATCGCTCGTGGCCAATACCGACCTTGACAATTGGGCTCGTAGCTTGGCGAAAAAATCGCGCCAATACATTGATCTATATTATAATTTTTATCTTGATGACCGATATTGACGCCCACGACCTCAGACTCGGCATCGGCCAGCCCGCCGACCTCGGTATGGCCCAGTTTCGCTGGCGACGCGACAATGAGTGCATCGTGCCCCTCTAACTGGCAAGGCACTCGACTTTCGTGACGACTCTCCCAAATTCGCGATAAGCAACGATGGCGCGCCAAGCCACCCAAGATAGTGTGGCTATCACACCACAACATGGGGTACCGGATCGGCTAAAGGCCGAGACATCACCCAAAGCGAGTATCCGCTGTAAACAACATCTTGCAGGCATCCAAATGCTGACCACCTGTTCAGCAACAGCTCATAAACTCGCCAGCGCCAGGATTAGCCAAAGGAAGCGCCCGGATAACACCTTGATCACAAACGGCTCCGTTTGATAGCCGCCTATATAGTTTTTCGAGAACAAATTTTATTTCCCAATAAGTTTCCTATCCTTAGTGAAGCAGTTAATGTAAGCACAGGATGCCAAACAGGATTGTATAATGGATGACCAGATCCTGATTATTGATGATGACGAGCTCGCCCTTCCCGACACGCAACAAGCGGGCTGGAAGGTGATGATTGTTGACGATGAGCCTGAAGTGCATCGCATCACCAAAATCACCTTGAACAAATTCGAGTTTGACAATCGCCCCATTGACTTTCTGCATGCCTATTCCGCTGCAGAGGCAAAGAAGCTGCTGGCCATCACCCCGGACGTTGCTCTGCTGCTGCTGGATGTGGTGATGGAGGTCGACCACGCAGGCCTCGATGTCGTCAAATATGTTCGTGAAGAGCTGCAAAACAAGATGGTGCGCATCGTGCTGCGTACCGGCCAACCCGGCCAGGCACCAGAAGATGACGTAGTCACCAACTACGACATCAACGACTACAAGGATAAAACCGAACTCACCTCCCAGAAGCTGCGCACCCTGTTGCGAGCCAGCCTGCGCTCCTATCGGGATATCCGCACCCTGGAGAGCAACCGCCAGGGGCTCGAAAAAGTTATCGAAGCCTCCAAGGGGATCTTTGAGAAACGGGCCCTGCGCCAGTTTGTCGAAGGGGCCCAGGAACAGCTCAGCGCCCTGCTCCATCTCGGAGAAACCCAGATATACGACGTCAAGCAATACGCCTATGAGGTGAGGGATCAAATATTGGAGCCTCTGCTCCCAGGCCATCCCGCCATGCTCCTCACGGACGCGCCGGAGATCCTGCGCCAGGCCATGAGCAAGCGCAGCAACGTATATAGCGCTAGCCAGATGGTGCTCTATTGCCAGAATCCACGCCACCACCTGCTGTTCCATATCGAGACAACGCGCCAGCTCAGCCAGATCGATACCAGCCTGCTGACGCTGTTTACCGAAAACATCATAGTGGCGCTGGAGAATATCCGGCTCAACGAGGTGATCGCCGACAACCAGCGGGAGATCATCTATCGCATCGGCGAACTGGTCGAAACCCGTTCCAAAGAGTCAGGGCTGCACGTCAAACGGGTCGCGCTCTATACCGAACAATTCTGCCACCTGATGGGAATGAGCGAAGAGCAGAGCGAGCTGGTGAAACGCGCCTCGCCACTGCATGACATTGGCAAGGTTGGCATTCCCGATGCCATCTTGCACAAGCCAGGCAAACTGACTCCTGATGAGTGGGAGATCATGAAAACCCACGCCCAGCTAGGTCAGGATATGCTCTCCGGCAGCGATCTGGCGCTATTCCAGATAGGCGCCACCATTGCAGGCAATCACCATGAGAAGTGGAATGGCAGTGGCTATCCCCGTGGCCTGAAAGGGACGGATATTCCGCTCGAGGGGCGGATTGTGGCGCTGGCTGATGTGTTCGATGCGCTGGGGTCTGATCGCTGCTACAAGAAGGCATGGCCGCTGGACAAGGTGCTGGCACTGATTGAAGAGGAGAAGGGGCAGCATTTCGATCCCCAGCTGGTCGAGCTGATGATGGCTAATTTGGACAAGTTCCTCGAGATCCGCGAGCAGAACAAGGATGTCTATATCGGCGATCATTGATACCTGCCAACCCCTTCCCCCTGATGGTACGAGCTAAAAAATAACCGCCCTGTTGATCAAGGGCGGTTTCTTCTGTCTGGAGTCTCGTTTTTCCCGAGCCGGGGTTACTGCTCTGGCAAGTTGAGATCCAGCTTGGTTGCCAGTTGGCCGTTTTGCTGATTCTGAGCCTGAGCCGCCGCCAGCGCACGTTTAAAGGCGCGCCGTTTTTGCATCACCACAAAACCGGCGCCTCCCAGCAACACCAGTAGTATCCCACCCCCAACCAGAACCCAAAGTAGCCACCCCATTCCCTCTTCAGGCTGCTCTTCGGTAGACTCGGCGCTGGAAGCCGGAGCGGCTGCCGATGCCACCTCTGCGGGGGGCGGAGGGGGCGGAGGGGGCGGAAAGATATTGAAGGTTTTCAATGGCAACTCGATTTTCAGCTCGCGGCCAAGGCGAGTGGTGCCATAGAGGGTTGCTTTCACCTCATGCTGACCGACCTCCTTGATGATAGAGAGATCGATATCAAGCTTGGGCTCGCTGGCGGTCTCGCTAAACTCGTAGAGGCCGCCCACATTGCTGGTCACACTCCCCTTGACCACTACGGAGGCGGGATCCAGCTCATCACGGTCGATTAGCAGTGACAACTTGGCACCCAGATTTTCCGAAGGCGGCGCCAGGTTGTAGCTGAATGGGTAGGGGTAAAGCAGCACATCCTGATAACGGGCACGGACAAACACCTGATTGCCGGTGCTGAACATGGCGCGGTACTTGCCACCTGGAATATCCTGCAGTGTCACTTCCGCCGTCATGATGCCATCGCCCGGCACTTCGTCGAGCCCCTTACCATCATCGCGATAGTGGCCAAGTACCTGATCCAGCAAGACCTCTTTCTTATCGGCATCGCTGAAAGATTGCAGCTTGATGGTCATACCAAGGTCAGAGAGATAGTATTTATCTTTCGGCACCTGGCCATTGATCAACAACCACGCCTTGAGCTTGACTACCTCTCCCTGATAGAGCTGCATCGGCAGGGCGGCGATATCGAGCCGGATATCTGAGAGAATGCGCACCCGGTTGTCGGGATCCACCTCGCCAATAGCCTGCCAGGGGCCCGGCATGGGATTGCGCAGGGTAATGAGATCATGCTCCGGCAGCGCCAACCAACCCACATCGGTGGGTTTGACCTTGCCCACGTACAGCTTGCTGCCATCGGGGCGAACCAGGATCACCGATGGGGTGCCCGGCTTGCGCTTGATAATGAAGGTGATCTCCTTCACCCCGTAATCGATGCGAAAGCGGTTATCCAGCAGCGGAATATCGGAAGGGGCAAATACCTCGGTCGCCGTCGCCCCCAGCGAGAGCAACAACAGCAGACCGGCACACCACTTGCTCATTGCCGCCACAAACAACTTCCTCCCTTCTTCTGTACCAGATCCAGTCTCGCTTCGTGCAAGGCCTGAACCTCGGCACTGACACGCACCACCTTGAGGGCGGGTCGGTTGCTCTCCAACCGGCGAATGCTGGTGTCCTGATTGCTTTCGTTTTCATTGCTCTCGGTGGCCAGATTGAGTTTGGTCTGGCCGCCGGTCATCAGCAGGTAGACGTCCGCCAGGATCTCCGCATCGAGCAAGGCCCCGTGCAGGGTACGGTGAGAGTTGTCGATACCGTAACGATCGCAGAGCACATCCAGGTTGTTGCGCTTGCCCGGGAAGAGATCCCGCGCCATCGCCAGGGTATCTGTGATGGTGCAGATATCGGCCGTCTTGAAGTTGAGTCCGAGCTTGCTGAACTCGTAGTCCATGAAGCTCACGTCAAACGGTGCGTTGTGGGCGATCAGCTCGGCCCCCCGGATAAAGTCGAGGAACTCGTCGGCAATCTGGCTAAAAGAGGGTTTGTCGCGCAGGAACTCGTCGGTGATACCGTGCACCTGGATCGCTTCCGGGTCGACCAGACGATCAGGCTTGATATAGACGTGATAGTGGTTACCGGTCAGCTTGCGGTTGATCACCTCCACACAGCCTATTTCGATAATGCGGTGCCCCAGATAGACAGGGCCACCCGCCGTATTCATACCTGTGGTTTCAGTATCCAGAATGATCTGGCGATTCAGTTGGGGTGTGTTCATGATCCAATCTATGTCAAACTTCGGCTCTACTTACTCGCTAGTTTACCCCAAGCCTCATGTTAAAACAGATTGATTGCTCATGTTAAAACAGATTGATGTCTATACCGACGGCTCCTGCCTCGGCAACCCGGGCCCGGGTGGTTACGGGGCCGTCATGGTCTACGGCAAGCACCGCAAAGAGATTTCCGCCGGATTCAAGTTGACCACCAATAACCGGATGGAGCTGATGGCCGCCATCATGGGGCTGCGCACCCTCAACGAACCGTGCAAGGTACGCCTCACCACCGACAGCCAATATGTCCGCCAGGGGATCACCCAGTGGATCATCGGCTGGAAGAAGAAAGGGTGGATGACCGCCAACCGTCAACCGGTCAAGAACGTCGATCTCTGGAAGGAGCTGGATGCGGAAGTGGGTCGCCATCAGATTGAGTGGCTCTGGGTGAAGGGTCACTCCGGTCATCCGGAGAACGAACGGTGCGACGAGCTGGCCAGAGATGCCGCCTGCGGCAAGGATTTGGCCGAGGATACCGGCTACCAGCCCTGACGAGCCATTCCCGGTGTAGCGAGGGATTTTGGCAGTTGCCAGCGCCGCCGCACCGGGATCAATGGAAAGCGCCGTTTACGGGCTGCAATCACGTACACCGATGCAAATGCCCTGCAATAATCCCGCCCGATACTCTCCCGCCACCAGCTGTGCCAGCTCTGTTTGCCCATAAACGAATAACCAAAGCGCTCGTCAAACATCACCTCGCATCCCAGTAGATGCAGCCAGTCCGTCACCCGCCCAGGGGTAAACATCCGTGCCGACCAAGGCATTCTGCGCCGCAAGAACGGCACACAATGACCGATCCCGACCAGACTCATGGGGTTGTAGCCGCTGATGATCAGCCAGCCATCATCGGTCAACACCCTTTCGGCTTCACGCAACACCTGATGGGGATCGGCAGAAAAATCGAGGCAGTGGGCCAGCAGGCAGGCATCGACGCTGCCGGTGCGTACCGGCAGATCGAGGGGATCGCCATACATGTCGAGCAGCCGCCCGCCGGGGGCGACCCCGATCTGGTGGCGAATGGAAGAGCGCTTGCAGGAAAGCTCGGCGCTCAGGGCGCCAATTTTCAGCAGATGATAACCAAACAGATTGGGACACCAGTTGTCGAGCCGTTCCTGGATCTCGGCTGCCACCCAGTCCCCCATAGGCAATGCAGACCAGCTGGTCGGGATCTCGATTTGTTGTTCGGTACGTGCCACCTGCATAATAGGGCTCAACTCGCGGTTTCGAACGCCATCCTGTTATATAAGATACCCTCCCCAAAGAGAAGCACACTCATGCATCCAGTGATCACAGTTCCAGCCTTTAATGACAACTACATCTGGTTGATTAGACACGAAAATCACTGTCTGGTGGTCGACCCGGGCGATGCGGTCCCGGTGCTGGAGCGGCTCGAGGCATTGGGGCTGGTGCTCGACGCCATCCTGCTGACTCATCACCATCACGACCATGTCGGGGGGGTCACCGATCTGCTTACCCACTTCCCCCACGCCCGGCTCTACGGCCCCAAACTTGACCCCATGCCGGATCACCACGGTCAGTGGCTGGAAGATGGCGATCAGATCAACTGGCACGGCCTCGCCCTCGAGGTGATCCATGTGCCCGGCCATACCCGCGGCCATATCGCCTACCATGGCAACGGCATGCTCTTTTGCGGTGACGCCCTCTTCTCGGCCGGTTGTGGTCGCCTCTTTGAAGGGACGCCGGAGCAGATGTATCACTCACTGCAACGGCTCGCCGCCCTGCCCGATGACACCCTCATCTATTGTGCCCACGAATACACCCTGTCAAACCTGCGCTTCGCCTATGCGGTCGAGCCGGACAACCCGGCGATCCGCAGCCAGATCGGGCTGATCAGCAAACTGCGGCAACAAGGGCTGCCAAGCCTGCCCACCCGGCTGGAGGATGAGCGCAAGTTTAATGTTTTTCTGCGCTGCGAGCTCGATTCGGTAAAATTTTCTGCTGAAAAGAAGGGGCTAAAATGCGTGGAAAATCCGATAGATACCTTCACCATTTTGCGTCAGTGGAAGGACGTTTTTTGAACAAACCTTGATCAGGGGGCCATTGCCCCTTATGATGCGGGCTGTTTTTCCTAAAAATGACCGGAACGAGATGAAGGTACGAACGGCCTTATTGGCAGCGCTGTTGCTCAGCGGCTGCCAAAACCTGAGCCATCAGGATGACCGGGCGCTAACGGCAATCGAGCCGATCAAGTCCCCCCAGGTCAAGAAAAAAGCGCATAAAAAACACTCTTCCCATTCACTGTTTGGCGATGAACAGCTGGACGAAATGGAAGATACGGACAATCTGTGGGTGCGCATCAGCGATGATATGCAGTTGGAAACCCCGGATCATGCCCGCATCCGCCAACAACGAGAGTGGCTGTTGCGTAATGATAAGCATCTGGCGACCATTGCCAGCCGGGCTGAACCCTACCTATATCTGATGGTAGAGGAGATTGAACGGCGTGAGCTGCCAATGGAGCTTATTACTGTCCCGATGATCGAGAGCATGTTTGATCCTCATGCCCGATCCCGCAGCAATGCGGTTGGACTCTGGCAGTTTGTCCCAGCCACTGGCAAAAACTTCGGTCTGCGCCACGACAACTGGTATGACGGACGGCGTGATGTGCTGGCCTCCACCAATGCGGCGCTCGACTATCTGGAGTACCTGAACCGCTTCTTTGACGGCGACTGGCTGCAAACGCTGGCTGCCTACAATGCCGGTGAAGGTCGGGTGCGCAACGCCATTCAGCGCAACCAGCGCGCCGGCAAGCCGACCGACTACTGGTCACTCGATCTGCCGCGCGAAACCCGGATGTATGTGCCCAAGATCCTCGCCATGGCTGACATGATCAGCAATGCCGACAAGTACAATGTCCAGTTGCCGGTGCTTGCTAACCGACCGCAATTGCGGGTGGTGGAGACCGGCAGCCAGATCGATCTGAATGTGGCCGCCCAACTGGCAGGTCTGCGCACGTCACAGCTCAAGGAGGTCAATCCAGCCCTGAGCCGTGGTGTGATGTCGCCCCGTGGCCCCTACCGCCTGCTGGTACCGGTAGAATATGCCGATACCCTGGAGCTGGCACTGGCCGATCTGCCCAAGAGCGAGCGTATTCGTACCCGCTCCTATCAGGTCACCCGTGGTGATACTCTGTCACGTATCGCCCAGAATCACGGCGTCAGCGTGAACGAGCTGAAACTGGCCAACAATCTGCGTGGCAACAGCCTGCGTCGCGGTCAGCAACTGGTGATCCCGACCCATGGTCAGGTCAGCAGCAAGGCAAGTACCGCCAACAAGCCGCAGCAGTTGGCCAGCCGTGGCAGCAACCAGAAGGCCAAGGTCAGTTACAAGGTGCGCTCAGGTGACAACCTGTGGAGCATCAGCCAAGCGCATGGCGTCTCCCACGAGGAGCTCGCCAAGTGGAACGGCCTGAACGCCAAGTCGGCCCTCAAGCCGGGCATGAAGCTGATGGTCTATCCCAAGCAGGGGAAGAAGAGCGACAAGTCGATGGTTTATCAGGTTCGCCGTGGTGACTCCATCTCCTCCATCGCAGCTCGCTTCCAGGTGGCCATCAATGATGTGATGCGCTGGAACCAGCTGGATAAAGGGGATTACCTCAAGCCCGGTCAGGAGCTGACCCTGTTTGTGAAGAACAACAGCTGATCCCTCGCCAACGCCATTAAAAAACGGAGCCAGTCAGATGACTGGCTCCGTTTTTTTATTCCCTCTATTTCCCACCACAAAACTCACTCCCTTCACCCCTCGCTGCATGGGCCAAGCGCAGCCACCAACATATCCATCAGATCGGCCAACCCCTTGAGCGGCCTTGCAGGCACTCTCTGTGGCCTTCGCGGAGAGCTTGCCGGTCACTATAAGCTGGATTTATGGCATTTCCCAAAATGCCCCAACTTTTGCTTATACCGCACCTCTCATCCCATGGCATGACCAAACCGGCCGAAATAGAGCGGAAAAACCCATTCGCCCGCTCGTCTGGATACTATTCATGCCCGCCACCAAGGGGCTATTGCACGGCTTATTCCCAGAGCATTATCGGCACCACCAGCAACACGGTGCGCTGGCCAATCGCCACGTTGGCATTGGGGAAAACCACCGCCTCGCGGGGCTGCTCGACGGTGTAGCGCAGCTCGCCATCCTCGGCCAGCACGAACCCTTGCGGGAACTCGGTGAAGTTGTCGACATCGCTGGCAAACAGAAAGCGAAACTGCTCCGATTTTTTGGTGATCACCCGATCGATGGCAAACAGGGTGAAATCATCCGCCCGCCACGGCTCCAGCGCGACCTCGTCCTGGCTGACCAACTCCTGCAGCGCCTGCCGGGTTTCGATAAAGCGGGTCATGTCGTTCTCGCCAAACGGGCGCACCTTGCCCAGCTCCACCGTGAAGGCGTGGGCACCGTGCTGGCGCGAGCTGTAGTAGCTGAAGGTGGTGGTCGGGCTGGCGGAGAGCAGTATGGTGCGCACCCCGCAGGCACCGAGGAACTGCACCTGCTCGCGGCAGTGGGGCCGCTCGTGGGGGAAGGGGTAGACGGCAAACTTCTCGTGGCGCGAGCCGCGAATGGCGGTGTGCAGGTCGTAGTGGTAGCGGGGACGGGCCGGATCGGCAAAGAAGCGGCTCACATACTGCTCGAGACGCATGGCGCGGATCCGCTCCCGATTGCAGAGCCCCTCCCCCTTGCTGTGGGCGCCGGAGAAGAGGCGATTCATGTTCTCTTCTACCTCCCGCAATCCCAGATTCATCGCCGCCGGATTGCCAAACAGGAACAGCACCCGATGGCGGGCGCTCAGTTCACCCGAGAGCAGGCGGCTCAGCAGCTGGTTGCAGATCTCGATGGGGGCGGTCTCGTTGCCGTGAATACCGCAGGAGAGGACGATATCCTTGCGCCCTCCGGGCTGGCCGCCCGCTCCGCAGGCAGGCTCCAGACAGATGACACCGGTATCCCAGACGCTGACTTGCGTGCCATCCGGCAGCGCAAAATCAAAGGGATCGAGCTGCCACTCGTGGCTGCGGGTCATGGCCAAAAAATCGTGCTGGGGAATCATCCGTCTCACCCTCTTGCGCTGGAATACTATGGCCGGATTATACGCAAGGCGTTGCGGCTTAAAACCAATTTTTAAACAAATTCAAACATTAACGATACAAACAGCGGCAAGATAAAACGGCAGCAATGGGCGGAGCAACAACGGGATATGAAGGCGGGGAAGCGAGAGCAATAACGGGGAAAACAACAACAGGGTTGACGGGGTGACCTGATGTCACCCGGCCGTCAGCATACAAGTATCAGCAGATAGACAAGGCATCCATGCCCGGCTGATCAACCACGCCAGAACGGCTTGGTGGTCTCTTGATAACGGTCAGCTTCGTTCAGGCCGATGTCTTTGAGCAGGTACTCGGGCAGCTCGGAGAGCTGGCGACGGCTGCGGCTGCGCTCCAGCCAGGTCAGAACGGTCATTTTAACGCGAGCAACCAGATTCAATTGGCTGGAATGCTGGTAACCGGTTTCGGTATAAGTCATGTTGGCCATGATGTGGCTCCTCTGAATATTTGTTTACGCACTGGGCTTCAATTTGATGCGCAAAGCTTAGTCAGGGAGTCAGACCGACTCAATTGACGAATTTTGATATGTTACATTAGTAAATCTAATGTCTAAAAATGGCGGAATTTAATTTTAACACTTTGATTTTAAACAACTAATTATCTTCATGGTTGGCCAGCGGAGTCGCACAGCATATTGTGCTGCATGGCACCCATCTATATATGCATTTTACTGCTTTACATATGCAGGGATGGACGATGTACGAACAGCTGGCAACAGCGGAGTTACACGAAACTGTTAATTGAATGATCTTGTGATGATCTTTATTTAACACAATGAAACATAAATAAAACCAGCACCGCATCCCCATTCAGAAGCGCACATTGCCCCCTCCCCAAAGTGCCTCTTGGCACTCCAGCCGCATGCTGGTATGTTTATTTATACAGTAGTTTTGCTACCCGCAGCGATGTCATACCTGATGTCGTCAACAGCGGGTCAGACCACAGGATCATCGATGGATACCTTTACCCCTACCGCCGCCCTGCGTCAACAGATGGAGGCCATTGAAGCCTCTCTGGATCAGCTGGCCACCCTGCTCGGCCAGCTCGAACTGCAGGAAGCCCATGTCTATCCCCTCCCCCCGGTCGCGCAGGGCGAAGAGCACGACCCCATCAGCCAGATTGAGGTGGGTTACCTGAGCGGCGACGAAGCGCTGGCCACCACCCTGTCAGCCTATCGGGATCACAGCGCCCGCCCCGGCTGCTCCACCAAGGCCACCCGTCGTCTACCGGGCTGGCTGCGCTTTCCCGCCGCTGCCGCTCCGCTCATTCAGCCGCTGGTTGAGGAGATCAATCAGCGCAAGTTCGATTTCAAGGCGCTGGTGCAGCAGGCGGGCGGACGGGACGAGAAGTTCGAGCTGGTACACACCGCCCTGCCCGGGGTGATCACCCTGCAGGTCTACCGCAAGCTGACGTGGCTACATGGAGAGCTCCACTCCCTCGGTTTTACCTGGGCTGACAAGCAGACCATCAATCGCCTCACGCGCGAACAGGTGCTGGAGATGCTGGAGCGCAGCCGCCGCTACATACCGGCCCTCTCCAACAACGAGGAGTGGAGCAAGATGGTGGATCAGGAGGTGTACGACATTCGCCGCCTGCCCGCCGATGCCGAGCTGCGGATCCGCCGCCCGGTCAAGACCCACCCGATGATCAACCTGCTCTGGCAGGATCGCACCCCGCGCAAGCAGCAGATCAAGGCGAGCCTGCCGCTGCTGCTCTGCTCGGACAGCCCGCCCGCGGTCACCCATCTGGGCAATTATCCCCCCAAGAGCCGGCAGGCGCGGCGGGATCGCAAGATTGGCGGCGAGCCCATCATCGAGCGGCTGCATCTCTACCTCTATCAGGGCTGACGCGACGAGCCTGCTAAAACCGGCATGCAGAAACGACAGAGGGGAGCACATCGGCAAGATGTGCTCCCCTCTTTCATATGGCATGGCCATGTCGCTGGTGATACAGCGGATCAGCTCATCAGCAGGGCCCGCAGGCTCTCCACATCCAGCCCGCGTACCTCGGACTGGCCGCTCAGCAGACCATCGGCCAGCGCCCGCTTCTCGTCGTGCAGGGCGACAATCTTCTCCTCCACCGTCTGCTCGCACACCAGCCGATAGACGGTCACCGGCTGGGTCTGGCCCATCCGGTGGGCCCGATCGCTCGCCTGATCTTCCACCGCCGGGTTCCACCAGGGATCGAGGTGCAGCACGGTATCGGCCTGGGTGAGGTTAAGACCGGTGCCCCCCGCCTTGAGGCTGATGAGAAAGAGCGGTACCGCCTCGTGGCGAAAACGCAGGATGGAGTCCTGCCGCGCCTTGGCCGAACAGCCGCCATCCAGATAGCAGTAGTCCCAGGACTTCTGCTCGATGCGGGCACGCAGCAGGCTCAGCAGATCGACAAACTGGCTGAACACCAGCACCCGATGACCGCCATCGATCGCCTCCTCCAGCAATGCCATCGCCTCATCCAGCTTGCTGCTGGTCTGCGACCACTCAGGCATCACCAGCTCCGGCGAACAGCAGAGCCGGCGCAGTCGGGTCAACCCGCTCAACACGTGCATCAGGGCACGGCCATCGGCACTTTGCACCTGCTGCACCACCTCGCGCCGGGTTGCCTCGTAGAGCTGACGCTCCTCGGGGGAGAGGCTGATGTGGTGAATGATCTCGGTCTTGTCCGGCAGCTCGGTCAACACCTCCTGCTTGAGACGGCGCAGGATAAAGGGGCTGATCACCGCCCGCAGCAAGGCCATGTGCTGGGGATCCTTGACCGCCTTGCCAAAGCGGCGTTTGAACTCGCCGAGGCTGCCGAGCAGCCCCGGGTTGATAAAGGTGAAGAGGCTCCACAGCTCCCCCAGATGGTTCTCGATGGGGGTGCCGGAGAGGGCGAGGCGGAAATCGCCGTCGAGCTGGAACAGCAGCTTGGCGCGCTGGGTACCGGCGTTTTTGATCTGCTGCGCCTCATCGAGCACCATGGAGGACCAGCGCCGCGCCTTGAGCGCCTCCGCCAGACTGCCGAGCATGCCGTAGTTGATGAGGATCACCTGCCCCGCTTTGGCATCGCGAATAATGCGCTCGCGCTCGGCGGGATTGTCAAAGATCACCACCTCCAGCTCGGGGGCGAAACGGGCGACCTCCTCCTGCCAGTTGGTGACCACCGACTTGGGCACCACTACCAGCGCCGGCCCCAGATGCTGGCGCATCCGCAGCACGATCAAGGCCTGCAGCGTCTTGCCAAGACCCATGTCATCGGCCAGACAGGCGCCAAAGCCGTGATGGGCCAGGGTCGCCATCCAGCGCACCCCCTCCTTCTGGTAATCCCGCAGCGCGGTGAGCAGCTCGGGCGGACAGGCCACCTCCTGCTGCCACTCCTGCTGCAGGGATTGCCACGCCGCATCCCCCTCGGTGGTAATGACCGATAGCAGACGGGTAAGCGGATAGGCCAGCTTGTGGTTGATCCGCTGCTCGTCGTCGAGCATGGCCCCCAGCATGGAGAGCCGCTCCACCAGCTTGTCGCTCAGCATCAGGCTGGTCTTTTCGTCGAGCTGGACGGTGCGCTGGCCCGGGGTCAACTGGCGCAGGATCAGGCGCAAATCGAGGATCTGGTGTTCATCAAGGGCAAGCGCCCCCTCTACCTGAAACCAGTCCTGACGCCGTTCGATGCGCAGACTCAGGGCCGCCTCATCGAGACTCTTGAGGCGCGCACTGTCCTGATGCCAATGAATGACCACGCCGGCATCCACCAGCTCAGGCAGGGCGTTGACCAGCGCCAGCGCCTGCTCTCCTTCGAGGCGCCACTCGCTGCCGGGCAGATCGATGGGAAGCTGGTTGCGCAGCAGCTGGGCCTGCCCCTTCTCGGCGGCAAGATCGCGCTGCCAGTAGTGGTTGCCCTTGATCCCCTGACGGATGATGGTCTCCCCCTTGCCCAGAGGCTGGGGAGGCAGCTCGTCAAAACGGGTCACCAGCTTGACCGCCAGCTGGCCATCCTGCCAATCGAGTTGCACCGAAGGAATGCCCGGCCAGGGTGCCAGTTCGGCATTGCCGTGCAATCCCTCAACCTGGCTGTGCCAGGGCAGATCGGCGATCCCGTCCAGGGTGCGCTGCAACTCGCTCATCCCCTCGGCGGGTAGCAGCGGGATGGATTCGAGCGCCGGCAAGCGGTCAAGCAGCGGCTGTGGGGTGAGGATGAGCTGCCACAGATCCTGCGCCAGCGGCATGATGTGAGCGCCGCGCGCGGCTGCAGCGGGGATCAGCAGAGCGCTCATCCCCTCTTCGGTCGCCACAATTTGCAGCA
>CAMFLW010000027.1 GCA_945957575.1 uncultured Aeromonas sp. | reverse complement strand
TCAACGAAGTCATGGTGATGGCCGACGACGAGGCCCTCAAGGCCAACCGTCTGGCACTGCTGAACAACCTGCGCAACCTGTTCCTGCAAGTCGCGGATATCTCCCTGTTGCAGTGATTCTGGTTGAGTCAGTGATATTAAAAACGGCGCCTCGAGGCGCCGTTTTTTTGAACACTTTATGATATTGAATATACGTTTAACTAAAGATATAGTGTTCATAATATAATTAGGATGAGCCGTAAAGATGGAACTAGCAAATATAATCGTGAGTTTTTTTCTAACCGGTGTCGTTGGTCTATATGTATCAAGTCGCTTCCAAGAGAAGAACTTTCTACATCAAATAAAGACTAATCGTTCAGAGCGAGAAATTGATAAGCTGCGTGAAATAGCTAAGTCATTAGAAAAAATGTCTGGCGAGCGCATTTATTATAGCCGCCTGCTTCTCGACTCTCTGGCTGATAAAGAATTTAAAAAAGATAGTGATACATTACTACAAGCTAGGGAGGAATATAAAAAGGCTAAAGACAATTGGAATGAAAACTTAAACCCTTTATTCATAGAGCTTTACAGCATTGATATGTATGACTACGCTAGAGATATTGAAAGAAATATTCATGATAACTTTAGATATGCTCACAATTCGATTTACAAATTAATAAAAGACGGTCACTCTATAGACTCTATAATTTCTGGTAAAAGACATCTTGATTCTGCTTTTACAGAAACCAGAAGAATATCTTCAGAAATCATTAAACACTCCAATAGTCGTTGGAAACAGATTATGGATGGCGATACTGAAGCTTTGGCCGAGCATAATCTAACAAAAGCTTCAACTTGGACTCTATTTCGAGCCCTCTTCAACAAGAACCCGAACGCTCTGCGCATAAGACGCTCTTGATTTAACAATTTCAAACCATTCATTTTTTGGATTTAAAGGCTTTGGTCTCAATAACATAGCTGCAACAAATGCACTTTCATCCTTTTCTAGCATAGACAGATCTTTATTAAATAGTACATTTGCTGCTTTTTCTGCACCTATGAGACGAGAGCCAAAAAACGCATTTTTTAAGTAGCAGCGTATTATTTGTTTTTTTGTGAAATGAAAATTTACCAGCCAAGACAGTAGCGTTTCATATAACTTTCTATATATTGTCATATCTTTAAATTCGGTAATAGTTCTAACCATTTGCATATCTATAGTGCTAGCACCTCCATGCTTTTTTCTTCGTATTTTCTTGAACAGCTCTCTTGCCGATGCCTTGATATCAAAACCACAATGATTCACAAATCGACGGTCTTCCAAGGCCATCACATAATGCTCTAGTTCGGTAAACTCCCCATACTTATCTGACTCGCACATTTTATGTGAAATAGATAACAGGTCTCTGTTTAAATCAATTAATAGATTTCTGAATTTTCTATAATGTCGAGTATTAAATGGTTGGGCAGTCATATTTATAACCTGTTATCACACGCATGATATAAATGAGTCTTATATTACTTCACAGATTTATTAAAAACAATCAGTTACACCTCATAGAGATAGAGTTAACCATCACATAAACTAGCTTGTATAACTCATAGAATCACGAAACCTGTAGGTTCGATTAGCCGTCAGGCGTAATCGGACATTCGCGTAAATCAATTCTCCCGCCATAACGGCCAGCCGAATTCTCCCCTCCGGCTGGCCAATCCTGTTTCACGGCAACCACCGCAACCAAAGCCTCTCGATCGTCCGATTACGCTGCGCTAATCGAACCTATAGGGGGGTAATGAGCTGTTATCATTTGAGACAGTGCCCGGCGCCGCTACGCCCCGAGAGGAGAGTCATGGATATACCTGCCGCCCCATCCCCCGCCATCTGCCAGCTGTGTCAGGAGAAAGCAGATCTCGACTTCGACTTCACCATGGCCTTTCAGCCCATCGTCGATTGCAGCAAGCGCACCATCTTCGGCTACGAGGCGCTGGTGCGGGGGCTCAACAACGAACCGGCGCAGAGCGTGATTGCCCGGGTCAACGACGGCAATCGCTACCGCTTCGACCAGCTGTGCCGGATCAAGGCCATCGCGCTGACGGTGTCCAGTCTCGCCACTCTGGTCGGGTGCTTCGTTTTGGCTGCTTGATACAGCGCATCCCGTTATCGCACGATCGCCATGGGGTTGTGGAATACACAGGGTGGTCATAGCAACCTCCTGCGACTTTCTTTTGCGCAAGAACAGAGGTAACGTGCAGCCAAAAGGCGGGAGCCCTCATCGAGCTAACCAATCCCGTCCGATCTCGGGTCGGTCCAATATACTTAAAGGCACTGCTCGCTCAGAGCTCATGGATGATGAGAAGTTAATATGAAAAGAATTTTTTCCTATGGCCTGATGATGCTGGCGCTCTTATCCGGTTGTGCAATTCTTTCCCCTTTGGATGAGGCCATTTCGCAAAACGATGTAGCGCAGGTTAAAGAGCTGCTCGCTCAGGGAACTCCGCCGGACAACACCAATGCCCTCGGGGGCGGTACCCCCCTGATGGTGGCATCTAGTGATGGCAATAGCGAAATCGTTAAGACTTTGCTGGCGTATGGCGCCAATCCTGCTGCCAAAGACCAATGGGGAAGCTCGGCCCTGGAAATGGCCATCAGTTCAGGTTGTTCCGAATGTGCAATTGCGCTGATCGAGAGCGGGATTGATGTCAATTACATTGAACCGATAAACGGTTATACCCCGCTGGGTTTGGCCATTATCTTCGCGAATTGGCCGGTATTCGAATCGTTGCTCAAGCATGGCGCCCGCGTAGATCTGCTACCCAAATTTGGTTCCTCATATTTGATGCTGCTCTCTAACGGTTCCTCATCGAGCGATGATAAAAATCAAAACGAAAACCGGATAAAAATAGCCCGCAAATTGCTGGAGCTGGGAGAGAGAATCGATTGGGGTGGCCCAAAATCCCAAGGTTACAGTCCGCTGATATCTGCAGCCGGTATGGGTAATGCCGAGTTGGTCAGGTTTTTTATTGAACAGGGTGCTGATGTCAACAAGGTGTCAAATGACGGACAAACAGCCCGTTCTTTGGCAATACAGTTGAATCATCCCGAGATCGCACAGCAGATAGATAGTGACCAAGCCCAACTGGCACAGCTGAAAAAGCAGCAAGCTCAGGATGAACTGGCCAAGCGTATCGAGGCGCAAAAATGCAAACAGTTCGAGCCAAACTGGTTCTGGCTGGATGGGCATTGCAAACAAGGCGTGGCCGACGGGGCAGGAGAAGCCGAGTCGAGTAACCGGCTAATGCGTGTTAAAAGCAATTTCAAAAAGGGATATTTTAATCACGGCCAACTTTTCGCCCTGCAAGACCAGAAGTGGAATCTGATATATGAAGGGGGGTTTGAGGCAGGTGAACTGCATGGTAACGGGATTTGTGGTGCTCAGAAAGAGCCCTGTGTCTGGGATCATGGAAAACGCATAGATGCAACGTATCTTGCCCGCCAAAAACAGCAGGCTGATCAGCAGGAAGCGGAACGGCGCCGGAATCTCGCCCAGGCACAGCTGACAAACCTGAAGATCGCACAGCAGGAAGAGGAAGAGCGCTTGGCTAACGTGGCAGCCTGCCAACGACAAGCTCAGCAGGAGGCAGATGAGGATACAATTGCCCGCTGCGACGATCAGGGCAATATCTATGTCGAAAATAAGAGCGACGAGATCATGGCGAGCCAACAAGCCATGTATAAGACCTTTGTCGATGTGACGGATGCGCTGGTGGCCAATGCAAATCAGGCCCAAGCCCAGGCCACCTCCAGCTATAACACCTCGGAAGCCAGCACTAATAACCAACCCGATCCTGCGGCCAGACTACAGGAACTGCAGCGGCAAATTCAGGATGCGCAACAGCGCTTGCAGGCAGAGCAGCAAGCCGTGGCCCAAAACCAGACTGATATCGGCAGTAATACATCGAGTTCGACTCGTGTTGATGTGACCGAATCCAGGCCTGTGCAGCCGGTGCAATGGGATAGTGCCATGCCTGAGGCACTGGCAGTCTGCTGGCACAATGATCAGAGCTACTGGTTCTGTGATGGCCCCTTGCAAACGACCCAGGTCGGTGAAAAAGACCTCAACTCGGTTCGACAACTGGTGGGGTGTCGCACCAGCAATAGCGAGATCCATGAAATTGGTAGTACAGGTCGCTATCGAGTGTTTGGCTGTGGTCGAGGATTGCAATCCGGTGAGCGAGACATGCGTCCTTTGCACGGTGTCAGTGGTGGAAACCAGTATCGTTGCCTGAAAAAAGATAATGATGCCGGCAAAATCTGTACCCAGCTTTCCGATCAGTAATGGCAGCTTGGTAGGGTGACATATTGTTGCCCAAGCTCCCCGGAACACACAACTAGCACCAACAAGGCAATGGCGCAGCGTGCAAAGCAGATCGTCACCTGCGTACCGTTATCGCCAAGGCGGGCAATTTGGCGGATGGCTGGTGAGCAGGTGTTCGACGAACACGCCGCTTATATCGTTCGTTGACTTGGCAACCGCCATTGCCTTCAATACCCAGAAGCGGATGCTGCTGATCGTTCCCAATCGCGGCGCCATCTCCAACTTTGACCCGGAAACCATGGTCGAGAGCCCCTGCCAGGTTAGTAGCCGCAGCTGGGGTACCAACCTTTTTGGCCGTGGTAGGGGCTGCGGATTCAACACTGAACCCCGTAGGTTCGATTAGCCGTAGGCGTAATCGGACGTTCGCGTAAATCGATTCTCCCGCCATAACGGCCAGCAGAATTTTCCCTCCGGCTGGCCATCCCTGTTTCAGGCAACAACCGCAACCAAAGCCTCTCATTCGTCCGATTACGCAGAGCTAATCGAACCGACAGTTCTGCCAGCAACTGACTCCTTGGCGCTCAATGGGTCAGCTGCGGCAGCAGTTGCAGCAGCTGGGCACGATCCGCCAGCGGTGTCTGGCTGACCCAGAGACCCAGCAGGCCGTAAGCGAGCAGCGGCAGCATCAGCAGCAACAGGCAGAGCAGCCCCAGCAAGCGTGGGGGGCTGAGCCTGCGCCCCTGCGTGCCCAAATGCAGCGCATCGGCCCGCTTGGGGCAGGCGGCCACGCAGCTCAGGCAGCTGGTGCACTCGAGACTGCGCACCGCGATAAGCTGGTGTACCTGAATACGCGACGGGCAGGCCCGGCTGCACTTGTCGCAGTCGTGGCCCGCACTGCGCAGGCAACGGACCGGGTCACGGCGAATGCGCAATGGGGTCAGCAGGCCGAGCAGGGCCAGCCAGGCGCCATAGGGGCAGAGGTAGCGGCAGAACCCTTGTCGGAAGGTGGCGGTGAGCAGCAGCACCCAGCCAAGGCACAGACCCGAGATCAGGGTCAGGTTGAAGAAGAAGGCTCCCATCTTCATGTCCGCCGCCTGATGGTAGGGGCTGGTGAAGTAGCCGGGCAGGGCGGCGCTTGGCACCGCAATTAGCACGATAAACAGCAGAAAGGCGAGCACCAGAAACTTCTGGCCGCGCAACACGACATCGAGCCAGCGCGGCGGGGTCCACTCCCCCGTCAGCCATCGACTGCGCAGGCCGTGCAGCCACTCGCCTACCAACCCGAGCGGGCAGAACCAGGCACAGAACGCCCGCCCCAGCAGCAGGGCCGACAGCGAGAGCACCAGCACAGTCACGGTGGCCGCCGGATGGTGCGGATCCATCAGCCCCTGCCCGAGCCAGGCCCGCAGCCCGAGGCCGCCGGCGATGGGCAGGAAGCCGTCCACCACGTCAGGACGCACCAGCCAGGGGCTCATCCCCTGCCCCAGCTGCCAGACATGCAGGCCGTACTGCAGCGTCACCAGCCCCCAGCAGAGCAACAGCAGCTGGCGTGTGCGTGCCCGCAGCCACTGGCTGTCGAGCGCCTCGAGGGCGGGCAGCGGTCGCCGCAGGTGCCAGAAGACAAGCGCGGCGGCCACCAGCCCCATGCCGAGCCAGAGCAGGCTATCCGCCGCCAGCAACCAGAGCATGAGCAGCAGGCCGAGGGCAAGACGCCACTGCCAACCCGAGCGCGCCTGCCACGCCAGCAGCACCAGATAGGCCAGGCCGGCGGCCATGGTCACGGCTTCGATCACGCTCATGTTTCCCTCACTGCCTCATTCACAACTGGCGGCAGGATAACTGACATCTGAATTGATTATTTTGATCTGCATGGGCAGAGGGGGACATTTGCGCCCAATGCCCCTCTCCATGGTTGCACCTTATGCCTTGCGACTGTTGAACAGCGGCAGGTCGGATTCGGCCTGCTCGGCCCAGAAGTGGATGTTGAAGCGGGCATCCTCCGACAGCTCGACCCGGTGCCAGTACTGGGGCGGGCTGGTGGCAAACTCCCCGGCCCGGATCACCAGGCTCACCTCTGGCTCCTCGGCCTCAAACCCTGACGCGCGCCGCTTGGCCCCATAAACAAAAACCCCCTCGTGACAGAGGGGGTTTTTCGTGTTGGCAACGGGTGCGGATTAACGCAGCGGTTTGACCGAGCGACGGACAATCAGCTCGGGCTGTACCGTCATCGATTCCACTTCCAGCTCCTTGTTGCGGATCCGGCTGACCAGATGCTTCACCGCCAGCTGGCCCAGTTCGGCCTTCGGGTGGCGGATGGTGGTCAGCGGCGGGCTGGAGAAGCGCGCCATCTCCACATCGTCGTAGCCGATGATGGAGATATCGTCCGGCACCTTGACTCCGGCTTCCCAGGCAGCGCAAATCGCGCCGATCGCCATGGGGTCGTCGAAGGCAAAGACCGCGGTCGGACGAGGCTGCAGGGCCAGGATGCGCTGCATGGCATCGAAGCCGCTCTGGCTCTCGTAGTCCCCTTCAAAGATCTGGTCATCTTTGAGGGTCAGACCTTGCTCACCCAGCGCATCGCGCACCCCGTCCAGTCGCTGCTGGGTGGTCGGCTTGGAGAGCTGGCCAGTGATGCAGACGATGTCGCGGTGCCCCAGCTCCAGCAGATGGCAAACGGCCATGCGGGCGCCGATACGAGCGTTGTCGTTGATGACGTTGGCGAAATCGCACTCGGTGCCCCAATCCAGTACCACCTGCGGCACGTTCTTGTGGATCCGCAGCATATCGCGCAACGGGGTGTCGATATCGGTCCCCAATACCAGCAGGCCATCCACCCGTTTTTCCATCAGCATTCTCAGGTAATGCTGTTGGCGAGGCGGCTGGTTTTCGGTGTTGCAGAGGATCAGGCTGTAGCCCTGTTCGAAGCAGTACGCTTCCACCCCTTGCACCACTTCTGCAAAGAAGGGGTTTACGCTGGTGGTGACCAGCATGCCAATGGTCTTGGTCGAATTTATTTTAAGACTGCGCGCTACCGAGTTGGGCGCGTAGTTGAGTTCTGCCACCGCCTCAATCACTTTCTGGGTCGCGTCTTCACTGACCCGCCGAGTGTGGTTGAGCACATGTGAGACGGTGGAGATGGATACGCCTGCGCGCGAGGCGACATCCTTGATAGTGGCCATCTCTGTCTCCTGACTGTCAAAGGCGGAACATTAGCAGATTTCCCGAATAAAGGCTTGGTTTTAACGGGCTCTGCCATGGAATTGTCAATGCCGGCTAATTTAGGCACTCATTTCGGTTTGCGCAAATGGATTGTGGTCAAAATGGGAGCGCCGTCAGAGTAAAATATCGCCAGATTAATCCTCTGGCCTTTATCAGAATATCCTGGCGTTACCAAGATGTTAAGTCAGCAAATCAAAATTAAGTTCTGGCTGGCGTAAAATAACAGGTCATTTGTTTCAAAATGCACCCACCCAACCCCCTCTGGTTAGTATCTTTAACAGCTTGTTATTGCCCCGTGAGGAATGATAGAACCATAACTATAGCCGGATGCACGGGATGTAGATCCGGAATGACACACGGAAATGAAACAATCCACTGATTAAGGGACGAATCAATGCATAAGTTGAGCAAAATAACAGTAAGCGCAGCGGTTTCTTTGGCTCTGTTTGGATCGATCTCCATTGCCCACGCGGCAGACACCATCAAGATCGGTATCGCAGGCCCGGTCACCGGCCCGGTCGCCCAGTACGGGGACATGCAGTTCACCGGCGGCAAGATGGCGGTCGAGCAGATCAACAAAGCAGGCGGCATCAATGGCAAGCAGATCGAAGCGGTCGTCTATGACGATGCCTGCGATCCCAAACAGGCGGTCGCAGTCGCCAACAAGGTGGTGAACGACGGCGTCAAGTTCGTGGTCGGCCACCTCTGCTCCGACAACACCCTGCCCGCCTCCGACATCTATGAAGACGAGGGGATCCTGATGGTCACCCCCGCCTCCACCAACCCCAAGATCACCGAGCGCGGCTACCAGCTGACCCTGCGCACCATCGGCCTGGATAGCGATCAGGGCCCGACTGCCGCCAAGTACATCATCGAGCAGGTCAAACCCCAGCGCGTGGCCGTTATCCACGACAAGAAGCAGTACGGTGAAGGGATCGCCTCCAGCGTCAAAGCGGCGCTCGACAAGGCTGGCGTGAAAGTGGTGGCCTTTGAAGGGATCACCGCCGGTGACAAGGACTTCTCCGCCCTGATCGCCAAACTGCAGAAAGAGAACGTCGATTTCGTCTACTACGGCGGCTATCACCCTGAGCTGGGTCTGATCCTGCGTCAGGCTGGCGAGAAAGGGCTGAAAGCCAAGTTCATGGGCCCGGAAGGGGTGGGTAACAAGGATATCTCCGCCATCGGCGGCCCGGCTTCCGAAGGCCTGCTGGTGACCTTGCCGAACAAATACGATCTGGTGCCTGCCAACGCCCCGCTGGTGGCGGCGTTCAAGGCCAAGGGTCAGGACTCCTCCGGCCCGTTCGTCTGGACTACCTATGCCGCTGTGCAAACCCTGGCCGCCGGTATCGCCAAGGCGGGTGAAGATGACCCGGCCGCCGTTGCCGCCGCCATCAAGGCCGCACCGATCGATACCGTGATGGGCCCCCTGACCTGGGCACCGAACGGTGACCTGAAAGGCTTCGAATTCGGTGTGTTCCAGTGGCACGCTGACGGTACTTCCAGCCAAGTTAAATAATCTGCCGATCGGGGGTGAGTACGCTCACCCCCTCCTCTCTTTGCGGGCAAGTACAGGGAACGCAGTATGTCCGAACACCTCCTCTATCTCGTTCAGCAGTTGCTGAACGGGTTAACCATAGGCAGCACCTATGCGTTGATCGCCATCGGCTACACCATGGTCTATGGCATCATCGGCATGATCAACTTCGCCCACGGCGAGGTGTACATGATCGGCTCCTATGTCGCTTTTATGGTGATGGCGGGGCTCATGATGATGGGCATCGACAGCACCTTTCTACTGCTGGGGGGCGCCTTCCTGGTCAGTATCGTCATCACCGGCACCTATGGCTGGAGTATCGAGCGGGTCGCCTACCGGCCGCTGCGCGGTGGCAACCGGCTGATCCCCCTCATCTCCGCCATCGGCATGTCGATCTTCTTGCAGAACATGATGCGGATGGCGCAGGGCTCGCGGGATATCGCCATGCCCAGCCTGATCTCCGGTGGCTGGACCCTGGGGGGTGAAGATGGTTTTCAGGCCAGCCTCTCCTATATGCAGCTGATCATCTTCGTGGTGACTTTCATCACCATGCTGGCGCTGACCCAGTTCATCGGCCGCTCCCGCATGGGCCGCGCCTGCCGCGCCTGTTCGGAAGATATCAAGATGGCCAACCTGTTAGGGATAGACACCCACGTGGTCATCTCCATCACCTTCGTGCTGGGGGCCGCGCTGGCCGCCGTCGCCGGGGTGCTGCTCGGCATGTATTACGGCGTCATCAACCCCTACCTCGGCTTTATGGCCGGTCTGAAGGCCTTCACTGCCGCAGTGCTGGGCGGTATCGGCAGCATTCCGGGCGCCGTGCTGGGCGGCCTGCTGCTGGGCGTGGTGGAAGCGCTCACCGCCGGCTATCTCAGCACCGAGTACAAGGATGTGATGGCGTTCGCCCTGCTCATCTTTGTGCTGCTCTTTATGCCGACCGGCATTCTGGGTCGTCCGGAGGTCGAGAAGGTATGAAACGCCAATCTATGCATGCTCTCGTGCTGCCGTTTATGTCCATGTGCGGCATTCTCGGCCGCCCGGAAGTGGAGAAAGTGTGATGAAACATCAATTTATCCACGCCTGTATCGCCAGTCTGGTGCTGCTGGTGCTCTCCTTCTGGCTGCTCGGCTTCAAGCTGGAGACCGACGGCTCCCGCCTGCTGGTGGTGAGCCGCCTCGATGTGTCGCTGGCCTGGCTGTTGGGCGGCGCCACCCTGGTATTCTGGTTCCAGATGCTGCGCGGCCAGATCGCCCGACTGTTTCAGGCCTCCATCAGTGGCTTCTCGGTCGGCTTCACCAAGCTGGTGCTGCCGAGCCAGGAAGAGGCCCCCAAGCTCTATAACCTCACCGCCGTGCTGGTGCTGCTGTTTGCGGTGAGCTGGCCCTTTATGGCCTCTCGCGGTGCCATCGATCTGGCCACCCTCACCCTGATTTACATCATGCTGGGACTGGGTCTGAACGTGGTGGTCGGCCTCGCCGGTCTGCTCGATCTCGGCTATGTCGGCTTCTATGCGGTCGGCGCCTACAGCTATGCCCTGCTCAACAACTACTTCGGACTGAGCTTTTGGGAGTGTCTGCCCATCGCCGGTGGTCTGGCGGCCCTGTTCGGCTTCCTGCTCGGCTTCCCGGTGCTGCGGCTGCGGGGGGACTATCTGGCCATCGTCACCCTCGGCTTTGGCGAGATCATCCGGATTTTGCTCAACAACATGACCAGCCTGACCGGCGGCCCCAACGGTATCTCCGGCATTCCCAAGCCGACCCTGGGCGGTCTGGAGTTCAACCGCACCGTCAAGGATGGCGGCTTCGAGACCTTCCACGAGTTCTTCGGCATCGCCTATAACGCCAACCACAAGGTGATCTTCCTCTACCTGATGGCGCTGGTGCTGGTGATCGCCACCCTGTTCGTCATCAACCGCCTGCTGCGCATGCCGCTCGGCCGCGCCTGGGAAGCGCTGCGGGAAGACGAGATCGCCTGCAAATCGCTGGGGCTCAACCCCACCATCATCAAGCTGACCGCCTTCACCATAGGCGCCACCTTCGCGGGCTTTGCCGGCAGCTTCTTTGCCTCCCGCCAGGGCTTTATCAGCCCGGAATCCTTCGTCTTTATCGAGTCGGCCATCGTGCTCGCCATCGTGGTGCTGGGCGGCATGGGCTCCCAGATCGGGGTGGTGCTGGCTGCCATCGTAATGACTGTGCTGCCCGAGCTGGCCCGCGAGTTCAACGAGTACCGCATGCTGATGTTCGGCCTCTTGATGGTGTTCATGATGATCTGGCGGCCACAGGGATTGCTGCCGATGACCCGTCCGCATCTGGAGTTGAAGAAATGAGTACTCATCAGAAGTTAATGGAAGTCTCTGATCTGTCGATGCGTTTCGGAGGGTTGCTGGCAGTCAACGGGGTCAAGCTGGATATCGACAAGGGCGAGGTGATCTCCATCATCGGCCCCAACGGCGCAGGCAAGACCACCATTTTCAACTGCCTGACCGGCTTCTACCGCCCGAGCGGCGGCACCATCCGCTATAAGGGTGAGGAGATTCAGGGGCTGCCCGGTCACCTCATCGCCCGCAAGGGGATTGTGCGTACCTTCCAGCACGTGCGGCTATTCAAGGAGATGACGGCGGTGGAGAACCTGCTGGTTGCCCAGCACAGGCATCTCAACACCGGCTTTCTGGCCGGGCTGTTCAAGACCCCCTCGTTCCGCCGTGCCGAAGAGGAGGGGCTGGAGCAGGCCGCCTTCTGGCTGGATAAGGTAGGGCTCAAGGATCTCTCCAACCGCGCCGCCGGCAACCTGGCCTACGGTCAGCAGCGCCGGCTCGAGATCGCCCGCTGCATGGCAACCCGCCCCGAACTGCTGATGCTGGACGAACCGGCCGCTGGCCTCAACCCGAAGGAGACCGACGAGCTGGATGAGCTGATCATGAGCCTGCGGGACGAATTCGGGGTCTCGGTGCTGCTGATCGAACACGATATGAAGCTGGTGATGGGTATCTCCAACCGCATCTTCGTGGTCAGTCAGGGCACCCCGCTGGCCCACGGCAAGCCGGACGAAATCCGCAACAATCCGGCCGTGATCAAGGCCTATCTGGGCGAGTCGTAAGGAACACAAGATGTTAGAACTTCGCAACGTATCGACCCACTACGGCAAAATTCAGGCACTGCACGATGTCAGCGTCGAGGTGAAAGAGGGGGAAATCGTCACCCTGATCGGCGCCAACGGCGCCGGCAAGACCACCTTGCTGATGACCCTCTGCGGCGAACCCAAGCCCAGTAGCGGCTCCATCTGGTTTGAAGGGGAGCAGATAGACTCTCTCTCTACCGCCCGCATCATGCGCAAGGATATCGCCGTGGTGCCGGAGGGGCGCCGCATCTTTGCCCGCCTGACGGTGGAAGAGAACCTGCTGATGGGCGCCTTCTTCGTCGACAAGGCCGAGCAGCATGGCCTGCTGGATCAGGTGTTTACCCTGTTCCCGCGGTTGCATGAGCGACTGGAGCAGCGCGCGGGCACCATGTCCGGCGGCGAGCAGCAGATGCTGGCCATCGGCCGCGCCCTGATGAGCAAGCCGCGCCTGCTGCTGCTGGACGAGCCTTCGCTGGGGCTGGCCCCCATCGTCATCCAGCAGATCTTCGACACCATAGAGCAGCTGCGCCAGAAGGGGATGACCATCTTTCTGGTGGAACAGAACGCCAACCAGGCGCTCAAGCTGGCCGACCGCGGCTATGTGCTGGAGAACGGCCACGTGGTGCTGCAAGACACGGGCGCCGCCCTGCTGGCCAACCCGGCAGTGCGGCAGGCCTATCTGGGCGGTTAACCCACTGACCAGCATGCCATATCGACAAGGGAGCCACAGGCTCCCTTATCTTTTGTGGGGTTAGTTTGCGCCCAAGCTTGCGGTACACTGGCCCGTAATCAACCTATTCGCAGGACATCCAGATGGACCAGTTTGCCCATATCAATGCCCACGATGCCCACCAGAAACTGAGTGCAGGCGAAGCCCGCCTGGTGGACATTCGCGACCCGCAATCCTTCGCGGCAGCCCACGCGGTCGGCGCCTTCCACCTTACCAACGGCACCCTGGTGCGCTTTATGAACGAGGTGGAGTTCGATACCCCGGTCATCGTGATGTGCTACCACGGCAACAGCAGTCAGGGGGCGGCCCAGTACCTGCTGCAACAGGGGTACGACGAGGTCTACAGTCTGGATGGCGGCTTCGAGGCGTGGCGCCGGGAGTTTCCCATCGAGGCAGGCGAAGCATGATCCAGCTGCTGGTGCTCGACAACGCCCGCATGGCGCAGGCGCTGGTGGACTATCTGGCGACGCTGGGGATCTCCTGCGAGCTGACCCAGTCCGAGCTGGGAGTCACCATCTGGTTGGCTGACGAGCAGCGCCTCGCTCAAGCCCAGCTGGAGGTGAAACGCTTCCTCGCCGAGCCGGGCCACCCGCGCTACATGGAGGCCTCCTGGCAATCCGGCCGCGCCGATGCCCGCATCGACTACAGCAAGGGGATGACGGACCCCATCACCGATTTCCTCCATCAGGCGGGGCCACTGACGCTGGTGGTCATCATCGCCTGTCTCGCCATCTACGGGATCGAGGCCATCGGCCTACCCATTTTTGATCAACTGGCGTTCCACCCGACGCTGGCCCAGTTCACCGACTGGCAGGCGTGGCGCTATTTCACCCCCGCCCTGATCCACTTCTCGGTGCTCCATCTGGTGTTCAACTTGCTCTGGTGGTGGTATCTGGGCGGCCAGATAGAGCAGCGCCTTGGCAGCGGCAAGTTGCTGATCCTGCTGCTGGTGGGCGCCGCCCTGCCCAATATCGCCGAGTTTTTTGCCAGCGGCCCGCTGTTTGGCGGCCTCTCCGGCGTGGTCTATGCCCTGCTCGGCTACTGCTGGCTGCGCAGCAAGCTGCAACCGGCCTGTGGCCTGACTCTGCCACCAGCATTGATGGGTTTTATGCTGTTCTGGATGGTGCTCGGCTTCTTCGACATGCTCGGCACCAGTACGGCCAATATTGCCCACCTGACCGGACTGCTGGTCGGCCTGCTGCAAGGTTGGCTGGATCGCAACCACCAGCCGAGCTGATTTTTCAGCTACCGCAGAAACAACAACGCCGCCCCGCAGGGCGGCGTTTTTTTGTGGTCTGCACAGTTACTGCTTGAGCTGGGTATTGCCGTTCACCTACGAAGTTCGCTGGCTCAACGGTAAAAAGCTGCCGCGATCTCGGCAAAATGAGGGAATTGTCGGTAGAATGTCCGCCAACGCTTAAGGAGGACGTCATGATCGACCCGAAGAAACTGGAAGAGATCGCCAAGCAGGTACACAACTCCCTGCCGCCCGGCATTCGCAGCATGGGTGAAGAGGCCGAGAAGAAGATCCGTCAGGTACTGCAAGCCCAACTTGGCAAGCTGGATCTGGTCAGCCGCGAAGAGTTCGACGTGCAGACCAAGGTGCTGCTGCGTACTCGGGAAAAACTGGCCGCCCTCGAAAGCAAGCTGGCTCAGCTCGAAGAGCAGCTCGGCACCAAAGGCGAATAACGAAAACCCCAGCATGGCTGGGGTTTTTGCTTTACGGGGCTCGGGTTGTCGTCACACCCGCAACAGATGCCAGGCCCGTTTGCCGCGAGCCTTGGCCTCATACATCGCCTGGTCGGCCACCTCCAGCGCCTGCCGAAACGACAGCGATGCCCCTTCCCACAAAGCGATGCCGATACTCAGCCCGACCCGTTGCGAACAACCGGGTTTGGGCACATATCCGTGCATCCGGCTGATCAGGGCATCGGCCAGTTGTGCCAGGCCATGGCTCGACACATCCCGGTGCAGATGCACCACAAACTCGTCGCCACCGTAACGGCCACACAGGGCCGAGCCCGGCATGATAAGACGCAACCACTCTGCCATCTGCTGCAACACCAGATCGCCACAGGCATGCCCCAGCTGGTCGTTGATCCCCTTGAAATCATCCAGATCGATAAAGAGCAGCGCTCCCGCCCCATCATGTTGCTGCTGAGCAAACGCCTTGCCAAACCCCTGCCGGTTGAGCAAGCCGGTAAGCGCGTCGCTATTGGCACGCTCCGCCAGTCGCTGCTCATAAGCCTTGCGCTGGGTGATGTCGATATGGGAGCCCATGATCCGCAGCGGCTTGCCATCACCATCCCGATCGACGACCCGGCCCCGATCCCAGAGCCAGGTGACCTCGCCTTGCGGGTTGATGGTGCGGTATTCGGCTTCGTAGAAGGGGGTTTTCCCCTCGAGATGAGCGAAATAGCTGCCCATGGCATGGGCGCGATCGTCGGGGTGGAGCTTGGCACTCCATTGGTCGAAGTGGGGAGCCATGTCACCGGCCTGAAAGTTCTGCAGGTTGAAGACCCGCAACTCGCCGGTGGGAATGGTGCCCTGCCAGAGACAGATGCCGGTGCCATCGAGGGCGGCATTGAGTTTCTCCTGCAGCAGGCTGTTTTCATGCTTCAGTGCGGTGATCTCTGCCTGCAAACGGGCCATTTCAGCTGCGCAAGGGGGCGGGATCAGCGTTGCGACCCGCTCGGCAGAGCCGGTCTCTCCCCTGCCCCCCTCCGCAGATGCCCTGCCCTCTTCGCTCAACACTGCTCCTTCTTGCGCTATCACTATGGATATCCTTAACCAGCCTGCTGACAATCCACGACAAGATGCCACCAGCCACGGCTAATTAGTAGCCACTCATAACCCAAATAACGAAAAATCATGGAATAACACGACGCTCGTCGCACTATACGACACGCGCCAGCCGCTAAAAGCCATTGCTTGAACGGGACTCCGTTATCCGAACGAGAGCCCGTCAGATGAACTCGTAGGCATCACCAAAGATGCGTTCCGGCTCGGCACCGAGGATCTTGAACTCCTCGCGGGCTGCTCCCGCCATCTCGAAGCGACCGGCCACATAGATGTCGTACTCATGGAGACTGACGAAGTCATCCATGATCGCCTTGTGTACCAGACCGGTTCGGCCACTCCAGTCGCTCTCCGGCTCCTGCACCACCGGGATGAAGGTGAGCGGCGCGTAGTCGCGCTCCCACTGCTGCATCAGCTCCAGTTCGTAGAGCCAGTGCGCCTGACGCACGCCCCAGTAGAAGAAGACCGGACGCTTGCTGCCGCCGTCGATCAGGTATTCCAGAATCGATTTGGCATAGGAGAAACCGGTGCCGCCAGCCATCAGGATCAGCGGGCGGGGGGATTCGTTGCGCAGGAAGGCTTTGCCGGCGGGCAGCTCGACCTCGATCTCCCCCTGTTCGCGCATGCGGGCCAATACCTGACCGGCATAGGCGTTTTCGGGAGTCGCACCGATCTGCAGCTCCAGCACGCCCGGACGGGTCGGCGAGTTGGCGATGGAGAAGGGACGCTTGTCCGAATCGCTCATCACCACCAGCAGATACTGGCCCGGCTTGAAGCTGACCTCTTGCTGCGGCGTCAGGGCCACATGCCAGATGGTGTCGACATATTCGCGCAGTTCCTCTACGCGGCATTTGATACGTTGCATTCTTGTCCTTGTGGCGGGTTCGCTCGACCCGCTTCGCTCATTGTTTCACTGTCAGGTGATGACCAGCACTGCTGGCCCTATTCGTCGAGGATACCCAAATCGCTGCGGATCTCATCCATTTTTGCAGCAAACGGGCCATTTTCGCCTCAACCGAGGATATTCAACTCATCCCAGATGGCATCGATCTTCTGCTTCACCGCCTCGTCCTGCACGATGGGCTGACCCCATTCACGGTTGGTCTCCCCCGGCCACTTGTTGGTGGCATCCAGCCCCATCTTGGAACCCAGGCCAGAGATGGGCGAAGCAAAGTCCAGATAGTCGATCGGGGTGTGTTCGATCAGGGTGGTATCGCGAGCCGGATCCATCCGGGTGGTAATGGCCCAGATCACATCCTTCCAGTCGCGGGCGTTGACGTCGTCATCACACACCACCACGAACTTGGTATACATGAACTGGCGCAGGAAGGACCAGACCCCCAGCATCACCCGCTTGGCGTGGCCCGGGTAGCGCTTCTTGATGGTGACCACCGCCATCCGGTAGGAGCACCCCTCCGGCGGCAGATAGAAGTCCACGATCTCGGGGAACTGCTTCTGCAGCAGCGGCACGAACACCTCGTTCAGCGCCAGCCCCAGCACCGCCGGCTCATCGGGCGGACGGCCGGTATAGGTACTGTGATAGATGGCATCGCGCCGCCTGGTGATATGGGTGATGGTAAAGACCGGGAACTCGTCCACCTCGTTGTAGTAGCCGGTGTGGTCGCCATAAGGGCCTTCCGGCGCCATCTCGCCCGGCTCCAGATAGCCTTCCAGCACGATCTCGGCGCTGGCGGGCACCTCCAGATCACAGCTGATGGCTTTTACCACCTCGGTACGGCTGCCGCGCAGCAGACCGGCAAAGGCGTATTCGGAGAGGGTATCCGGCACCGGCGTCACGGCGCCGAGAATAGTTGCCGGATCGGCACCAAGCGCCACCACTACCGGGAAGCGTTCACCCGGATGGGTCTCCTGCCACTCGCGAAAATCGATGGCGCCGCCACGGTGATCGAGCCAGCGCATGATCAGCTTGTTCTTGCCGATCTTCTGCTGGCGATAGATGCCGAGGTTCTGTCGCTTCTTGTAGGGGCCGCGGGTGATGGTGAGGCCCCAAGTGACCAGCGGAGCCACATCGCCGGGCCAGCAGTGCTGGATCGGGAGCTGGTCGAGATCGACCGCCTCCCCCTCCTGCACTACCTGCTGGCAGGGAGCGGAAGAGAGGCGCTTGGTCGGCATGTTGAGCACCTGCTTGAAGATCGGCAGCTTCTCCATCAACTCCTTGAATCCCTTGGGCGGCTCGGGCTCCTTCAGATAGGAGAGCCATACCCCGACCTGACGCAGGGCGCTCACGTCGGGCTGGCCCATGCCCATGGCAACCCGATCCGGGGTACCGAACAGGTTGGTCAGCACCGGCATGGTGTAGCCTTTGGGATTTTCGAACAGCAGAGCCGGGCCACCCGCACGCAGGGTGCGATCGCTGATCTCGGTCATCTCCAGATAGGGGTCTATCTCGCGGGTGATGCGCTTGAGTTGTCCGTTTTGTTCCAGCTGCGCGATGAAATCACGCAAATCCTTGTATTTCATGCAAGTTCCCAACCGGGTTCAGGAGGTCAGGCATTATAACCCTGGCCGCCTCTTCGTTGTACCCGAATCGGGGAAGAGAGCCGGAGCCGCAGGACTCTTGTCGAGCTGGCCAAGATGTTTGGCCAGAGCCGACAGCAGCAATGGCTCATCGACCTTCATCAACAGATTGGCCGCCAGAGAGCCATACTGCCGGTTGGCCAGCTCACCGAGCAGGTAGCTTCTCGCCTGCGGAGGCAGAGGGTAAAGCGCAGTCAGTTGGCGCAGGGCTGGCTCTTTCAGATAGGGATTGGTGCTTGCGGCGATTAGCAGCTCGCTGGCCTCACTCCCCTGATGAAAGCGCTTGATGGTAGCCAGCGCAGCCAGAGCATCCAGATCCACCGGCTGACGCCAGAGGCGACTGTAGAGTGCCGGCTCGCCGGTACGCTGCAGCAGATAACTCAGTAGACGGTTGTCAGGCAAATAGATGTTCTGGGCGGCCAGCGTCCGGCCCTCGCGCTGCAACAGGGAAACCGGCAGCTGATCGAGGACCTGCAGCAGCGCCTGTTGCTGACGGGCCAGTTCGGGGTTGCCGCGGTAGTAGATCGACTTGAAAACGAAAGTACCCGGCTCCAGTTGCTGGCGATAATCCACCCGCCACGCCAGCTGCTGCCACTGACCCAGCAGCAGCCGGGCCCGAGCGGCAAAATCGTAGGCGGGTTGCTGAACCAGAAAGCCGTCCACCCGCTGCTCGACCAGCCACTCGGGGGCCTTGTCGGCCTGCTCAGCCACCCAGGCATGCAGCTCGGGCGACACCGGCAGGGTCACTTGAATACTACGCAGCAGTTGCAGCAGCAGATACTCGCGCTGCTCGCGGCTCTGGGTCGCCAGTAGGGAATCGACAGCGGCAAACTGCCCCCGTTGCAGGCAATTCGACAGGTAGCGCAGATCGGTGCCAAGCTCGACCACCCCGACAGAAGGGGGCTCTGGCACGCTCTGCGCAAAGGCCGGGATACCGAACAACAATCCCAGTAGTAACCAGTAAACGGGTTTCATGACGTCCCTATCCTTGTGACATCGAAGCCTCATACTACCCAGTTGGCCGAAAGATAGATAAACAAAAACCGCGACCAAGGCCTAATACCCTGCCGTTAGGCCTGATTGCATTGTTTCTATTGGCTTTTTTCACACTGTATTTATGTGATCTTGGCTTCACGCAGCGGGGTAATTTCGCTCCCTTCGTTCCGGTAACACAAACTGCACCACTTGTTTCTCCAAGCCAGCCACCCTCTTCGGGGTGGGCTCCGGTGACATGTACGGCATGCAACTGCAGCCAGGCCCGATCGCTCCATGGGTATACGGCAACGTCACAGGGTAGCGATGCCCTCTTTACCGAGCAGAGTCATGATGAGCTCGGGGGCAATGAGGTCGAACAGTGACTAAAACTGAACAGCATTGCTGGTGTGAAGGAGGTCATAGCCTGGTAGAAAAAATCCGAAACTAATCAACATGTTTCGGATTTTTACACATCAGGATGATCGGTCAATGGCCCCTTAACTGATCGGCATGAGTCCTGCGGGCCCCTGTTGGGATGGCTGCATACCTTACTTCTGCCAGAGAGGTGCCGCCCAGCGGGCTATTACCGGCACCATGGTCTTGGGATCGAGCTGGCTCATATCCTCCGGATGGTCGCTGTCCTCGGGCGGGCTGAAGGCGAGGTGACGTCCTTCGCTGTTGAGCGGCCTCCAACGCAGCGGGGTGGCTGAGCGGCACACCGGGAAAAAACCGACGGTCGGCACATCGAGCGCACCGGCGATATGGAGCGGCCCGGTACTGCCCGCCATGAACAACGCCGCATTGGCCAATACCTGACAGAACATCGGCAGGCCGTCGCTGGAGCGGTAGATCCAGCCGTTGCCGCCATGGGCCAGCAGCTCGGCCGCCAGCTGTTCGGCCATCTTCTCCTCGCCCGGGCCGGCGGTGAGCACGCACTGCAACTCGGGGCAGGCTTGGTTCAGCTTGATGATGATGCGGGCATACTGCTCAATCGAGAGGTTGTTGGCCGAGCCACCACTACCGGCATGTACCATCAGCCAGGGGCGGCTGGCATCGAGCTTGAGCTTGAGTGCCAGCTGCTCGCGCACCTGGCGCAGGGTCTCATCATCGAACTGCAGGAAGGGGGTCTTGGGCTCCACCACTGCAACCTGCTGAGCGGCCAAGAAGTGACGGATCAGCTCCAGATTGTACTCGGACTCCGGCTTCTGGGAGCGGGAGCGGCGCTGCACCAGGCGCTGGTTGTAGAGCACCTGCGCCAGCTTGGTCGCCGGCGCCAGCCGGTAAGGGATATGCGCCTTCCACACCAGCATGGCATTGCGGGAGTTGGAGAGGAGGCAGATGGATGCATCGAACGCCGCCGCCTTGATCCGGGCCAGCAATGCCCGCTGTTGATCCTTGTCGGCCCGCACACCCGGATCGATGATCACCTCGTCAACCCAAGGGCAGAGCCGGGCCAGCGGGGCTGTGTAGGCCGGAACCAGGGCAGTCACATGACACTCCATGGAGCCTTTGAGCATGGCGAGGCTCGGCCACACCAGCATGAAGTTACCAATCTTGTCATTGCGAACGACCAGAATACGTTTCATAAGAAATCCCTTTGCTCCCTGTCACCAATGCTGGGAGGCTTGATGCGCGATGGCGTATTCTTGCCTGATGCACTGCTATTCTCAAGTGACGACCTTATAATGCGACCAAATTTCCAGGTTGCAGGACTGCAAAGATGACTACCAGGGTGATCTATCCCGGGACGTTTGATCCCGTTACCAATGGCCATGCCGACCTGATCGGCCGCGCCGCCAAGCTGTTCGACGAGGTGATCGTCGGCGTCGCCAACAGCCCGAGCAAGCGCCCGCTGTTCGATCTGGCCGAACGTGTCCAGCTTGTCCGGCAAGTGACCTGCCAGCTTCCCAACGTCAAGGTGGTGGGTTTCTCCGGCCTGTTGGTCGATTTTGCCAAAGAGCATCAGGCCAACGTGCTGATCCGCGGCCTGCGTGCCGTCTCCGACTTCGAGTACGAGTTTCAGTTGGCCAACATGAACCGCCGCCTGATGCCGGAGCTTGAAAGCGTCTTTCTTACCCCGGCCGAGGAGAACTCCTTTATCTCCTCAACACTGGTAAAAGAGGTCGCGCTGCACGGGGGCGACATCCGCCAGTTTGTCGCCCCCGTGGTGGCGCAGGCCATTGCCGCCAAACAGCAGCGCTAATCCCCTCCCCTGATTGGCAGAAACAACAAGGGCTACCCGCGGGTAGCCCTTGTTGCATCAACGCACTGCACACCTAGCTGCGAACAAACTGCTCGCGGATCGCCAACTCCATCTGATCTAGCCACTCGTAGCGGCGTCGGTACATTGCCCGCTTCTTGGAGGCAATCTCCTCCAGCGGCTTGCGTGGCTGGGCTTGCAGGGCAACGAAGTTGGGGTCCACATCCCTGGCATCGAACTCTTGCCACAGCTCATCATAATCGGCTTGCAGATTGGCTTTCTGTCTACTGCTATAGCGCTTGGCCTGGAACACGTGGGCTCGCTTGCGCACCGCCAACACGTCGGCCTCGCCCATGCTCTGCGCCAGTTGCAGCACCAGTTGCACCAGCAGGGATTTTGGCCGCAGACCGTGTCCCTCCTTGGTCAGCTCGCGCACCCGCTCCTGGGCATTATCAACCGCAGGCTCCGGCCCCTGGATCGAGCCGATCATCAGATTCAAATGTTCCTTGCTGCCCGCCAGCGAAAAGGCGCAGCTGTAGAGACGCTGCCCCTCCCCGTTGAGGATGGAGAGCGCCAGCTCGGCCTCGCGGCGGAAGGTGCCGTCATAGCACAGTACGATGCGGCAGTCGCTCTGGGGATAGCGACCCAGCTCGATCCCACCAGTCAGATAGAGCGGTTCCACCAGATCCGGATAGCAGCTCAACAGCAGCTGATAATGATTTTCCAGCATCTCGACCCGCTCACGGGCGGTAGCACAAGCGAAGCGATAGGGGCGCATTGGCTTTTCGAGCAGCTTGCGATAACGGGTGGGCAGCGCCTTGAGCGGTTCAGCCTGAAACAGCACGAAGACCCGGTTCAGTTGCTCGCGATAGAGCAAGCTGCGTAGCACAAATTTGCAGCGATTGAAGGTTTTTCGGTCACACCCCTCCGGGTAGAGAAAGCGAGCCATGGATTTTGCGCAATAACGCTTCTGCCGGGATAAACACTCCCAGTCTATTGATTTAACAGTCATTTTTATTTCTCAAACCACCTGAACGGCCGAGATACTAGAGACGACTGTGCAGATCTTCAACAGCTGGGAAATACGCTGTTACAACTTTCCGCAAATCCGGCGAAAAAGTGCCCTCAACGCTGGCAATGGGAGCAAAATACCGTGGTTCTCTGGCCTATTTTCACTTCGCTCAACAGAGTCTGGCAGTGGAAACAGGGCTGGCCGCCACGACCGTAAACCTGCAGCTGCTGCACAAAATAGCCCGGCTTGCCGTCGGCACTGGTGAAATCCTTGAGGGTGGTACCGCCCTGTCTGATGGCTTCGGCCAGTACCCGCTTGATCTCGGCCACCAGCTTCTCCAGCCGCTCGCCACTGATATTGCCCGCCGCCCGCTTGGGGTGAATACCCGCTGCATAGAGCGCCTCGTTGGCGTAGATGTTGCCGACCCCGACCACCACCTGATTGTCCATCAGGAACTGCTTGATGGCGGTGCTGCGCCCCTTGGCGCGCTCGCGCAGGTAATCGCCATTAAATGCATCGGTGAGCGGCTCCGGCCCCAGCTTGGCCAGCAGGGTATGTGCCTCGGCCGGGTCGCGGGTCCAGAGCAGGGCGCCAAAGCGGCGCGGATCGTTGAGCCGCAGCAGCTTGCCATTCTCCAGCTCGATATCCACGTGGTCATGCTTCTCGGCCGGGGTGCCGATATCCAGCACCCGCAGGCTGCCCGACATCCCAAGATGGAGGATGGCGGTGCCAAAATCGGTCTCCAGCAGCAGATACTTGGCGCGGCGGCGCACCCGATGGATCACCAGATCCACCAGCTCCTGAATTTCGCCGGGCACCGGCCAGCGCAGGCGGCCATCACGCACCACCACTCGGGTGACCTTGATGCCGGTAAGCCAGGGAGAGATCCCCTGCCGGCTGACTTCTACTTCTGGCAATTCAGGCATTGGTACCTCGCAAACAGAGTCGACTGGTGGACAATCAGGGGACAGGACGCATCAGGTCGCGATACTGCTCGGCAGTGAGGGAGAGCCAGAGGCCGGAGGGGACCTGAGCACCATACTGGCCACTGTTCTGATAGAGGGCGATCGTCTGCGGGTCATTTTGCCCGGCAATCCACACCCTGAGGGTAACGGGGGCACCGCGTACCGCTTCGCCGGGTGGCAACAGCCAGCCCTGCCAGCGCTCGATATGGGCCGCCAGCTGATTGCTGTCGAGCCCCAGATCCGGCCCGCTGCGCCAGCCATGACCGATCCGCTCAATCTGCCAGCTTGGCCCCTGCCAGGTGAGCACCACCGCATCTTCCGGCAGCAGCGGACGCGCGCGTTTGGCGCTGTTCTCCTGCTGGGCCAGCTCCAGCCGATGCAGCAGGGTGATCACGATCAGTACCACCACGATGATCACGTTGTTCCAGCCTTTGCGGCTCAGTTTGAACATGGCAAGCCTCCCTTTGAACCGGCAGTGTACTGAATTCGGCGCATAAAAAAACCCGGCACAAGGCCGGGTTTTTGCGACAGAACCAAGAGATTACTTGATTTTGCCTTCCTTGTAGATCACATGCTGACGAACAACGGGATCAAACTTTTTGATCTCCATTTTTTCGGGCATGGTGCGCTTGTTTTTGGTAGTGGTATAGAAGTGACCAGTACCGGCGCTGGAGTTCAGGCGAATTTTCTCGCGAATACCTTTAGCCATGATCTAATTCCTTATACCTTAACACCGCTGGCGCGCAGTTCAGCCAGAACCACTTCAACGCCACGCTTGTCGATGATACGCATGCCTTTTGCGGATACGCGCAGGCTTACGAAGCGTTTTTCACTCTCAACCCAGAAACGGTGAGTGTGCAGGTTCGGCAGGAAACGACGCTTGGTAGCGTTGTTAGCGTGCGAACGGTTGTTACCAACTGCCGGGCGCTTGCCGGTTACTTGGCATACTCTAGACATGTCAGTCTCTCCAAATCTTACTTCATTGCTCGAGCAAATATCTGCCCCGCTGGCCTTCGATTGCGGGGCAAACAGAAGGCGGCATTTTATACAGCATCCGTGATCAAAGATCAACTAATACGGTGCCAGAGCACAGTTATAGCCAACCGCGCTCGGCAAAAGAAACCGTGATGCCATCACCGATCACCAAGTGATCCAGCACTCTGATATCGATCAGGGCCAAAGCGGCCGTGATCCGATCCGTGATCTGGCGGTCGGCCCTACTGGGCTCGGCGACGCCGGACGGGTGATTATGCGCCAGAATCACCGCGGCTGCATTATGTTTGAGCGCGATCTGCACGATTTCTCTTGGCCAGACGCTCGCCGAATCGATGGTGCCGTAAAAAAGCTCAACAAATTGAATGACTCTGTGCTGATTATCGAGCAACAGCAGGGCAAACACCTCGCGCGGCCGATCCCGTAATTGGGCTTGCAGATAGTCGCGGGTCAGCTGGGGCGAAGTGAGCGCATCACCCCTTTGCAACTGCTGCGCCAGATGGCGTCTGGCCATCTCCAACACCGCCTGCAACTGGGCATATTTGGCCGGGCCAAGGCCGTGGGCCTCGCAGAATGCCTGTTGATCCGCCCCCAACAAGCTGCGCAAAGAACCAAATTGATTCAACAGATTGCGTGATAGGTCTACCGCACTCAGGCCATTGACGCCGGTGCGCAGAAAGATGGCGAGCAGCTCGGCATCGGAGAGCGCAGCGGGGCCCTGACGCAGCAGCTTCTCTCTGGGGCGTTCATCTTCCGGCCACTCTTTGATGCTCATTTGTCTCTCCCTTTATCCCTGTTGAGAAAAACATAGCAAAAAATTGCGCGCACCCGACCACACCCCTTGATGCCAACCCCTGTCGTCATCCATTGCCTGTGGTATCTTAGCCGACCAGTCAAAGTGAGCCGGATAGAGAAACAGCAGATGAGATTGGCCGATAAACGCATCCTGTTGGGTGTCAGTGGCGGGATCGCCGCCTACAAGAGTGCCGAGCTGGTACGCCGTCTGAAAGATCAGGGTGCCGAGGTGCGGGTGGTGATGACCCGCTCCGCCAAGGAGTTCATCACCCCGCTGACCCTGCAGGCGGTCTCCGGTCATCCGGTGGCGGATAGCCTGCTGGATCCGGCTGCCGAAGCGGGCATGGGCCATATCGAGCTGGCCAAGTGGGCCGATCTGGTACTGATCGCCCCCGCCAGCGCCAACCTGATGGCGCGCATGGCGGCCGGCATGGCCGACGAACTGCTCACCACCCTCTGTCTGGCCACTCCGGCGCCCATCGCGCTGGCGCCCGCCATGAACCAGCAGATGTACCTCAACGCGGCGACCCAGGCCAACCTCAAGACCCTGGCCAGCCGCGGCGTCCTGCTGTGGGGGCCGGACTCCGGCAGCCAGGCCTGTGGCGATGTGGGCCCGGGCCGGATGCTGGATCCCCTCGAACTGGTGGAGCGCTGCTGCCAGCAGCTGGCCGCCGAGCCGTTGCTGGCGGGCGTCAAGCTGCTGCTGACCGCAGGGCCAACCCGCGAGGCGCTCGATCCGGTGCGCTACATCAGCAACCACAGCTCCGGCAAGATGGGCTACGCCATCGCCCGCGCAGCTCGTGAAGCGGGCGCCGAGGTGACGTTGGTGAGCGGCCCCGTAACGCTGGCCACTCCGGCAGGCGTAATCCGCGTCGATGTCGAGAGCGCGGAACAAATGCATCAGGCAGTGATGAGCCGGGTGGGCGAATGCGACCTCTTCATCGGCTGCGCCGCGGTTGCCGACTACCGCCCCGAGCAGGTCGCCAGCCAGAAGATCAAGAAGAGCGGTGACAACGACCAGATGGTGGTGAAGCTGGTGAAAAACCCCGACATCATCGCAGCCGTCGGCGCCCTTTCAGACAAACCCTTCACCGTCGGATTTGCCGCCGAAACCGTGGATGTGGAACAATACGCCCTCGATAAATTGCAGCGAAAGCGGTTGGACATGATCGCCGCCAACGATGTATCCCGCGAGGGGCAAGGCTTCAACGCCGATGACAACGCCCTGACCGTGTTCTGGCAAGGGGGCCAGGCGCCGCTGCCGCTGGCCGACAAGCTGACGCTGGCCCGTCATCTGGTTGCCCTGATTGCGTGTCACTATCGGCGCTAAGCGTCCTGAAAGAACAAGACTCACGGCGCCCCGCCTTGCCAAGAGGGGCGCCAACACAAGATCCAACTGAAAAAGCGATTCATGACAACACAAATTGAACTGAAGATTCTGGATGCCCGTATCGGTACCGAGTACCCGCTGCCCGCCTACGCCACTCCCGGCTCTGCCGGCATGGATCTGCGCGCTCTGCTGGATGCACCGCTGACTCTGGCTCCGGGCGATACCACCCTGGTACCGACCGGTCTGGCCATCCACATCCAGGATCCGGGTCTGTGTGCCACCATTCTGCCCCGCTCCGGTCTCGGCCATAAGCACGGCATCGTGCTGGGCAACCTGATCGGTCTCATCGATTCCGACTATCAGGGTCAGCTGATGGTCTCTGTCTGGAACCGCGGCAAGGATGAGTTCACCATGCAACCCGGCGAGCGCATCGCCCAGCTGGTGATCATGCCGGTAGTTCAGGCCAGCTTCCAACTGGTCGATGAGTTCAACCAGAGCGAACGGGGTGAAGGCGGTTTTGGTTCTTCTGGTCGCCAATAACAGACCACACCAACCTGATGGGCGGTGCCTAATAACAGAATCAAGCCATTGTTTTTTTAGGGGAATCCATGGCAAGCAGTAATCAGAAACAGAGTCGGCGCGATCAGATCCTGCAGGCGCTCGCCCATATGCTGGAAACCAGTCCCGGCCAGCGCATCACCACGGCCCGTCTGGCGGCCGAGGTCGGCGTCTCTGAAGCAGCCCTCTATCGACACTTTCCAAGCAAGGCGCGGATGTTCGAGGGGCTGATCGACTTTATCGAGGATTCCCTGCTGTCACGGGTCAATCTGATCATGGCGGAAGAGAAAGACACCATGGCGCGCTGCCACCACATCCTGCAGCTGCTGCTGGTGTTCGCCGAGCGCAATCCCGGCATCACCCGCATCCTCAACGGCGATGCCCTGTTGGGGGAGCATGACCGATTGCGGGATCGCATCAGCATCCTGTTTGACAAGCTGGAGACTCAGATCAAGCAGGTACTGCGCGAAAAACGGCTGCGTGAGGGGCAGGGCTTCCAGCTCGATGAGACCATGCTGGCCAATCTGCTGCTGGCCTACACCGAAGGTCGCATCAGCCAGTTCGTGCGCTCCGAGTTCAAGCTCAAGCCCACCGCCGGCTTCGAGGATCAGTGGCAATTTATCCGCAGCCAGCTGCTGCAGAGCTGATCGGCAGCGCTTTTCACCGAGCATGAAGCAGGGAGGCCTTGGCCTCCCTTCTATTTTGTGGCAGCTTTTTATAGCAGTAAGATAAACACCAGATGCGACCCGGACTGTCGCGCTGCAATGTTAGATTCATGCGCCATAACCCTTTAGCACCTGACAGGACATCCTATGGAACCCGAAATCATTACCGAAGCGCAGACCTGGCTGGTCAATAACCAGGGCCTGCTGATCGAGTATGCCGTCAACATCGCCGCCGCCCTGCTCACCCTGCTGGTCGGCTATATCGCCGCCAACCTCCTCAGCGGTGGTGTAGTCAAAGTGATGCAGGCCCGCAAGCTGGACACCACGGTCACTCACTTCGTCGGCAGCATCCTCAAGTACGCCATTCTGGTGTTCGTGGTAATCGCCGCGCTGGGCCGGGTCGGCGTACAGACAACCTCCTTCGTCGCCATTATCGGTGCCGCCGGTCTGGCCATCGGTCTGGCGCTGCAGGGCTCGCTCTCCAACTTCGCCGCCGGCTTCCTGTTGATCATCTTCCGCCCCATCAAGTCGGGCGAGTTTATCGAAGTGGCAGGCACGTCTGGCGTCGTTCAGTCAGTGCAGCTCTTCACCACCACCCTCACCTCCGGTGACAACAAGATGGTGGTGGTGCCCAACTCCGCCATCCTCAACGGCACCATCGTCAACTACTCGCGCATGGATACCCGCCGCGTCGACATGACCTTCGGCATCGGTTATGGCTCCGACCTGCGCAAGGCCAAGCAGATCCTGGAACGTCTGGTGAACGAAGAGCCACGCATCCTCAAGGATCCGGCAGCCACCATCGCCGTTGCCGCGCTGGCCGACTCCTCGGTCAATATCGTGGTACGCCCATGGGTCAAGACCGGTGACTACTGGGGTGTCTGGTTCGACTTCCACGAGAAGGTGAAACTCACCTTTGATGCCGAAGAGATCGAAATTCCCTTCCCGCAGATGGTGATGCACATGCAAAAAACGCAAGCATGATCGCGTTTCTGCTGCAATTGCACGTTCAAGGGGTATGACGAAATAGTGGATGCCTGCAGTGATGCTTGGCAGCATTTTTAGCGGACGTAGAAAGGGTGAAATCATTGTGCCAGCGCTGCTGGGCAACACTGGCACATGATTAATGGGATTGGTATTACACCTCCAAGTCGTCCGGTCACCACCACAGTGACCGGATAGCGCCGAGTATGGCGCTGCGCGCCATAAAAAACCGGCCCCTCGGGTGTAATGTAAGTCAGTTAAGAGAATTGGAGTCCCAACCCACGGGGGATAAGGACTAAAAAGAGGGAGGCATGATGCCTCCCTCTTTTTATTGCATGCCAGTCAGGGCAAGGGTTGGAGCCAAATTGACTCTTTAATCATGGCGCTACTTTGGATATTCAATATCTCGAATATTTAGTCATAAAAATGCTTAGCTGACTGGCATTAACCCCTCGGGTGCCGGTTGTGGGTGGATTTGTTTGCCTCTTCAGCTCAGGGGCGAACGTTGCGCCCCTGCTGCAACATCTTGCCTATGGCCCGCACGCCGATGGGAATCACGGGGGCCAACCAGCCCTCTTCCCCCTGGCGATCACCATGACCACGCTTGAACAGCAGCACCAGTCGCACCACCTTCTCTTTCGGACATCCCAGCCAGAGCGTCCAGTGCGAACCACGATGGTGCAGCCAGAGACCGTAAAACCAGGTCATCCGGCTACCTTTGACGAAACGGGTGATTGACGATTCCGCTGGCGCAGCCCCAGCCTCTGAATCCCATGGCGATCTTGATGCCATACCAGTCCTCCTGACCGACAGGTCATGTTGCTTCGCCGGCCTGAACTGGGAACAGGCCTGTCACGACTATCTGCAACGACTACAGAGTGGTCCCCTCTGCCCGACAAGACTCGGGATCTCCCCACTCCCCCTTCATATCCCGTGAAGGTGTACTGCCCTATTCTCGTTGTTACCGGCCCTCCCGTCCCGGCGCATTGTGATGGTCAGAGGGAGGTGCCAAGCCCTGTCTCGGCGACAGGGCACTGATCTGAGCATATATCTGAAATGGATGATTGGTAGAAGGTCGCGCAGGACAAAAATGCCGCCGCCGATGATCTGTTTGATATGACAGGGAAAGTGCGCCAGAAACAGCACGGCCTCCCGAAGGAGGCCGTGTGGCAAACGCAGTTGGCGGGGATGATTACATCCAGTCAGCGTTGCGGATCACCCCGACAGCCAGCCCCTCGATGGTGAGCTGCTGGCAGGAGAGATCCACCTCGATGGGGGAGA
>CAMFLW010000026.1 GCA_945957575.1 uncultured Aeromonas sp. | reverse complement strand
AGTCGATGCAGCGGCTGGCCGACCAGCTGATCGACAACATCAACGCCTTTGCCGCAGGTCGCCGCCAGCACCGACTGGTATGAGCAAAGATGCAAAACGGGGCCAACAGGCCCCGTTTTCATCTCCAGCATTCACGACAGATAGTGATCAATCGTCGTCGTGCCACTTGTGCTTTTTATGCTTTTTGTACTTTTTGTAGTGCTTGTGAGCGTGGTCATCATCATCATCATCGTAATAGCGATCCTGACTCTTGTGACCATCGCCGGTCTTGGCACCGATGGCCGAGCCGCTCGCCCCGCCAACCCCGGCGCCGATCAGCTGGCCGGTATCGCCACCGACACTCTTGCCGATGGCGGCACCACTCAACGCCCCCACCGCGCCGCCAAGTGCCGCTTCATTCTTGTGGCCCTTGTTGGCCGTCGCCGCACCACCAGCCGCGCCGCCAATGGCCGCACCAACCAGCGCACCGGTATTGCCCCCCAACTCCTTACCGATCATAGTGCCCGCCACACCGCCTGCGCCGCCCCCCAGAATGGTCTTGAGGGTCTCGGAAGCGTGTACGGTCGTGCTGCCAGCGAGCAAGGCGCCCAACAGGGCCAGTGCGCGAAGCGCACGCGAATTCATCTCCATGGGTACTCCTGTCAAACCTGATTAATTCCATCGGCACTATACAAAGCAACGAGGCCAGCGCCAGATAGGGGGCAATCGCCCCCCACACGGCTCAAGTCACACCAAATCAGGAGTGCAGGTTGAGCCATTAATGCAACGAATTGAATCAGAAGGGGAAACAGGTGAAACATCAGAGGTGGAAGAGGGTAACCAAAGAGAACTGCCACAACTTTCGTCCATCAGGGTCAAGCGGCCATCGGACAGCTCCTGTCATCAGCCCGGCATCCGCCAACGTGAGCGGGTGATCGGGGAAAAAGACCTGTAACGCCCGCGGTTTGCCATCCTGGCTACTGCCGACCAGATAGGTGACACGCTCCCCCGGCTCGGGCACCCGGCCATCGGACTGCAGCGCCGTCACATGCACAAACAGCGCTGCACTGCGTGATCCATTGGTTGTCTGCTCGGCGCCATCTTGCTCCGGCGTAATAAATCCAAAGCCGCGCGCCTCGTTCCAGCTCGCGATCCGTCCCTGATAACGCATCTGTCCATCCTTGTTGTTATCCATGTGAGCACTATTGCGCACTATATTGCCCGACACTCATGTTGCCCAAAAGCGCTGCGGCCCGACAGGAAGCCACAGAGTCAATCTCAAAACGGTGATCGGGCGCAGCCTGTGCTGAGGATCAGGCCAGCTGGGACACCTTGATGATCTCGGCGATACGGCCGAGCATCCGCAGCGAGGCGTGATGCTCGGCGGCATCTGCGGCGGCGCAGGCATCCTCCAGAATGGTGATGGCGTAGTCGCGATCGTGACCATCCCGTGCTGCCGCCTGAATGGCCCAGCTAGTGCTCACCCCGCACAGATAGAGGTGGTCGATGTGATTGGCCCGCAGCGCAGGCTCCAGCGCCGTGCCATAGAAGGGACTGACCCTGGGCTTGGTCAGCACCAGATCGCCGGGCTGCACATCCAGATCAGGATGAAAGTCGGTGCCGCTGTCAGCCAAAGAGAGCGCCCCCAACTGGTGAGCCCGACCAAACATGGGAGACCCCTTGGGTTGCAGCTGATAGCCGCCGTCAAAGCCCACCTTGATCAGCACTACCAGCCAGCCGTTGGCGCGTGCATGGGCCAGCGCCAGATTGGCATGCGCAACAGCATCCTGCTCCAGCACATGGGCTGCAGAGGCGGCAATGCGCCCGTCGGGATGGGCAATATCGTTGATAAAATCGATCACCAGCAGTGCCTTGTTCATCACTTTTGCTCCTTCGCGCATTCAGCCCGTGCTATCTGGTTTCTACCTGTCAAACCAGCCCCAGTGCATAGCGCAGCGCCATTTCCTTTAAGGGGCCAGCTTTATCCGCCAGATTGAGTGCCAGATTACGGGCCAGCTTGAGCGGGCCAATCTCGTTGCTGAACACCCCGTAGAAGAGATCCATCCCCGACTGCATCAGCAGGTTGTCGGGACGACGGCGCCGCTCGTAGCGCTCGGCCAGCACAAGTTGATGCCAGTCAGCGCCAGCACCTTGCAGCAGATCAGTCCAGCAGGCCACATCCTTAAAGCCGAGGTTGACCCCCTGCCCCGCCAGCGGGTTGATGGTGTGGGCAGCATCGCCCAGCAGCACCACCCGACCGGCGTGGTAGTCGTTGGCGTGGCGGCGCACCAGCGGGAAGCTCCCCTTGCCGGTGACGGTGAACCCGCCGAGCCGGCTTGGGAAGTGGCGGCGCACTTCGGCGGCAAGCCCTTCGTTGCTCATGGCCGCCAGCGCGCGGATACGGGCCGGGCTGTCATACCACACCAGAGAGCCGTGCTGGCCTGGTAGTGGCAGGAAGGCGCGCGGGCCGCTCGGGGTGAACTGCTGCCAGGTGATATCTTCCTGCGCAAAGTCGGTGTCGATATTGATCAGCATGCAGTGCTGGCGGTACTCGAAGCGCGATACGCCGATACCGGCCAGCTTGCGGGTGTGGGATTCGGCACCGTCGCAGGCCAGCACCCAGCGGGCCGCCAGCTCGGTGCCGTCGTCCAGAGTCAGCACAGCTTCATCTGCACTCTGGCGCAGGCTGGTCACCGCCGCCGGGGTGTGGGTCTGGATGGTGGGGACATCCTCCATCCGTTTGAGCAGGGCGAGCTGCACCAGCCGGTTTTCGATGATGTAGCCGAGCTGGGGCAGGCCGAGATCGGCGGCATTGAAGCGGGTGGCAAAGCCATCCAGCTCCCAGGTCTCCAGCCGGCGATAGGGGCAGAGCCGCATCTGCTGCAGATGGTGCCAGGCACCGGCCTGCTCCAGCAGCGCCACCGAGGCCTGACTGATGGCGGAGACCCGCAGATCCAGCGGCTGCTCCGGCGCGTAATGCTCCGGCAGTTGGGTCTCGATGACCCGCACCGAGAGGCCCTGAGCCGCCAGCAGACAGGCGGTGGCGGCGCCCACCATGCCGGCGCCGACGATGGCGATATCACACTGTTCCATACATTTATTCCTGAAAGGGTGCGTCCGGCGACAGCGCCCGGACGTGAACCGGATGGCAGCATGATAGCGCAAGGGCGACTGATAAACAGTGAGACAAACGGGGAATTGCTGCGTCAAATCAAGGAGAAAGCTTATTGAGCTTGCTGGCAACAGGTATCGGGTGAGCACCATTGCCAGCTGGATATTAGCTAGGCAGTATCCAGATTGCGGAGTAAAATGCGCGGTCCTTTGACCATGCCGATTTCAAAACAAGTCAAGAGAAGCAATGAGCAAGAAACTTCACATTAAAACCTGGGGTTGCCAGATGAACGAGTATGACTCGTCCAAAATGGCCGACCTGTTGGATGCCAGCAATGGCTACACCCTTACCGAAGAGCCCGAAGAGGCAGATGTCTTGCTGCTCAATACCTGCTCCATCCGCGAAAAGGCGCAGGAGAAGGTGTTCCACCAGCTGGGCCGCTGGAAAAAGCTCAAGGCCAACAAGCCCGGTCTGGTGATCGGCGTGGGTGGCTGCGTTGCCTCTCAGGAGGGCGATGCCATCCGCCAGCGCGCTCCCTATGTGGATATCGTGTTCGGCCCGCAGACCCTGCATCGCCTGCCCGCCATGATCAAGGAAGTGCAAGAGGGCCGTGGTGCCCAGGTTGATATCGCCTTCCCCGAGATCGAAAAATTCGACAGCCTGCCCGAACCGCGCGCCGAAGGGGCCACCGCGTTCGTCTCCATCATGGAAGGCTGCTCCAAATACTGTACTTACTGCGTGGTGCCCTACACCCGCGGTGAAGAGGTGAGCCGTCCGCTCGACGACGTGCTCTATGAAATCGCCCAGCTCGCCCAGCAGGGGGTGCGCGAAGTGAACCTGCTCGGTCAGAACGTCAACGCCTACCGTGGCCCGACCTATGACGACGGCATCTGCACCTTCGCCGAGCTGCTGCGTCTGGTGGCCGCCATCGACGGCATCGATCGTATCCGCTACACCACCAGCCACCCCATCGAGTTCACCGACGACATCATCGAGGTCTACAAGGACACCCCGGAAGTGGTCAGCTTCCTGCACCTGCCGGTGCAGAGCGGCTCCGACCGCATCCTGACCATGATGAAGCGCCCGCACACCATCCTGGAGTACAAATCCAAGATCCGTCGCCTGCGTGCCGCCCGTCCCGACATCACCATCAGCTCCGACTTCATCGTTGGCTTCCCGAACGAGACGGACGAAGACTTTGAAGCGACCATGAAGCTGATCGAGGATGTGGGTTTCGATATGAGCTTCAGCTTCATCTTCAGCCCGCGCCCGGGCACCCCGGCCGCCGACATGCCCGACGATGTCGACATGGAAGTGAAAAAAGCCCGTCTGGCCCGCCTGCAGCACGTCATCAACAACCAGGCGATGCAGATTGGCCGTGCCATGCTGGGCACCACCCAGCGCATCCTGGTGGAAGGGCCCTCCAAGCTCGACCCGATGCAGCTGTGTGGCCGCACCGAGAACAACCGGGTGGTCAACTTCGAAGGCCAGCACACCCTGATCGGCGGCTTTGCCGACGTGGAGATCACCGAGGTGCGTCCCAACTCCCTGCGTGGCAAGTTCATCCGCGGCGAGAGCGAGATGAACCTGCGGATCGCCACGGCACCGAGCGAAATCCTGGCACGTCGCCCGGATAACGTGCCGGACGAGCTGGGCGTGGCCGCCTTCACCCCCCATTAATCCCCTCCTCCCCATTCGCCCGGCGGATGGGGAGCGCCTTGAGACGAGGATATTTTGAGCCGACACATCTCGACCCTGAATCTGCATCTGGAGCCCGCCGACAACCAGCGCCTTGCCAGCCTGTGCGGCCCCTTCGATGACAACATCAAGCAGCTGGAGCGCCGCCTCGGCGTCGAGATCAGCTACCGTGACAGCCACTTCCAGTTGGTGGGCAAACCGGCCCAGCTGGATGCCGCCGCCGTCATCCTCAAGCACCTCTATGTGGAAACCCAGCCCCTCAAGGGTGGCAAGGTGACCGATATCACTCCCGACATGGTCCATCTGGCCATTCAGGAGTCGCGGGTGCTGGAGCAGGATGACGAACCGGCGCCGAGCATCCCCTATGGCAAGGAGGTGACGGTCAAGACCAAGCGCGGTCTCATCAAGCCACGCAGCCCAAATCAGGCCCAATACATTGCCAATATCGTGCGCCACGATATCTGCTTCGGCATAGGCCCGGCCGGTACCGGCAAGACCTATCTGGCGGTCGCGGCAGCCGTGGATGCGCTGGAGGGTCAGGAAATTCGCCGCATTCTGCTGACTCGTCCGGCGGTGGAAGCGGGCGAGAAGCTGGGCTTCCTGCCCGGCGATCTCTCCCAGAAGGTGGATCCTTACCTGCGCCCGCTCTACGACGCCCTGTTCGAGATGTTGGGCTTTGAGCGGGTCGAGAAGCTGATGGAGCGCAACATCATCGAAGTGGCACCGCTCGCCTATATGCGCGGAAGAACCCTCAATGACGCCTTTATCATTCTCGATGAGGCCCAGAACACCACCACCGAGCAGATGAAGATGTTCCTGACCCGCATCGGCTTCAACTCCAAGGCGGTGGTCACCGGCGACATCACCCAGGTAGACCTGCCGCGCAACGCCAAATCCGGCCTGCGCCACGCGCTGGAAGTGCTGCCAGGGGTCGATGGTCTGTCGTTCAACTTCTTCGAGTCCAAAGACGTGGTTCGCCACCCGGTGGTGGCCCGCATCGTGCAGGCCTATGAGGCGTTCGACGCCAAACAGGCCGCCGAGAAGGTGGCCGGCCAAACAAACGCCAGCAAAGAGAGTGAGCAATGAGCGTAACCCTGGATCTGCAGCTGGCCAGTGCCAGCACTGACAGCCTGCCCACCGAAGCCCAGTTGCAAGGCTGGCTCGACGGCACCATTCTCGGCTTCCAGCAGGAGGCAGAAGTGACGGTGCGCATCGTCGATGAGGCGGAGAGCAACGAGCTCAACCTTACATATCGCGGCAAGGACAAGCCCACCAACGTGCTCTCCTTCCCGTTCGAGGCGCCACCCGGTCTGGAGCTGCCGCTGCTCGGCGATCTGGTGATCTGCCGTCAGGTGGTAGAGCGCGAGGCCGAGGAGCAGGGCAAGCCCCTCATGGCCCACTGGGCCCACATGGTTGTGCACGGCAGTCTGCATCTGCTAGGTTATGACCATATCGAGGATGAGGAAGCTGAAGAGATGGAAGCGCTTGAGCGCGACATCATGCAGGAGCTCGGTTTTGCCGATCCTTATCTGAACGACGAAGAGTAAAGAACCTGATGGTCATCGTCTTGAAACAGCAGATGACCATCCTTATATAACCCGAACTATTTCAAGTGTGTTCATACGAGTAACCAAGAGAGAAAATGACCGACGATCACCCTAGTACCGGCTCGCCGAAGAAAACCTGGCTCGACAAACTCAGCCAACTCTTCCAGGGCGAGCCAAAAGACCGCAATGATTTGGTAGACGTGATAGCCGATGCCGAAGAGCGCGACCTCATCGATCAGGACACCAAGGACATGATCGAGGGGGTGCTGGAGATCGCCGATCTTCGCGTGCGCGATATCATGATCCCCCGCTCCCAGATGGTGACCATCGAGAAGTCCCAGCCGGTGGATGCAATACTGCCGGTGATCATCGAGTCCGGCCACTCCCGCTTCCCGGTGATCAACGAGGACAAGGATCATGTGGAGGGCATTCTGCTCGCCAAGGATCTGCTCCCCTTCGGGTTTGGTGGCCATCACGCCAGCGAGCCTCTGCAGCTCGAGAAAATCTTGCGCCCCACGGTGATCGTGCCGGAAAGCAAACGGGTTGACCGTCTGCTCAAGGAGTTCCGTGAAGAGCGCTACCACATGGCCATCGTGGTCGACGAATTTGGTGGCGTCTCCGGTCTGGTGACCATCGAAGACATACTGGAACTGATCGTTGGCGAAATCGACGACGAGTTTGACGACATCGAGGATGAACCGGACGAAATCCGCCGCCTCAGCAAGCGGGTCTTCTCCATCAGTGCCCTGACCGAGATCGAGGATTTCAACGACTTCTTCGGCACCAAATTCAGCGATGAAGAGGTGGACACGGTGGGTGGTCTGGTAATGCACGCCTTCAGCCACCTGCCAAAGAAGGGCGAGGAGATCGAGCTGGACGGCTACCTGTTCAAGGTGATGCATGCCGACCGGCGTCGTCTGCAGCAGCTGCAGGTGAAGATCCCCGAACACCACGCGGCGGCGCAATCCGAGCCGCAATAAGCAGATCCGCTCAATGTGTGAAACAACGCCCCGACCTCGGGGCGTTGTGCTCTCTGCCACCGGCATCGAGGCTCGCCGTTGCCCCGCTTACAGGTTAAGATACCGGCCATTCGACCCCAGTTGCACACCAAGACGAGCACCATCGCCCGTGAGATTATCCCCTGTTACTTCCAAAATTCTGTTAAGCCTCAGTGCATTGGCCTCTGGTGCCATCGCCGTGCTGGCCTTCTCCCCCTTCGGCTACTGGCCGCTGGTGATCCCCTCCCTGCTTGGCCTCTACGCCCTGCTGGACAAAGCCACGCCGAAACAGGCCGCCTGGCGCGGTTTTGGCTACGCCATGGGACTCTTTTTGCCGGGGCTGTGGTGGATCCACGTCAGCATGACTGAGTTTGGTGGCATCCCGCTGCCGGTCGCCTTTGTACTGCTGGCCGGGCTCTCCGCCTATCTGGCCCTCTACCCGATGCTCGCCTGCTGGATCTTTGCCCGCTTCTTTGGCGGCCGTCACTGGAGCCGCTGGCTGTTCGCCTTCCCGGCACTGTGGTTGGTGGCTGACTGGCTGCGCGGCTGGGTGATGACCGGCTTCCCCTGGCTCTGGTTTGGTTACAGCCAGATCGACGGCCCACTCAAGGGCTTTGCCCCCATTCTCGGGGTGCAGGGCATCACCCTCGCCCTGTTGCTGTCCGCCTCCGCCATCTGGCTGGTGTGGAAATCCCGCTCCCCGCTCTGGCTGGCGGTGCCTGCCATGCTGGTGGCGGGTGCCCACGGTCTGATGCAGCTCAACTGGGTGACCCGTGGCGAGCCGGTCAAGGTGGCGCTGGTGCAAGGCAATATCGCCCAATCCCTCAAGTGGGATCCGGAGGCGCTGGCCCCCACGGTGCGCACCTATCAGGACTTGAGCCGCGAGAATCAGGATGCCGACATCATCGTCTGGCCGGAATCGGCGATCCCGGCCATCGAGAAGGCGATGGGCCCCTATCTGGAGAATCTGGACAAGGCGATGAAGGTGAACGATACCGGCCTGCTGGCGGGGATTATTCACTACGACGAGCAGCAACAGCGCTTCTACAATACCGTGCTCGGCATGGGGGTGCAGGATGCGGATGGCAAGGAGTCCTACTTCTACAACCACTCCAACCGCTACAACAAGTACCACCTGCTGCCCATCGGCGAGTTCGTGCCGTTTGAAGATCTGCTGCGTCCCATCGCCCCCTTCTTCAACCTGCCGATGTCCTCCTTCAGCCGGGGTGACGAAGTGCAGCCAAACCTGATCGCCAAGGGGCTCAAGTTTGCCGCCGCCATCTGCTACGAGATCATCTTCCCGGAGGAGGTACGCCGCAACGTCAATGCCGATACCGACTTCCTGCTGACCGTCTCCAACGACGCCTGGTTCGGCACCAGTATCGGCCCCTGGCAGCATATGGAGATCGCCCGGATGCGCGCGCTGGAGCTGGCTCGTCCGCTGCTACGGGATACCAATACCGGCATCACCATCGTGACCGAAATCGACGGCAGCATCATCGGCCAGATCCCGCAGTTTGAAGCGGGCGTGCTGCGCAGCGAGGTGCGTCCCGCCCACGGTGAGACCCCCTACATGCGCTTTGGCAACTGGCCCCTCTACGGCCTGACCGTGCTGCTGCTGGGTCTGGCGCTGGCGCTTCGCCCCAAGGCTCACCCCTGGGCCCGCGAGCTGTAATGGCCATCCGCAATCCCCGATAAAAAACGAGGCGCCCGCAGGCGCCTCGTTTTTTTCATCTCCAATCAAAGCGATATGCCTGAGAAGGACATAAAGCCGAGGGACATCAGCCCCGCCACGATAAAGGTGATGCCGATGCCCCGCAGCCCCTCGGGGACATCGGCGTACTTCAGCTTCTGGCGCAGTCCGGCCATGGCGACAATGGCCAGCAGCCAGCCAAGCCCCGAGCCTGCGCTGTAGACCAGCGACTCGATGAAATCGTAATCCCGCTGCGCCATAAACATCACCCCGCCAAAGATGGCGCAGTGCACCGTCAACAGCGGCAGATAGATGCCGAGTGCCTGATAGAGCGCCGGAACGTACTTGTCGAGCACCATCTCCATCACCTGCACCAGCGCCGCCAACACCCCGATGTAGATGATGTAATCGAGAAATCCCAGATCGAATTCGCCGAAAAAGGTGCTGCCTGCCCGCAAGATATGGCGGTAAATCAAGTTGTTGAGGGGAATGGCGATCACCATCACCACCAGGATCGTCATGCCAAGGCCAAAGGCAGTGTTGATGTTCTTCGAGACGGCAAGAAAGGTACACATCCCCAGAAAGAAGGCCAGGGCGAGGTTCTCGACAAAGATTGAGTGAATAAACAGGTTGAGGTAGTAGTCCATAGGGTGTGCTCACCAGGTGTTTGCGCAAAGAGAAAGTCTGCCTCTGGCCGATGGCCAGCAGCATGGACAAAACAACAGAAAGCGCGGACGCAACTCCGGACGATAGAGCGCAGGCTGCAGGTGTCAGCCTGCCCCGTCAGTCAATCGGGAGTGTTAAAAGTCGTGTGAAAACGTGGATGAGCGTCCGCCAGCCGGGTGAGCTAGTCGCCGTGACAGAAGCGAAATTGCAGATGGTGGCCGCAGAGTTGCCGTTTATGCAGATAGCCAACGTGGCCACAAGCTTGTCTGACATAGATCAGCGGCACAAAGAACAGCAGGCCACAGATCAGGCCGAGGATGTCATGCTGGAACCAGGCCAGCAGCATCTGATAGAGATGGCCGTCCCGTTCCTTCGCCAACCGCCGCCCCTGCTCGACCCCGTGGCGCCACTGGTTGCCCGGCAGCAAGCCGACCGTATCGACCAGACGCTGGTTGAGCGGATCTTGCAGTGCCATCCCCGCCATCGCCCCGGCAGATGGCCCCTGCGAAACGGCGCTCAGCCCAGCTGCGGCAAAAGCAGCGAGCCACAGAATGCAGGCGATGGCAAAGGCCATTGCACCGTGCTGTATGCGGCTTGGGGGTAAGCGACTGGCAAGAGGCAAGGTTCGAGCTCCTTCAGGGATGACAGGAATGCCGGGATAAATATATCACAAACCATCGCTTTATTGGATTTTGACATTCACCTAATCATTAAAATAAGCACTAAACACTCAATTATCACTGAACTGAGCATTTAAAAACCCAAACAAATGGGGGAGCATCTGCTCCCCCGTCCGGTCACTGACTCACCCTCAATGGCAATAGCCATCCTCTTCACATCGCCTGCAGGCAGCAGATCACATAGCCGTAACTGCCCAGATATTGGCGGTGGATGGCCACTTCCCGGCTCAAGTCCTGCCAGGCGGCACTCTCCCCCAGCTCGTCACGATAGCGCACCAGATTGACCTCGATAGGGTCCAGATAGTTGTTCCAGGCGCTCATCGGCAATGGTGTGTGTGACAGGCAGCGGTAGCCTGCCGCTTGTACCGTCTCAAGCAGGCCCGCCAGCGTCTGCATGGCGGGGTAATCCTGCTGCCAGAATGCCAATGCCTCCTCGGGCGGGTTATCGGTCAGCCAGACCGCATCACTCAGCACGATGCAAGCCTGTGGGCTCGCGAGCAGCGGACGCCACGCCTTCAGTGCATTGGCAACCCCCATCACGTAAGCGCTCCCCTCTGCCCAGATAAGGTCAGCCGGGGCCAGATCGTCCGGCAGTGCCGCCATGTTGGCGCAGAGGGTGGAGACATGCTCAAAGCCCGCAGCACGGGCGGAGTGCGCCACGGCGGCCAGTGCATCCTCTTCCAGATCGATGGCCACTATGTCGGCATCGGTCACCTGAGCCAGCGCCATGGTCGAGGCACCGCGCCCGCAGCCCATGTCGAGGATCCGGCGCGGCCGGATGGGCAAGGCGGCAAACTGCTGCTGGGTGAAGGCGCGATCCCCCGGCCCCCAGTAACTCATGCCATCCAGCAGCTGGATAAAGTCCTTGATGTAACGCTCATGTTCATTCATGTCTTTGCTCAACCATTGCAAGTGGTAGCGATCTTTCTCGCTAAAACCCTGTTTCATCACCCAAGCGAAGTAGGCCTCCGGTGCTTCGCGCTGCAGTTGCAGCTGCCAGGACTTGAATTCCTCACCGGAGCGCGGGCGCAGCCCTGCCAGATCCGCCAACAGATCCCGGGCGCGCTGCATCCGCGCCAGCTCCTCATCGAGCTCCCTGACCCGGGCCTGCAATGCCGCCTGATCTATCTCGCCAGCCAGACAGGCGAGGCACTGCTTGAGGCTGAGGCCACCTGCCTGCAGGGCCTGCACCATCTGCAGTCGCTGCAGATCCCCCTCGTCATAGTGGCGATAGCCGTTGGCGGCCCGGGCACCGGCAATCACCCCCAGCTTCTCGTAATAGAGCAGGGTGGAGCGGGCGAGGCCGCAGCGGCGGGCCAGTTCGGATATTTTCATGGCAATCACTCACGGTGCGGGCCCTCAAGTGACCCGATAGAGATGAGCTTAAACTGTGAAGCTATAGACAGGTCAACGCCCTTTTCCAGAGATCCGCCAACAAAAACGGCCACCCGAGGGTGGCCGTTGTCAGCGATAGGGCTGCGATGCTCCCGGCTCAGAGACCGGCTGCTTCCAGATGCTCCACCAGCAGCTGCACGCTGCGGTTGCCGCGCCACTCGTTGACGTCGAGCCGGTAGACCAGCCGCACCCGCTTCACCGAGGCATCGGGCCAGCGCTGCAAGTCGACGCCAAAAGCGATGGCATCCACCGCGTGGCCGGAATCCGTGGTCAGCATCATCTTGAGGTGCTTCTCCCCCACCAGCCGCTGCTGCACCAGCACGAACTCGCCGTCGAACAGCGGCTCGGGGAAGGCCTGACCCCAGGGGCCGGAGGCGCGAATAAGCTCCGCCAGCTCGAGGTTGAGCTCGTCTGGCAACAACTCGCCATCGGTGAGCAACACCCCGGTCAAAAGCTCCGGTGTCACCAGCTCGCTGATGACCGCCTCAAAGGCCCGACCGAACGCCTCGATGTTGGCCTTGGGGAGGGTCAACCCCGCCGCCATGGCATGGCCGCCAAACTTGCCCATCAGGCCCGGATGGCGGGTATCGAGCAGTTCCAGCGCATCGCGCAGGTGCACCCCGGGGATGGAGCGGCCGGAGCCCTTGAGCTCGGTCTCGCTGCTCTCGGCAAACGCGATGACCGGGCGGTAGTACTTCTCCTTCACCTTGGAGGCCACCAGCCCCACCACACCCTGATGCCACTCGTCCCGATGCAGCACTATACCCGACGGCACCTCGCCATCGCGAAACCGGATCTGCTCCAGGGTGGCGAGGGCCTCCTGCTGCATCCCCTGCTCAATCTCCTTGCGCTCCTGATTGAGGCTGTCCATCTCGGCCGCAAGCTGGCGCGCCAGATTGAGATCATCGCAGAGCAGACAGGCGACCCCAAGGGACATATCATCGAGGCGCCCTACCGCATTGAGGCGTGGCCCCAGTGCAAAACCGAGGTCGGCGGCGGTGAGGCGGCGACCATCGCGGCCCGACACATCCACCAGCGCCTGAATGCCGGGGCGACAGCGCCCGGCCCGGATCCGCTGCAAGCCCTGATGGACCAAAATGCGGTTGTTGCCATCGAGCGCCACCACGTCGGCGACCGTGCCGAGGGCCACCAGATCGAGGTAATCCGCCACATTGGGGGCTCGCAACCCTTGCCGTTCGTACCAGCCGAGCTGACGCAGATGGGTGTTGAGGGCCGCCATCAGGTAGAAGGCTACCCCCACCCCGGCCAGCGACTTGGAGGGGAAATCGCAACCATGCTGGTTCGGGTTGACGATGGCATCGGCGTCAGGCAGCTCCTGACCCGGTAAATGGTGATCGGTAACCAGTACCTGCATGCCCGCCGCCTTGGCTGCCGCCACCCCGGCGATGCTGGAGATGCCGTTATCCACCGTGATCAGAAACTCGGCGCCGCGGGCCACCGCCAGCTCGACAATTTCGGGGGTGAGGCCGTAGCCAAACTCGAAGCGGTTGGGCACCAGAAAATCGATGTGGCGACCGCCCATGGCGCGCAGGGCCAGCACACACAGGGCCGAACTGGTGGCACCATCGCAGTCGAAGTCGCCGACGATAAGGATCCGTTTCTGGGCGGTCAGGGCCTCCGCCAGCAGCGGCACCGCCTGTTCCATGCCATAAAGGCGCTGGGGCGGCAACAGCTGGCTGGCGCTGCGCTCCAGCAGGGCGGGATCCTCTACGCCACGGCTGGCGAAGATTTGGCGAAGCAGGGGATGCAGGGTGGCAGGCAGATGGGAATCATCAACTCGCGGACGACGACGGATTTGCAGGGACATCAATATGATCCAGTATCTTGAGCAGCTGTTCGGGGCTCTGATACCCGCGCACCAGATCCCCGTCGGAGGAGACCCAGGCCGGCAGTACCTTGACCCCCAACCATTGGCTCAGGCCAATATTTTGGATAAGGGTCTCACTACATGCCGTTTGAGGCAAATAGGCTTTTAACGGATCATTTTGCAGCAGGGGATCGCTGCACCAGTCGGCGGCCCGTTCGGCGTGATCAATCACCGGATAGAGAGCCACGCTCACCCCGGATGCCTGCAGGTGTTGCAAGGTGCCGGAGAGCTGACGGCGCTTTGCGTCCTGCTCGCCGAGAAACAGCGCAACCCGGTGACGCTCATCCCGAGCCTTGAGCACGATGGGGGCATGGGCCACCTGTGCCAAGCCAAGTCGGCGCTGCTCGCGCATACCCGAGATGGTCAGGTTCTTCATGTCGCGGGTCATATCCAGCATGACCCCCTGCACCACATAATCCCCTTTGGCATCGCTGTAGAGCACCCCCTGTGAGGTGCCCAGCATATACAACCCCGCGATCGGGGTCGGTTCAACCAGATAGACGGGAACCCCCAGCCGGGCCGTGATGGTCTGTTTCAAGGCTTGGGTATCCATCCCCGCTCTGGCAGCAAATGTGCACAAAAGCATCATTCCCAGTAGTAAATACTTCACTTGTTTACTCACGTGGTATGAATGAATCGACCCAGCAAACTACAGCAGCACAGCTCATCATTCAACCAGCTACTTACCAAAAAATTAATATCACTTTGTACCAAAAAAATGGCTCCCCCCGATTGCCAAGGACTCATAACGCCCGCAAGCTAGTCAGGACGACAGGAATAACGCGGCTTAGCCTCTGTTTTTCCTGACAAGAGTTCGCCCTTTGGCAAGGGTAATCAACGCGCTATCTTGTTTAATTTCGGAGGAAATAATGAGTCTGATTCAAGAGTTCAAAGCCTTTGCCGCCCGCGGCAACGTCATCGATATGGCGGTCGGTATCATCATTGGTGCCGCCTTCGGCAAAATTGTCTCCTCTTTTGTCGGTGACGTGATCATGCCGCCCATCGGCCTGATCCTGGGCGGCGTGGACTTCAGCGACCTGGCGGTCACCCTGAAGGCCGCAGAAGGTACAACACCCGCCGTAGTTATCGCCTATGGCAAGTTCATCCAGACCATCATCGACTTTCTGATCATCTCTTTTGCCATCTTCATGGGACTGAAGGCCATCAACACCCTGAAGAAGAAGCAGGAAGAGGAAGCCGCCGCCCCGGCAGGCCCGACCAAGGATCAGGAGCTGCTGACCGAGATCCGTGATCTGCTGAAATCCCAGCAAGGGAAATAAGCGCCATCTCCTGTCGTGTAGAGATAAAAAAACCGCCTGCTGGCGGTTTTTTGTTTTTGGGAGGCCAGCCACTCAAGCTCTGGGGTGATGCTCCCCGTGCAGCGCCTTGAGTCGCTCGTTGGCCACATGGGTGTAGATTTGGGTAGTGGAGAGATCCGCATGGCCCAGCAGCATCTGCACAACCCGCAGGTCTGCGCCGTGGTTGAGTAGATGGGTGGCGAAGGCGTGACGCAAGGTGTGAGGGGAGAGCTCGCCGTTGATCCCGGCCCGCAGGGCATAGAGCTTGATGCGGTGCCAGAAGGTCTGGCGGGTCATCATACGGGCCTGCTTGGAGGGAAACACCACATCCGAAGTGGTGCCCCCCAGCAGCAGGGTGCGGGCCTCGCGGTAGTAACGCTCCAGCCAGTGCATCGCCTCCTCGCCCATCGGCACCAACCGCTCCTTGTTGCCCTTGCCCACTACCCGCACCAAGCCCTGACGCAAACTAACATGCTCGGCAGTGAGCCCCACCAGCTCGGAAACCCGCAAGCCGGTGGCGTAGAGCAGCTCCAGCATTGCCTTGTCCCGCAACTCCAGCGGTTCATCCACCAGCGGCGCACTCAGCAACGCATCCACCTCCGTTTCGCTTAAATCGGAGGGGAGTTTTTTCGGCAGCTTGGGCCCCTCCAGCAGCACGGTTGGATCGTCGCTGCGCAGCTTCTCGCGGTTGAGATACTGGTAAAAGCGGCGCAGGGCCGACAGGAAGCGGGCGGTGCTGCTGGCCGCAAACTGGTGATCGACCCGCCAGGCGAGGTAGTGCTGGATCTCGTCCATCCCCGCCAGCAGCAGCGAGCTCCCCTGCTCGTCGAGCCAGAGGGAGAACTTCTCCAGATCGCTGCGATAGGAGCTGACCGTGTTGTCAGACAATCCCCGCTCCAGCCAGAGAGCATCGAGAAAGGGTTCAATCAGGGGATGGGGGTCGGGCTTGCTCATGGTGCGCTGCAATCAGGGGATCGATGGCCCATTGTAACGCGCCAACTCCTTGGAAAGACAAGGCACTTTCATTGGAAAGATAAGGCACGTTTGCCACACCCCTTGCCGGGCGGTGAAGGTCGAATGGCAATCTGCTAGACTGGCGCCCTCCCCTTACGTTACCCATCGTGTTGCCAACATGGCGCAGCCCACACGAGCATGCGAGAACGCGCCAAAAGCAAGCGAGAAAGCGCCAACAGAGAGAAGAGCGATGAAGATTGGTCTGTTTTACGGTTCCACCACCTGCTACACCGAGATGGCTGCCGAGAAGATCCGCGCCCTCATCGGCCCCGAGCTGGTGGATATTCACAATATCAAGGATATCTCCCTGCGCCGGATGGAGGATTACGAGATCCTGATCCTCGGCATCTCCACCTGGGATTTTGGAGAACTGCAGGAGGACTGGGAGTCCCGCTGGGAAGATATCGCCGATCTCCATCTGGAGGGACGCATCGTGGCCCTGTTTGGCCTCGGCGATCAGCTCGGTTATGGCGAATGGTTCCAGGACGCCCTCGGCATGCTGCACGATCAGCTGGTGCCAAAAGAGGTCAAGCTGGTGGGCTACTGGCCCAACGAAGGGTACGAATTCGATGCCTCCAAGGCACTGATCGACGATGGCCGTCACTTCGTCGGGCTGGCCCTCGATGATGCCAACCAATATGACCAGACCGATCCGCGCATCGAGCAGTGGGTCGAGCAGATCCTGAGCGAAATCCACGCCCTGCTCTGATCTTTCCCACGTTTTGGCAAAACGACCCTGAGCGCCTGGCCCTGGCCGCCGGGCGCAGTTATCGCACCGATTTTCTCAATCGGTATCATCGCATGACGCTATAGCGACTTTTTTGTGCTGGTCTGCAACAATGGACTCGACATCCCATAACAATCAGAGCCGGATGTCGGAAGCAAACGGACAGACCAGAAAAGGATATTCTATGACCCCATTCTCCCTGTTGGCCCCCGCCATTGCCCGTGACGTGCTCGATCACGCGCTGGCGCTGGGTGCCGATTTCGCCGAGCTGTTTGTCGAGCGCAAGCGCCGCAGCCAGCTCAGCCTGCTCTCCAGCCAGATAGAGAACATCAGCGGCGGCCTCGATTTCGGCATCGGTGTGCGCCTCTGTTACGGCCACAAGGTGCTCTACGGCTATACCAATCTGGCCAGCCGCGACGAACTGCTGCGCATCGTCACCCTGCTGGCGGCCAAAGACCGCCGCGACCCCGTGGTGACCGCCACCGCCTTCGATTTCACCCGCCTGACTGATCGCAACCCGGTGGCCCTGCCCCTGTCGGCAGACAAGCTGCTCGAGCAGAAGATCGCCTATCTGCACGCCATGGATGCGGCGGCCCGCGCCGAGAGCGACAAGGTGAGCCAGTTCTCCGGCAACGTGCTGGGCTGGGAGCAGGAGGTGGAGATCTTCAACAGCGAAGGGCTGCAAGTGGCCGATCGCCGCCACTACAACCGCATCATGGCCCAGACTATCGCCAGGGAAGGGAGCGAGCAGAGCGTCGGTTACGAGGCCCCTGGCGCCCTGATGGGCTGGGAGCATGCCGATCGCATCGACCCGCGCGAGCTGGCCCTCACCGCCACCCGTCAGGCACTGGTGAAGCTGGGCGCGGCACCTTGCCCGAGCGGCACCCTGCCGGTCATCATGGAAAACGGCTTTGGCGGCGTCATCTTCCACGAGGCGTGCGGCCATCTGCTGGAGACCACCTCGGTGGCCAAAAAAGCCTCGGTGTTCCACGACAAGATGGGCCAGCTCATCGCCAATCCGGTGGTCAATGCGGTGGACGAGGGGCTGCAAGGCAACGTCTGGGGCTCCATCAACGTCGATGACGAAGGGATGGCGACCCAGCATACCCAGCTCATCAAGGACGGCGTGCTGGCCGGTTTTCTGGTGGACAGAATGGGCGCCCTCAAGACCGGTTATGCCCGCACCGGCTCGGGGCGGCGCGAATCCTACAAGTACGCCCCCACCTCGCGCATGCGCAACACCTATATCGAGCCGGGCAACCACAGCCTCGACGATATGCTGGCCACGGTGGAGCACGGTATCTACGCCAAGAAGATGGGGGGCGGCTCGGTACAGCCCGGCACCGGTGAATTCAACTTCAATGTGCAGGAGGCCTATCTCATCGAGCACGGCAAGATCACCAAACCGCTCAAGTCGGCCACCCTGATCGGCACCGGCCCGCAGGTGCTGAAAGAGATCTCCATGGTGGGCCGCAATCTGGCGCTGGCCGCCGGCATGTGCGGCTCGGTCTCGGGCTCGGTCCCCACCTCGGTGGGCCAGCCAGCGCTGAAAGTGGACAATATTCTGGTGGGAGGGAATGCCTGATGAGCCTACTCGACATGAACCAACTGCTCACCCGCCTGCTCGACAAGGTGGCCGCCCTCAACGCCGAGGCAGACATCATCGCCAATCAGGAGAAGGCCTTCTCCCTCAAGGCAGACAAGGGCGAGCTGGGTGAATACAAGGTCACCAGCAGCCAGCAGCTCGGCATTCGCCTGATCAAAGAGGGTCGGGTCGGCATCGCCTACTCGGAATCCCTCGATGAGCTGGCGCTGGATGCCATGCTGCAGGATGCGCTCGATGCCAGCCGCTTTGCCAAGGTGGATCCGGATCAGCGCATCTCGGTGGCCAATAGCCGGATCACCACAGATTGCGCCGAGATCAACCAGCCCGATACCACGCCGGTTGAGGAGAAGATCGCCCTGGCCCTGCGCCTCGAATCAGACATGCTAGCCATGCCCGATGTGAGCGGCGCCCCCTACAACAGCTTCTTCGAAGGGGAGAGCCAGCTCTGGCTCGCCAACAGTCAGGGCACCCTCTGCCAGCACGGCGAGTTCAGCGTCGGCTGCTACACCTCGGCGCTGGTCGAACGGGATGGCCGCCAGTCGATGCACTCGCAGGGGCAGTATGGCCGTCGCTTCGACGAGCTGGATAGCCAGCGGCTCATCGCGCAGATCTACGCCGTCGCCAGCGACCTGCTGCCGGGCGAGGCGGTACCAAGCGGTCGCTACAGCGTCATCTTCAGCACCAACTGCTTCGCCAGCCTGTTTGGCTGCTTTCAGGGGGTGCTGTCGGGCAAGTGGGCCCAGCAGGGGATCAACCCCTGGCGGGAGAAGGTGGGGCAGAGCGTCGCCTCGCGCTGGCTCACTCTGGAAAGCCGGGTCTATATGCCGGGCGGTATGAACATCAAGGCGTTTGATGGCGAGGGGGCGGCCACCTCGGATCTGCTGCTGATTGGCGACGGTGAGCTGCAAACCCTGCTCCACAACAGTGCCACCGCCCGCCACTTTGGTGTCGCCAGCAACGGCTCGGCCGCCCGCGGCGCCCGCAGCGCCCTCGATGTGACCGCTCGCCATCTGGTCTTTGGCGCCGGCCCTCATAGCGAAGCGGAGGTGCAGAGCGGCGACTACCTGGAGCTGGTCAAGCTGGACGGTCTGCACTCGGGGGCCGATGCGGTGAGCGGCGACTTCTCCTTTGGCGCATCAGGATTCCTCTGCCGCGATGGGGTTCGCCTGCAGCCGGTACGCGGCATCACGGTGGCGGGCAACTTCTACCGCCTGCTGGGTGAGCTGGAAGCAGTCGGCGACACCTTGCACCACAACGATGGCAAGGGCTTCTACGCCCCGCTGATCCGTTTTGGCGGACTCTCCGTCGCGGGCAAGTAATCCCGTCCATCAATAGAGAGAGGCACCATCAGGTGCCTCTTAGCTATTTATCTTGTACTTCGAACTCAGCTGAGTTTATCGCTTATGCACTCTTTCTATTGCTCCCTGAAATTCCGAGATCGCATCGGCATAAGACATACCACCACTAGGATGTTTAACGCATGCCCATTCCACAGGTAATTCAGGCAACCATTCCCACATCTGGTGCCCCAAAACAAGGATCACCTCTGGCCTTAGCTCTTGTACAACCTCTTTCAAAGCACCTACAGCCTCCTCCCACATAGCAGCAGTTGGTCTGATACGGCCTGCATCCCCAACAAACTCTTGAATGTAGTTATAAAAAGCAATATGCCGCCATGCTTCATGCCGCTCTTCAATACTTACCGCTCCTGCTTCACATCGTAATAGCTTCGTAAGCTTGGTGAAAAAAGGTGACCCAGCACAAAAAGCATGTTCGTTAACAACGAACTGTGTGTAATCGGGAGAAAGATCTTCCGCATCACCATAATGAGATTCACCAAGAACCATTACTCGCACGCCGTAATGGCTTTCGTAATACTTGTCGCCAACATACGGCTTGAAAAAAATCTGCGTCACTGTGACCGGTTCCTCACATTGCGTATTTTCGATTCATATCCACACAGCTGCATTGTGCCCGCTTAGTTAAAATCAAGGCGATAGCGGCTCACGGTGATACTCGGCGCAGCCGCATTCGGGGCAGGTATCGAGCTGCTCGGGATGGAGCACGGTATGGCGCCAGCCACACTGGTCGCACACCATAACCCCGAGCCCCACCCAGTCGCCCGCCTCATAGACGCCCTTGTGCTCCAGCTCGTCGGCCAGCTCCTGCCACTCCACCTGGGCGCGGTCGGTCACATCCGCCAGCCAGGACCAGGCGGTGTCTTTCAGGGCCAGCATAAAGGCAGACTCTTCCACCTGCGCACTATCGTCATGGCGCCCCTCGTCATAATTGCCCAGATCCCGCTTCACGTACTCGGCGATGAGCGCCAGTTCGTCCTTGGTCAGGTCGCTGGCGGCCTCCAGATAGGCCTGCACCTTGGCAATCATCCGGTTGAGGCGCTCCCCCTGGAACTCTTCAGTCTCTTGCCACTGCTTTTGCAGTTCGGCAATGAAGGCTTCATACCCTTTTTGACGTTTGTCCATGGCTCTAACTCCTCTGCTAAATCCCTTTCTGGCCCGGCTTCAGGCTTGACGGATGCTGGCGGTTGTTGCCGCCGCAGGATATGGGTATTCTATTGCGATTTCCCAGCTGATTTATCTATTCATTTCACAGATCCGGATGTCACCAATGCAAGAGCAATACGTTCCCCAATCAATCGAACCAGCAGTGCAAAAGCACTGGGATGCCAAGAAAACCTTCAAGGCCGTGGAGAAGGTAGACAAGGAGAAGTTCTACTGCCTGTCCATGTTCCCCTATCCGTCTGGTCGACTACACATGGGGCACGTTCGTAACTACACCATAGGTGATGTGATCTCCCGTTATCAACGCCTCAATGGCAAGAACGTGCTGCAACCCATAGGTTGGGATGCATTCGGTCTGCCGGCGGAAAACGCCGCCATCAAGAACAACACGGCGCCGGCGCCCTGGACCTACGAAAACATCGAATACATGAAGAACCAGCTGAAGATGCTGGGTCTGGGTTATGACTGGGATCGTGAAATCGCCACCTGCAAGCCGGACTACTACCGCTGGGAGCAGTGGTTCTTCACCAAGCTCTACGAGAAGGGTCTGGTCTACAAGAAGACCTCCTCCGTCAACTGGTGCCCGAACGACATGACAGTGCTGGCCAACGAGCAGGTTGTCGACAACTGCTGCTGGCGCTGTGACACCCCGGTGGAGCAGAAAGAGATCCCCCAGTGGTTCATCAAGATCACCGACTACGCCGAAGAGCTGTTGAACGATATCGACAATCTGGAAGGCTGGCCGGAGATGGTCAAGACCATGCAGCGCAACTGGATTGGCCGCTCCGAAGGGGTCAACATCAGCTTCGCCATCGAGGGTCAGGCTGAGCAGCTGGAGGTCTACACCACCCGTCCGGACACCTTCATGGGCGTCACCTATGTCGGTATCGCCGCAGGTCACCCGCTGGCCCTGCAGGCCGCCGAACACAATCCGGAACTGGCCGCCTTTATCGAAGAGTGCAAGAACACCAAGGTAGCCGAAGCCGAACTGGCCACCATGGAGAAGAAGGGCATGGCCACCGGCCTCTACGCCATTCACCCGCTGGATGGCCGCAAGGTACCGGTCTGGGTCGCCAACTTCGTGCTGATGAACTATGGCACCGGCGCCGTGATGGCGGTTCCGGCCCACGACCAGCGTGACTTCGAATTCGCCACCAAATATGGCCTCGACATCAAGGCGGTGATCAAGCCGGTTGATGGCGACGTCGACGTGAGCGACGCCGCTTATACCGAGAAGGGCGTGCTGTTCAACTCCGGCGAGTTCGACGGTCTCGACTTCCAGGGCGCCTTTGATGCCATCGCCAACAAGCTGGAAACACTGGGCAAGGGCAAGCGCACCGTCAACTTCCGTCTGCGCGACTGGGGGGTCTCCCGTCAGCGCTACTGGGGTGCCCCCATCCCGATGCTGACTCTGGCTGACGGCACCGTGGTGCCGACTCCGGAAGACCAGCTGCCGGTGCTGCTGCCGGAAGATGTGGTGATGGACGGAATCCAGAGCCCGATCAAGGCCGACACCGAGTGGGCCAAGACCACTTACAACGGTCAGGAAGCGTTCCGCGAGACCGATACCTTCGACACCTTCATGGAGTCCTCCTGGTACTACGCGCGCTACTGCTCCCCGGACTACGACAAGGGCATGCTGGACCCGGCAGCAGCCAACCACTGGCTGCCGGTGGATCAGTACATCGGCGGTATCGAGCACGCCTGTATGCACCTGCTCTACGCCCGCTTCTTCCACAAGCTGCTGCGTGACGCAGGCCTCGTGAACAGCGACGAGCCGTTCAAACGTCTGCTCTGTCAGGGCATGGTGCTGGCCGACGCCTTCTACTACAAGGACGAGAAGGGCGGCAACGTCTGGGTCAGCCCGACCGACGTCAAGGTTGAGCGTGACGAAAAGGGTCGCATCACCAAGGCCATCGATAACGAAGGCCGCGAAGTGATCCACTCCGGCATGACCAAGATGTCCAAGTCCAAGAACAACGGCATCGACCCGCAGCTGATGGTCGAGCGTTACGGCGCCGATACCGTCCGTCTGTTCATGATGTTCGCCTCGCCGGCCGAGATGACCCTGGAGTGGTCCGACTCCGGCGTAGAGGGTGCCCAGCGCTTCCTGCGTCGCCTGTGGCGCACCACCTTCGAGCACGTCTCCGGTGGCGCCGTTGCCGCGCTGGATCTGGCAGCCCTCTCCAACGAGCAGAAAGCGGTACGCCGCGAACTGCACAAGACCATCGCCAAGGTGAGCGACGACGTGGGTCGCCGTCAGACTTTCAACACCGCTATCGCCGCCATCATGGAGCTGATGAACAATCTCTCCAAGCTGGGCAGCGACGAGCAGGATCGCACCCTGATGCAGGAAGCGCTGGAAGCCGTGGTGGTCATGCTCTACCCCATCACCCCGCACATCGGCTTCGAGCTGTGGAAGATGCTTGGCAAGGGCGATGACGTGGATCACGCTGCCTGGCCGGTGGCCGACGAAGCGGCCATGGTCGAGACCGAGAAGCTGGTCGTTGTGCAGATCAACGGCAAGATGCGCGGCAAACTGACCGTGCCGGCCGAGATCAGCCAGGCTGATGTCGAAAAGCTGGCCATGGCTGACGCTTCGGTACAGAAGTTCACCGACGGTCTGACCGTGCGCAAGGTGATCTACGTACCGGGCAAGCTGCTCAATATTGTCGCTAACTGATAGGCTGCCAACTGATTGGTTATCAACTGATCATTGCCAATCTGTGACAGCAAACGGATGATAACGGCGGGCCCTGCGCCCGCCGCTTTCCCTTAATGCAAAGAGGATTTTCTATGGGCACCATCTTCACCCGCTGGATGGCCATCGTGCTGGCAGGTCTGCTGCTGCAAGGCTGCGGCTTTCACATGCGCGGCACCGGCATCCCGGCCGAGCTGATGACCATGAAGGTCGTGGGCGACAACAAGAGCGACTTCTACCGGCTGGTGACTACCCGCTTGAAGGCCTCTGGCGTGACCCTGGCCGACAAGGAGGGGATCCCGGTACTGACGCTGGGCGGTATCGGCTCTACCAGTCAGGTCGCCTCGGTCAACGCGCTGGGTGCCGATACCGAGTATGTGCTGGGCTTCAGTACTCAATTCACCATTTCGGCCCCGGGCAAGCCGACCCAGGTCTTCCCCATCAACTTCAACCGCAGCTTCATCAACAAGCCGGATGCCGCGCTCGCCTCCTCCCGTGAGCAGGAGCAACTCAACCGCGAGATGCAGGAGCAGGCGGCCAACCAGGTGATCCGACAGTTGAGTCAGGTCAGCTTCTGATGTGGATAGCCCCCGACCAATTTGGTAACAAATCGCAGTTCAAGCAGCCAGCGCTGGCCGCTAACCTTGTGTTCCCTCACATCTGTCAGGCTTGCTTCTGATGCGAATTTATCCCGAACAGTTTGGTGACCACCTCAAAGCAGGGCTTCGGCCCTGCTATCTCGTTTTTGGTGACGAACCCCTGTTACGACTGGAGGCCATCGACGCTATCCGTCAGGTCGCCCGCAAGCAGGGTTTCGATGAGCGCCACACCTTCGTGGTTGAAGCCGGTCTGGACTGGAATCAGGTCTACGACGCCTGTCAGGCGATGAGCCTCTTCTCCGCCCGCCAGATCATCGAGCTGGAGCTGCCCGCCAAGGTCGACAAGGATCTCGCTGTCCGTATCAGCGAAATCGGCAAACAACTCCATCCCGACCTGCTGCTGGTGCTGAGCGGTGGTCGCCTCAACCAGACCCAGATGAAGTCAGCCTGGTTCGACAAGCTCTACCAGATCGGCACCTATGTGCCGGTCAACCACCCGGAGCCCAAGTTCTTTCCACGCTGGATGAGCGCCCGCTTCCAGCGCTTTGGCCTCAAGGCGCTGCCCGATGCCATCAACTTCATGTGCCACTCCTACGAGGGCAACCTGCTGGCCGCGAGCCAGGAGATCGAGAAGCTGACCCTGCTCTCGCCGCCCCAGCCCATCAGCGTCACCTATCTGCAGGAGACCATCATCCGCCACGCCCACTTCACCCCATTCCAGCTGGTCGATACCCTGCTGGAAGGGAAGGTGAACCGGGCTCAGCGCATTCTGGCCGCCCTGCGGGCCGAAGGCACCGAGCCGGGGATGCTGGCATGGACCCTCTGCCGCGAGCTGGAGCAGCTCACCGAACTGTCGCTGGCGATGCGAGGCGGCCAGCCACTGGGGGAACACTTCAGCCGCCTGCGTATCTGGCAGAGCCGCCAACAGCTCATTCAACAGGCGCTGACCCGGCTCCCTTTCGCCAAGTTGCAGCAACTGTGGCAGCTGATGGCGCAACTGGATGACGCCCAGCGCAGCTTCGATACCGAGCAGGCCTGGCTGATGCTGCAGACCATCGCCCTCGGCTTTCGTGATGGCACCCCGCTGCCGCTGGTGATGGAGAGCAGCCCGTGCTGAAGCGCTCTGGCAACCCGTTGCAGGCACCTGTCGGCTTGCTGGGTGGTACCTTCGACCCCATTCATATCGGCCATCTGCGCCCCGCCATCGAGGCACGCGATGCGATAGGTTTGGCCGAAGTGCGGCTGATCCCAAACCATATTCCGCCCCACCGCGCCAACCCGCACTGCTCCAGCGAGCAGCGTCTGGCCATGGTCAAGCTGGCGGCGGCAGAGAACCGCCACTTCGTGGTGGATGAGCGGGAGCTTTGGCGCGACAAGCCCTCTTACACCATCGATACCCTGATCGAACTGCGTCAGGAGCTGCCCGATACGCCGCTCTGTTTTCTGATGGGGATGGATTCCCTGCTCGGCCTGCCAGGCTGGCACCGCTGGCGAGAACTGCTCGACTACGCCCATCTGGTGGTGAGCACCCGTCCCGGCTGGCAACCCGATTATCCGGCCGAACTGGCTGAACTGCTGGCCCATCATCAGGTCAAAGAGGTAGCCGCACTGCACCGGCAACGGGCAGGCCATATCTGGCTGGCCAGCAACCAGCCCATCGAATTATCCGCCACCCGGCTGCGCGAGCTGCTGGCTGCGGGAGAAGATCCCCGCTACCTCTTGCCCGAGCCGGTTGCGCACTATATTGATCAACAGGGGCTCTACCGCGCCATCTGCCGGTAAGACTCCCCAGTTGCCCCGTTCCGGTAGGAAACGGGAGTGACCATGATATAATCCGCCGCCCTCACGCTGTCAGGCGCCGGAATACAGGAGAGACTCATTGCAAGGCCAAGAACTGCACGCCTTTATCATCGACAAGATCGATGACATGAAAGGCCGCGATATCATCACCCTCGATGTCCGCGGCAAGTCCAGCATCACTGACACCATGATCGTCTGCTCCGGCAACTCCAGTCGTCACGTCAGCGCCATTGCCCACCATCTGGCCAGTGAAGCTCGCCATGCCGGGCTCGACTTGCTGAGCGTGGAGGGCGAGTTGAGCGGTGAGTGGGTACTGGTAGACATGGGCTCGGTGATCGTGCATGTGATGCAGGATGAACATCGTGACTTCTACCAGCTGGAAAAACTGTGGAGCGGTGCCGCTCAGATGAACACGCAATAACGAGAGCAGCAACGTAACCAGATGAAGATCCAGTTGATTGCGGTGGGCACCAAGATGCCCACCTGGGTAGAGCATGGCTTCGAAGAGTATCGCCGCCGCTTCCCCAAAGACATGCCATTTGAACTCGTCGAGATTGGCGCCGGCAAACGGGGCAAAAATGCCGATATTCCCCGCATCCTGCAAAAGGAAGGGGAAGCCATGCTGGCAGCCGCTGGCCGCTCTCGCATCGTCACCCTCGATATTCCGGGCAAACCCTGGACTACCGAGCAGCTGGCGACCCAGCTGGAGGCGTGGAAACTCGATGGCCGCGATGTCGCCCTGCTGGTCGGCGGGCCGGAAGGCTTGTCCCCCGAGTGCAAGGCTGCCGCCGAGCAGAGCTGGTCGCTGTCGCCGCTGACCCTGCCCCATCCGCTGGTGCGGGTACTGGTCGCCGAGAGCCTCTACCGAGCCTGGAGCATTACCACCAATCACCCGTATCACAGGGAGTGAGCCAGGATGTGGCTCACCCTCCCCGACACACATGCGAATCACAGAGAGTGAACAATGCCGCTCCTGCTGTTATTGCCCCAATGGTTCTGAGGTAAAGGCATGCTGAAACAACGCATCGAAATGCGCGATCACAGTGCCGAGGGCAATCTGTTCTTCCGGCGCACTCTGGTAGCCTACATCGGCATCGTCGTGCTGATGCTGGTGCTGCTGGGCAACCTCTACTACCTGCAGGTCGAGTCCTACGACACCTACCAGACCCGCTCCAACTCCAACCGCATCCGGGTGGTGCCGGTGGCGCCGCCGCGCGGCCTCATCTATGACACCAACGGCGTACTGCTGGCGGAAAACCGCCCCGTCTACAGTCTGGAGATAGTCCCCGAAGAGACGCCGGATCTCGACAAAACCGCCGATGAGCTGGTCGCCCTGCTGGGTCTGCCGGAGGGGACCAAAGAGAAGTTTCTGGCCGAAGTGAAGCGCCAGCGCCGCTTCAAGCCGGTCGCCCTCTACGAGAAGCTGACCGAGTATCAGGTGGCCCTCTTCTCGGTCAACCAGCACAACTACCCGGGCGCCAGCATCGAGGCTTACCTCAAGCGTTACTACCCGTTTGGTGACACTCTCACCCATGCGCTGGGCTACGTGGCCAAGATCAACACCCGCGACGTGGAGCGCCTCGACAAGGAAGACAAACTAGCCAACTACGCAGCCACCAAGGATATCGGCAAACAGGGGGTGGAGAAGTATTACGAGGATGAGCTGCACGGGGTGGCAGGCTATCAGGAGGTCGAGGTGAACAACCGCGGCCGGATTGTCCGCACCCTCAAGTTCCAGCCGCCCATTCCCGGCAAAGATATCTACCTCAACATCGATGTACGGCTGCAGCTCAAGGCCCAGCAACTGCTGGCCGGCCAGCGCGGCGCCATCGTGATGATGGACCCGAAAACCGGCGCCATCCTGGCGCTGGAGTCGAGCCCGAGCTATGACCCCAACCTGTTCGTAACCGGCATCTCCAGCGCCAACTACTCGGCGCTGCTCAACGATCCGGCGCGGCCACTGGTGAACCGCACCACCCAGGGGATCTATGCCCCCGCCTCCACCGTCAAACCCATGATGTCGATCATGGGCCTCAACGAGGGGGCCATCACCCCGGGCTACCGCTATTTCGGTGGTCCCAGCTTCTCCATTCCCGGCACCACCAAGAAGTTCCGCGACTGGCGCCGCTGGGGCCACGGCTGGCTCGATGTCTATCGCGCCATCGAGGTCTCGGCAGATACCTACTTCTACGATCTCGCCTATCGGGTCGGGATCGACAAGATCCACAGCTATATGACCAAATTCGGTTTCGGTCAGTATACCGGGGTCGATCTCTATGAAGAGACCAAGGGCGTCATGCCATCGCGCGAATGGAAGATGGCCCGCTGGCGCCAGCCCTGGTATCAGGGTGACACCATTTCTATCGGTATCGGTCAGGGCTACTGGAGCGCCACCCCACTGCAGTTGGGCAAGGCGATCAGCATCCTGACCCAGAACGGTCACGACGTCACCCCACACCTGCTCAAGAGCACCGCCTCGCAGGCGGGGGTGGTCGACGCCCCCGTCAATCCCAACATCGCCCTCAAGCTCAAGAACGACAGCTTCTGGAAAGTGGCTCAGGACGGCATGTGGCGCGTCAACCACGGCAGTGAAGGCAGTGGTCGCCTGTCGTTTGCCAAAGCCCCCTACTCCTCGGGCGGCAAGTCGGGCACCGCTCAGGTGGTCGGTCTGAAGGAAAATCAGGTTTACAACATCAAGACAGTCAAGGCGGAGCATCGCGATAACGCCCTGTTCGTCGCTTATGCCCCCTTCGAGGCCCCCAAGGCGGTCGTTGCGCTGGTACTGGAGAACTCCATTGGTGGTGGTGGTGGCCGTGCCGCATCGCCCATTGCACGCCAGATGCTGGATGCCTATCTGCTGCCCCCTGATCCGCAACTGCCACCGGCACCGGAAAAGCCATCCCAACCGAGTGAGGTCGCCCCCCATGAGTAATTCAGCCCGCCAGCCGCGTCTCGGGTGCCCGTCACATATCGGGCTAGCGCAGCAGGCTGACCTGCAACGCCCCCAAGCGATGTCGTCAATCCAGCACAAGGTTGTTTCCCATGAGTAATTCAGCTCGGCAACAGAGCATCTGGTACAAGCTGCATATCGACTTGCCCCTGCTGCTCGGTCTACTGGCCGTGATGACCCTCTCCATGGTGGTTCTCTACTCCGCCTCGGGTCAGGATATGGACTCCATCGTGCGCCAACTGGTGCGCGGCGGCCTCGCTTTCGCCCTGATGATCGGCATGGCCCAGTTGCCCCCCTCCCTCTACGCCCGCTGGTCGGTGCCGCTGTTCGCCGTGGTGGTGCTGATGTTGATTGCGGTGGACGTGTTCGGCCATATCGGCAAGGGAGCCCAGCGCTGGCTCGATCTCGGCTTTATGAAGTTCCAGCCCTCTGAAGTGATGAAGCTCTCCATGCCGATCATGGTGGCCGCCTGGCTCAGTCGCCACTCGCTGCCCCCAAAGTTCAGCCATGTGGTGATCGCCCTCATCATGGTGCTGCTGCCCACCCTGCTGATCGCCGCCCAGCCCGACCTTGGCACCTCCATTCTGGTGGCTGCCTCCGGCTTCTTCGTCATCTTCCTGGCGGGGCTCAGCTGGTGGCTGATCGGCTTGGCGGTCTTGCTGATCGTTGCCTTTATGCCGGTGCTTTGGTTCTTCCTGATGCACGACTATCAGCGCCAGCGGGTCATGATGCTGATCGACCCGGAGAAAGACCCGCTCGGTCGCGGCTATCACATCATCCAGTCCAAGATTGCCATCGGCTCCGGCGGCGTCTTTGGCAAGGGGTGGCTGCAAGGCACCCAGTCCCAGCTGGAGTTCCTGCCCGAGCGCCACACCGACTTTATCTTCGCGGTATTCAGCGAGGAGTTCGGTCTGGTGGGGGTGGCCCTGCTGCTGGTGCTCTATCTCTACGTCATCAGCCGCTGCCTGTTTATCTCGATGCAGGCCCAGAACAGCTTCGAGCGGCTGCTGGGTGGCGCCATCACCCTCACCTTCTTCGTCTATGTGTTCGTCAACATGGGCATGGTGAGCGGCATCTTGCCGGTGGTGGGGGTGCCCCTGCCGCTGGTGAGCTATGGTGGCACCTCCATGGTGACCCTGATGGCCGGCTT
>CAMFLW010000025.1 GCA_945957575.1 uncultured Aeromonas sp. | reverse complement strand
GCTGGCGCAGGGTTAACTGGGGAAAGAGGGATAACAGGTGTTGAAAGGCTGGGGTGTCCATGATGGTAGCCCTCAAGGTAATGGCTTACTTCAAGATTAGCCTTTCAACACGGAATTGGGACAGAGCCTTCTTGATGGCCTGTTCCAGTGCCGCGATGCGATCGTAGAGCCAACGGCACTCGGCAGTCGGATTGTTTTTGCCGATCCCGGCGAGCGGTAACAGACAGAGCCCCAACCAGAGATATTTCATTGCCAACACTCCTTGTTAGTGTGATTGATGAGGTCTCTTTGGAGTCTAACAGGATCGCGGCCATGGATTGAGATAGAGCTCCTCCCGGGCTTGCAGTAATATGATGCCATGTCTGTTTATTTATACAGTGGTATGCGCAAGATCATCCATATCGACATGGACTGCTTTTTTGCCGCGGTGGAAATGCGGGACAATCCATCCCTGCGGGAGGTGCCGCTTGCCATCGGTGGGGCCTCCGAGCGGCGTGGCGTCATCTCGACCTGCAACTATGTGGCACGCCGGTTCGGGGTGCGTTCCGCCATGCCGAGTGCATTGGCGAAGAAACTCTGCCCGCCGCTGGTGCTGATCCCGGGACGGATGGCGGTGTACAAGGATATCTCCCGTCAGCTCAGGGCCATTTTCCTCCGTTATACCGATCAGGTTGAACCTTTGTCGCTGGATGAAGCCTATCTCGATGTGACCCACAGTCGCTGTTGTGGTGGCAGCGCCACCCTGATGGCCCAGGAGATCCGTCATGCCATTGTCACCGAGCTGGGACTGACCGCTTCGGCCGGTGTGGCGCCCAACAAGTTTCTTGCCAAGCTCGCCTCGGAGCAGCGCAAGCCCGATGGTTTGTTTGTTATTCGTCCCGATGAAGTGGCTGAGTTTGTCTGCCAGTTGCCCCTTGGCAAACTGCCTAGCGTGGGGCGCAAGACCGCCGAGCGTCTCGAGGCGCAGGGACTTTACACCTGCGAGGATGCCAGAGCCTTGTCGGAGGATGAGCTGTGCAGTCATTTTGGCAAGCTGGGCGAGATGCTGACGACCCGCATCTGGGGATTGGACGAGCAACCGGTGCAGGCGCACCGGATCCGTAAAACCATCGGGGTGGAGACCACGTTGGCAAGCGATCTCTGTGACGAAGAGGCCTGCCTGGCGGTATTACAGCAACTGCTGCCAGAGCTGGAGCGGCGATTTCAGCTGGCGTGCCCCGCCGATCAGGTAATGGGTCAGGGGATCAAGCTCAAGTTTGCCGATTTCCACCAGACCACCGTCTATCGCAGTCAGGGTGGGTATCTGCCCGCCTTGTTTGTTCCCCTGCTCAAAGAGGGGCTGCAACGGGCACAAGGACGTTCGGTTCGCCTGTTGGGATTGGTGGTGGGTTTGCCAAAAGAGGGGGAAGTTAATCAACTCTCGCTGGATTTGCTGTGATAGGGTTAAGTTTTTGTTTATAAAGTCGATAATCTATCCATCTCTCTCTGTATGACGTAGGAATATTGGCATGAATGCTCTTTCTGTCCAGGGTCGGATTACCCTGATCGCCGGTTGCTGCCTGTTGGTGACAGCCGCTGCTCTGGTTGCTTCTTCGATTTACAACGCGAACAAGATGCAACAGCAGGTGCGGCACTCCACGATGCAGGAGGCGCAGCAGTCGGCCGAAAACTGGATGAAGGCGATGGGCTCGGAGCAGGCGGCCAAGGTGACCAGCTATCTCGATGAGGCCTATTTCCGTGCTAGCTTGCTGGCCGAAAGCGTGTTGTTCCAGCGCAAGAATGCAGCCGATAACTTCGTTCATTCGGAGGCGCTGCGCGGGGCGATCAATCAGCAACTGCACGATGCGGCAGCCTCATCCACCAACCTGCTCGGTGTCTATGCGGTGTTCGAGCCTGACCAGCTGGATGGGGAAGACAGCAACTATCAGGGCTCAACGGCGTTGGGTTCCAACGACAAGGGGCGCTTCTCCAGTTATTGGGCGTACGACAACGGCAAGCTGGTGCCCGAGGTGCAGAACGAAGATGTGCTGGCTGACGAGAGCTCGACCGTTGCCGGTGGTGTGGAAAACGAGTGGTATCGCTGCAGTATTCGCACCCGAGCCCTCTGCCTGCTGGAGCCCTATCTGGACGATGTGGGCGATAAACAGATATTGATGACCTCGGTGACGGTCCCGCTGCTGGAACAGGAGACCTTGCTGGGGATGGTCGGGGTCGATATCTCCCTCGCCACCTTGCAGAGTCTGGTCAGTACCATGGACAAGGAGCTCTATGACGGCAAAGGCAGAATCTTGCTGGTCAGTCATGAGGGGCGCGTGGCGGGAGCCGATGAGTTCGATGTGACCATGGGACGCGGGCTGGATCAGAAGTATCAGGGGCTGGCCGGCGAGCTGAAAGGCTGGCTCAGTCAGGGTCAGGAGCTGACGCGCTGGAGCAGCGACGGTTCCCTGTTGCAGACCTTTGTCCCGGTATCCATGCGTGGCACCGATCGCAAGTGGGGCATCTATATCGAGTTGCCCCGAGTCGTGGTGCTAGCATCGGCGCAGCAACTGCAAGAGGATCTCGCCAGTGAATCGAGCCGCAGCGTTGCCACCCAGCTTGGGATTGGCGCGCTTATCTCCTTGTTGGCTTTGAGCTTTATCTGGCTGATGGCCCGTCAAATCGTTGCCCCCATCCGTGCCGTGGTTGCCCGCCTCAAGGATATTGCCAGCGGCGAGGGGGACTTGACCCAGCGCATCGAGATCCTGCGGCAAGACGAGATTGGCGAGCTGGCCAAGTGGTTTAACAGCTTCCTCAACAAGCTGCAATCTACCATCAGTCAGGTGATTGATACTGTCTCAGGCACCCGCAGCAGTGCCGAACGAGCTGCGCAGGTGGCCGAGCGCACCAGCAGCGGCATGCATACCCAGTATCAGGAGATCGACCTGGTGGCGACCGCATTTGAAGAGCTCAGCGCCACGGCGTTGCAGGTCTGTGGCAATGCCGGGTCGGCGGTGGCGGCCGCCAACACTACTGACGCTGCGGCGCAAGAGGGAAAATATGTGGTGGCTGGCACTCAGGAGGCGATGCGCAAGTTGATGACCATCATCAACGATGCCCAGCCGGTAGCCGAGCATCTCTCGGCCAACAGCGGCAACATCAATGATATCCTCATCGTGATCCAGGGGATTGCCGAGCAGACCAACCTGTTGGCACTCAATGCGGCCATCGAAGCGGCGCGAGCCGGTGAACAGGGCCGTGGCTTTGCCGTGGTGGCTGATGAGGTGCGCAATCTGGCAGGCCGTACCCAGAATGCGATTGTCGAGATCCAGAACCTGATCAGCCAACTGCAATCCGGTACCGGCGCCGTAGTCAAGGCGATCCGCGATGGCCATGACCAGGCTGACGAGACGCTCACCAAGGTGGATCTCTCGGTGCAGGTGCTGGAGCAGATCATCCAGTCGGTCTCCACCATTCATCAGATGAACGAGCAGATTGCCCGGGCGGCCCAGGAGCAGAGTCGGGTGGCTGACGAGATCAACCGAAACGTCAGCAACATTCGCGATGTGAGCCACACCATCCGCGCCGAGGCGGCGACCTCCGCCGAAAATGGCCGCGAGCTCGCTGCGCTGGCTGACAAACAGCAGCAACTGGTGGGGCAGTTCAAGGTATAAGAGATGAAAAAAGGCGCCGTCCAGCTGGAGGCGCCAAACACATTCAGATGACAGACTGGGTCAAATCGAGAAGATTTGGGCCCCTCTTCCCGCAGAGGAAGAAACACAACACCACAATCACAGTTGAACGACCCACGAAAAAACCATGCAAACCAACATGTAGTAGAAAATGTGAGCCATATGGCGACTGATTGCTGGGCGAATTATGTTTATTCACTGGTCGACCCGCAACCGACAAATTATAATGCGCCCCATTAGAAAAACTCATCGCCGGCTGGTGTCATGTCTCGTCGTTTACCCCCGCTCAATGCCCTCAAGGCGTTCGAAGCTGCGGCTCGTCACTTAAGCTTTACCCGGGCTGCGGAAGAGCTGTTCGTTACCCAGGCTGCCATCAGTCATCAGATCAAGGCGCTGGAGGAGTATCTTGGCATCAAGCTGTTCCGCCGCAAAAACCGCTCCCTGCTGTTGACGGAAGAGGGGCAGGGCTATTTCCTGGATATCAAGGATATCTTTGCCTCCATCTCGGAAGCGACCGACAAGCTGCTGGCGCGCAGTGCCAAAGGGGCGCTGACGGTGAGCCTGCAGCCGAGTTTTGCCATCCAGTGGTTGGTGCCGCGGCTGGTCAAGTTCAGTGAACGCCACCCCGATATCGATGTACGGATCAAGGCGGTCGATCTCGACGAAGGGTCGCTGACCGATGATGTGGATGTGGCCATCTACTACGGCCGCGGTAACTGGCCGGGTCTGCGCTCCGACAAGCTGCACACCGAGTACCTGATCCCCGTTTGCTCCCCCTTGCTGCTGACCGGGCCCAAGCCACTGCGTACGCCGCAGGATTTGACCCTTCATACCCTGCTGCACGATACCTCCCGCCGTGACTGGAAGGCCTGGTTTCGCCAGCTCGATATCGATGCCCCCAACGTTAATCAGGGGCCCATCTTCAGCCACTCCACCATGGTGATCCAGGCGGCGATCCACGGTCAGGGGGTCGCGCTTGGCCACAGCGTGCTGGCGCAACCCGAGATTGAGGCCGGCCGCCTTATTTGCCCGTTCGAGCAGGTACTGGTGAGCAAAAATGCCTTCTATCTGGTTTGCCAGGAGCAACAGTCGGATCAGGGCAAGATCGTAGCCTTCCGTGACTGGATGCTGGAACTGGTGGAGCAGGAAGAGGCGCGTCGCAGGGCAAGGCTCGCCGATGCCTGAGGTGATCCGCGAGGGGGCAATTGATGCCCCCGTTCGCATTTTGCTGGCCCACGGGGCGGGCGCGGGGATGGATCACCCCTTTCTTGCCGAGTTGTCACGCCTGCTGGCTGGCCCCGACATCGAAGTGGTGCGCTTCAACTTCCCCTATATGAGCAAGCGAGCTCAGGATGGCAAGCGTCGCCCGCCGGACCGACAACCCGTCTTGCTTGCCCACTGGCGCGAGATGGTGCGGGAATTTGCCCATCCCCGGCTGTTTCTGGCGGGTAAGTCGATGGGCGGGCGGATGGCGGCAGAACTGTATCGTGAAGGCGAGGGTGAGATGAATGCTGCAGGTTTGCTGATTCTCGGGTATCCTTTCCACCCTCCGGCCAAGCCCGACAGTTGGCGAGGCGAGGTACTCAAGCATATTGCAGTGCCAACCCTGCTGTTGCAGGGTGAGCGCGACACCTTCGGTAGTCGCGCCGAACTGGCCGATTTCCCCTTCTCACCCGCCGTATCGGTCCATTGGTTGACCGATGGTGATCATGGTTTCAAACCGCGTAAAGCCAGTGGTGTGAGTGAGCAGGAGAATATGCAGCATGCAGCGGCGGCCATCAGCCATTTTGTGGCCCGGCATGGATAGCACGAGAGGGTTGGCTTTATTGCCAGCGGTGATGAGAGAGGGAGAGTGAGGATGCAGATCCATCGACATTGGCTGATACTGGCCGGTCTCTTCGGGTTGACGGCCACCATGCTGGGGGCTTATGGCGCCCATGGATTGGCGGCGACCGGCATTACGCCCGAGCGTCTGGCGGCATTCAATACCGCCGTGCAATATCAGTTTTTTCACGCATTGGCCCTGCTGGTTCTGGGCTGGTGTGGGGTGCGCAGCAGGGTGATCCAGCTGGCTGGCACCGCTTTTGTGCTGGGGATCATCGGATTCTCCGGCAGTATTTACGCCATGGTGCTGCTTGGCAGCAAGGGGCTGGGGTTGATTACCCCGGCTGGTGGCCTCTGTTTTATGTTGGGATGGGCGGCCCTGATCTGGGCTGGCTGTCGTCTTGGAGGAAAAAATGAATAATCTGCTGCTTTATTGCCGCCCCGGTTTTGAGAAAGAGGCGGCTGCAGAGATCACCGAGCGTGCCGGTAACATGCAGTGCTACGGTTTCGCTCGGGTCAAGGACGACAGCGGTTATGTGATCTTCGAACTGTATGACGAGGAGCAGGCGGACCTGCTGGCGCGCAAGTTGCCGTTCCGGGAGCTCATCTTCATCCGCCAGATGTTGGTGGTCACTCATGAGCTGAAAGCGCTGGATGTCGCGGACAGGATCACCCCCATCATCGAAGCTGTGAGTGACTACACCATTTGTGGCGATCTGCGGGTAGAGACTGCTGACACCAACGAAGCGAAAGAGCTGTCGGCCTTCTGCCGCAAGTTCACCGTGCCGCTGCGTCAGGTGCTGCGCAACAACGAGATCCTGACCAAGAAGGAGACGCCGAACCGCCCGGTGTTCCACGCCTTCTTCATGGCCAATGATCACGTGCTGCTGGGTTACTCCTACTCCTTCAACAACTCCGGATTCCATATGGGGATCCCGCGTCTGCGCTTCCCGGCCGATGCGCCGAGCCGCTCCAGCCTCAAGCTGGAAGAGGCGTTTTACGTGTTCGTGCCGCGAGAAGAGTGGGATACGCGTCTCTGCTCCGGCCTGAAGGCGGTGGATCTGGGTGCCTGCCCGGGTGGCTGGACCTATCAGCTGGTGCGTCGTGGCATGATGGTGACGGCGGTCGACAACGGCATGATGGCGCAATCTCTGATGGATACCGGTCAGGTCAAACATGTGCGCGATGACGGTTTTGTCTGGCGCCCGAGCAAGAAGAACACCTACTGGCTGGTGTGCGACATGGTCGATAAACCGGCGCGGGTCGTTCACATGATTGCGGACTGGTTCCGTGAGGGTGACTGCCAGGAGGCGATGTTCAATCTCAAGCTGCCGATGAAGAAGCGTTATGCCGAATCGGTGCACAATATCGAGGTATTGCGTGAGATGCTCAAGGAGATCGACAACGCGTTCGTGATCCAGGCCAAGCAGCTCTATCACGATCGTGAAGAGATCACCGTGCATGTCTACAACAAGTACTGGGTCTCCAAGCTCGAGCCAAAGGCGTGATCTAAGCGTTCAGCCCGGACGATAAATGGCAAGACCGACAGGGAAACCTGTCGGTCTTTTGCTATTAGGGGACAGGAAATATCAGAAACGGTAATCGAGGCGCAGGGATGACTCGTCATCTGTTACTTTGAGCTCGATCTGCAGCGGGATGGTTTTGTCGACCGGATTGAACTGCATTTTTATCCCGTCTCCTCTGAGCTTGATGGCGGTATTCATACTGCCAGCCCGGAACTTGACTCTGGGTTTGTAGCGATCGAACGAGAGACTGACGCTCTTTTCCGGGGTCAGATTAAGCTGCTGGTAGGAGGTGACCTTCTGGTTACCATAGTTGTCGGTGATCACCTCTATGCCGAAAGACAAGGGCTTGGGCGCCTTGAGCAGATCGTTGGTATCCAGGCTTGAGCGCCATACCTCGGTGACCGTCCGTTTTTCCTGCTGCGGCAGTTTGGCGGTTTGGGTTGGTTGAGCCTGTTCGAAGGCACTGGCAGTACCACAAACCAGCAGCAGAGTCGCAACCAGATAGCACCCGTCCCCCTTCATGAAAAACACTCCCTGTTCTTCTTCTCTATTGAACATAGTTGCTGTTTGGGGAGTGGCAAAGTAATCGTAAACATAAAAAAGGGAGCCGAAGCTCCCTTTCAATATCAATGGATTAACTTATAACCGATCGATGATGGCCTGAGTAAATTCGCTGGTAGAGGCGCTACCACCCAGATCCCGGGTAACCCGATCACCGGATTCGATAGTGGCGCGTACCGCCTCGCGGATCCGCTCTGCTTTATCCTGCATACCGAGGTACTCCAGCATCTGGATGGAGGCGAGGATCACCGAGGTCGGGTTGGCGATATTCTTGCCTGCGATATCCGGCGCCGAGCCGTGGACGGCTTCGAAGATGGCGGCGCCATCGCCGATGTTGGCACCGGGCGCCATGCCGAGACCGCCAACCAGACCGGCGCACAGGTCCGAGAGAATGTCGCCAAACAGGTTGGTGGTGACCATCACATCGAAGCGCTCCGGATACATCACCAGATTCATGCAGGCGGCATCGACGATCATCTCTTCGCTCTGGATGTCCGGGTAGTGGCTGGCGATTTCACGGGCCACTTCGAGGAACAGGCCGGAGGTCGACTTGAGGATGTTGGCCTTGTGGATGATGGTGACCTTCTTGCGCCCCTCCTGACGGGCCAGCTCGAAGGCGAATTTGACGATGCGCTCGGCTCCCTCGCGGGTGATGATGCTCATCGCCTCGGCGCTCTTGTTGTCATCGCTGCGCTTCTGGCCAGCGCCTGAATACATCCCTTCGGTATTCTCGCGCACTGTGATGATGTCGATGTTTTCGTAACGGCTCTTGGTGCCCTTGAAGGAGATGACCGGACGCACGTTGGCGTAGAGGTTGAATTTCTTGCGCAGGGAGACGTTAATGGAGGTAAAACCGCCACCAACCGGGGTGGTGAGCGGCCCTTTCAGGGTGACCTTGTTCTTCTCGATCAGATCCAGCGTCGCCTGTGGCAGCAGTTCGCCATGCTTTTCAAGGGCAACCAGACCCGCATCTGCATACTCATATTCGAAATCACAGCCTGCGTGGGTCAGGATCTGGATGGCTGATTCGATGATGCTGGGGCCAATGCCGTCGCCCGGGATAACGGTAATTGTTCTTTTGGACATGAGAGGGTTCCACTTCCAGGGTATAGGGGAGGATGGGGCTGCTTTATATCATTTACTTAGCAATCCAACCACATTCCTTTACATTCTACTCATTTTCATCAACGGTGAGGGTGAGTCTCGTCATGGTTCGCGTCCTTGCCTGCATTTTTGTTCGGGCGTTATTCGGGCTGGGGTGGGTAACGGATGTCCCGCAGGTTGAATCCCAGCGGAATATCCTGTTGCAACCGCACCAATCGCTGGGCCAGCAGCGCCTCTTCCCTGTGCTGACGCAGCTTGAGCAGTGCTTTCGCTGCCTCTTCCTGCTCGCAGGCAGCTAGCATGGTGGCCAGATCGCCATATTGCTGCAGCAGTTGGGTTGCGGTCTTGGGGCCAATCCCCGGAACGCCCTTGATGTTGGAGCCCCCGATACCGGTCAGCGCCCAGAAATCGACCAGTTGTATCGGCACAACCCCGTATTGCTGCTCGACAAAGGCGGCATCCAGCCAGCGCTTGTTGAAGTAGTCGCGGATCTGGATCTGCGGGCAGATAAGTTGGCAGAACCCCTTGTCGGTGGAGATGATGGTAGCCCTTGCCCCGTGTTGGGCAATGCCACAGGCCAGGGTGGCGATAAGATCATCCGCTTCATCGGTCTCGGAGAGCAGAGCGTCGACCCCGCACTCCCAAAAGGCATCCTGCAGGGTCGCCAACCCCTCACGCAGTTCAGGGGGCATGGGGGTTCGCCCCACCTTGTAGGCCGGATAGAGCTCCTTGCGCCAGCTATGCACCTCCCCGTCGAAAACCGCGATGACATGGGTCGGTTCGCTATTGGCCAGCAACTTGCGGCAGGTATTGATGAGGTTGGCGCGGGTGGCGACCAGGGCCTGGGCAGGGGTCAGCGCCTGCTGTGATTGCACCGCATGCAGACGGCGGATGAGGTTGAGGGCATCGATGATAAGCAGGTGTGGCCTTGGATTTGACATGGGGCACTCTTGGCAGTCGGGACGCCCCATTGTAACAAACCCGCGGGCCTGATGGGGGATTGATGGCCGTTGGCAGCTGAGTGGCAAAAGAGAGGGGCGCATTGCGCCCCTCGATTTACCTGCTTTACCCGTCAGCGTACGATTTCGTAGCAAGGCACATACTGACTGCCCGGCAGTTTCATCCGCTGCTGCTTGACGAAGCTCTCCAGCAGCTTGTCCATCAGTTGCATCAGCTCCTTGTCGCCGTGCAGCTTGAAGGGGCCTTTCTTCTCGATGGCGCGAATGCCCCCTTCCTTGACGTTGCCGGCGACGATGCCGGAGAAGGCTCGCCGCAGGTTGGCTGCCAGCAACTGGGGCGGCTGGTTGCGATGCAGATCCAGGCTGGCCATGCAGGCGTGATCCGGCTCGAAGGGGAGCTGGAACTCCGGCTCAATCTTGAGTGACCAGTTGAAGGAGTAGGCATCGCCGACCGATTTGCGATATTCGCGAATTTTGGGCATCGCCTCTTTCATCACCCGCGCCACTTCCGGCGCATCGCCGACGATGATCCGATAGAGCCGGGTAGCCGGTTCGCCCAGGGTCGCCTTGACGAAGTCATCGATGGCACGGAAGTAGTCGGCACTCTCTTTCGGGCCGGTCAGGATGATCGGCATCGGCTGACGTTCGTTGGCCGGGTTCATCATGATGCCGAGCAGATAGAGCAGCTCTTCGGCAGTGCCAACCCCGCCCGGGAAGATGATGATGCCGTGGCCCAGGCGTACGAAGGCTTCCAGTCGCTTCTCGATATCCGGCAGGATCACCAGCTCGTTGACGATGGGGTTGGGCGGCTCGGCGGCGATGATGGAGGGCTCGGTGAGGCCGATGTAGCGCCCGTTGCGTACCCGCTGTTTGGCATGGCCGACGGCGGCCCCTTTCATCGGGCCCTCCATGGCGCCCGGGCCGCAGCCAGTACAGATGTTCAACTCTCGCAAGCCCAGTTCGCTGCCCACGGCGCGGGTGTACTGGTACTCGACCTCGTTGATGGAGTGGCCACCCCAGCAGACGATCAGGTTGGGGTCCGCGCCAGGCAGGATCACCTTGGCGTTGCGCAGAATGGCAAACACCACGTTGGAGATGTGGGTCGAATTGGTGAGGTTGACCAGCCGGTTCGATTCAAGCTGGTTGGATACATAGAGAATGTCGCGCAGCACCGAGAAGAGGTGCTCCTGAATGCCGCGAATGATCTCGCCATCGACAAAGGCGTGCTCGGGGGCATTGAACAGTTCCAGCTTGACCCCGCGCTCGCGCCGGATCACATGAATATCGAACGATTTGAAGCGCTCCAGGATCTCCTTGGAGCTGTCGGTATGGCTACCTGAATTGAGCACTGCCAGCGAGCAGTTGCGAAACAGTTGATAGATATCGCTGGAGGCAGTCTGCTTGAGGCGATCCACCTCAAGCTGTGACAGCAAATCCATGCTGCCGACGGGATTGATGTGCGTAATCATAGGTTCCCCTTTACTCACTTGTTATCGTTGTGTTTTTCCCTGGGGAGAAAAGGGGACGCTATGTTGCATCCCCTGAGATCGATAGTAGTGGTAATAGAGGGGGGAGGGAAATAGGGCGACGACTGTTCGCTGTTTTTTTAGCCGCTTGTCAGGCCAGTGTCACTTGATCCCGACCTGCGTTCTTGGAGTGATAGAGCGCCTTGTCCGCCCGTTCAAACACATCTGACGGGTTGTCCCCATCCTTGAACAGGGTTGCGCCGATGGAGATGGTGATCTCCACCTTGGCATCGCGAAAACGGAACGGGATGCTCTTGATGGTCTGGCGCAGGGTCTCCAGCGGCTTCTGGAACTTGTCCGGGTTAATGTTGGGCAACAACACCACGAACTCTTCCCCACCAAAACGGGCGATGAAGTCGGTGTCACGCAGCGCGCTCTGCAGCGCTTTGGCGACCACTTTCAACGCCTTGTCACCCGCCATATGGCCGTAGTTGTCATTGATGTTCTTGAAGTGATCGATGTCGATGATCGCCATGCAGAGCGGAGTGCGGTAACGAAGCCAACGTTTGTACTCCTGCTCCAGCCGTTCATCGAGGGCAGCCCGGTTGTGCACCTGGGTCAGGCTGTCGAGGAACAGCTTGTGTTTTTGAATGGTCAGCCGCTTCTTGTACTCGGCGGTCTCCTCCTTCATCAAGCGCAGCTTGGACTCCATGGTGGAGAGGCGAGTAAGCAGGTGACGTTCCCGTGCTGCGGTACTTTCCCGTTCTTGAAGCAGCAGGTTGATGGCGCCCATATGGCCGGAGATGGCGCGCTTGAGCGCATCGATGGAGTTGTGGCTGGCCAGGGAGTGGTCGATGGCCTGCAGTTCGCAGACCAGGGCTTCACGGGTTTCACGGGTTTCGTTCTGCAGCGCACGCCCCTCATCGAGGGATTCGGTAAACCCGAGATGCACTGCCGAGAGGCTCTCGTTGAGGGAACTGAGAAAGGTGCGGGCGGCTTTGCGCTCCTCGCGGGTGCCTTCGATGATGAGCTCAATCACCTGCATGCAAGTCTCTGCCAGCATGGCCGGGGTGATACCGACCAGTAACTGGCGGCGGATATCTCCGAGGCTCTCGCCAATGGCACCAGCAAAATCGAGTTCGGTGATAAGTCGCTGCAGCTCATCGGCGATGCGAGCGTGATCCTTCAGATCAAACGGGTCGACATCGGGCTGGCCATCGTTGCTGGCAGTATCGCTTTCTTGTTGAGCTGCACCTGGCGTTGCCAACAGGGGCTGGCTTGGCAGCAGCTGGATCTTGAGCGCCTGTTGGTAAAACTCCAGCAGCTTGATCACCTTCTTTTGATGATCGGCAATGCCATAACCGGCGGGGCTTGCCAAAAATTCTTTCAGGGATTTGCGGGTCTCTTCCGAGAAGCCCTTGAAGTTTTTCAGCTGTTTGGAGCCAAAATCGATGGCGGTCTGGATCAGGGTTATCGACTCTTCCAGCGCATTACTGTGCTGCAGCAGCAGTTTTTCAATGGCCAGCAGATCCTCATCCAGCGCGGTGAATGCGGGATTGTTATCCAGTTTCTGCTTGAGCTTGGCGAAGCGATTGTCCAGCTCGCGGTCGAAGCCGCGGCAGGAGTGCATCAACTTGTTGATAAACTGGATGCCGCGAGCACGCTCTGCATCGGAAAACGAGAGCACGCCGTCGAGTTCCAGCTGCTTTTGCTGAAGGGATTCCCTGAGTCTGGCCAATTGTCCTGCTACGGCAGCGATGTCATTCATTATCAGGTCGCCCTGTTGTCATTATTGTTTTTGGTGTTGGATAGCAACAGTGGTCGAACTTGGTTTCGAACCTCGCCTGTTATCTACATTTCCTGATGGTTATCGGCAGCCGACTTCCTTGCCAGGCTGTGCCAATTAACCCATTGCTTTTCATGAGAAGAATTGACTTTTACTAGCCCCTTGTCAATTGCCATCAGGCCGCATTGCCACACATCCCCATTAAAAAATGCCGCTTGTTGGCAATCGATCGCAGCAAGCTCCAGCCAGGCGTTCTGCCGGTATTTGTCGCCGAGCTGAATGGCTCCCGATAGGGCGAGGTAGCAGAGATCAAACAGGCCATTGTGATCGAGCGCAGTCGCCGCCTTGGGCAGGAAGGGGTGACTGACAATCCCGAGGCTGATCCGGCGATCCAGCGGATAGCTGCAAGGGAAGGCGGCAATGGCCGTCAGTAGATCGCCTGCGAGCTGATGCAGATTGGTGACGTGGCTCTGTGGCACCACATAGAGCATGTGTCCTTCACGCAAGTCATAGATACGACCATCCTGCGGGGTCAGGGTGTCCATATAGGCACCAAAGGCCAGTTCGATTTCACTGCTGGCTTGATAGCCGTGGCGTTCCAGCGTGTTGACCAAAAAGGGGACCCGGAACAGCAGATAGTGCAGCTTGTCATCGAACTCGCTGGAGGGCTGTTCACTCAGGTACCAGCGATCCGATTTTAGCTGGCGTTTTGCCATTTCACGCGGCCAGCGGTTCATCAGCCGCTGCCAGTTGGCCAGCCCCGAGCGGGGTTCGATCAGCAGGGCCTCATTGGTCCGTTTCAGGTGCAGGCGGGCGGTACGCAGCTTGAGCCAGAGAGTGAAGAAGAGGTAGATAAAGAGCGCCAACAGCAGGCTGGTGGTAATGCTCGACCAGAGATAGCGCTCCTGCTGGTGCTGGCTGTTGTTAAGACGCTGCTGAAGCTCCTTGATGTGCTGTACCCGTTCGACCTGGACATAGTTGTCGCGGATCGCTGCCTGCTCCTGATCAATTTCCTGCTGCCGCACCTCTTCACCAAGGCGGTGAAAGCGCTTGTAGCTGTCGAGAGCCTGGTGCAGATATCCCTTCTGTTCATAGGCCAGCGACAACAGGCGGAATACCTCGTACTGGCGGCGAGAGTCGCCTATCTGGTTGGCCAGTGCGCGGGCATTTTCCAACTGCAGGATGGCGATGGCGGCCTCCTGCTTCTTCAGATAGAGCTCGCCGAGCAACAGCAGGGTATCGATCAGGGGCTCTTTGGCATCACCCAGCTCATGGGACTGGCGCGCCGCATTGAGGTAGTTGCTGGCCAGCGAGAGGTTACCGCTTTGCAGGTAGGTCTTGCCAATCTCGTACTTGAGTAGGGAGGCCTGCGGCCGACTATTCCCCTCATCGAGCAAGTCCAGCGCATTGAAGAAATAGACCAGCGCCAGATTGAGCTCCCCCTGATCCCGGTTGAGGCGTGCCAGCACGATAAGTGAGTCACATAGCAGTGACGGATTGCCGATGGAGTGAAAATAGTTGGCCGCTTCATTGGCATATTGCAGTGCTTTCTGGGGCTCCTGCTCCTGCTGGTAGAGTTTGACTATCTGGTTCGACAGCAGGCCGAGAAAAAGCGGGTCGTTGAAACTTTTGGCCTGTTGCTGGGCATCGATATATTCCCCAAGGGCCAGCTGGGGTTGCTGCAGCACGCGATACAGGTCGCCGCTGATGGCGCTGACCCAAGCGCTGGCAAGAGGGTTGGCGGTTTTGGCAGCCCAGATCCTTGCATCCGCCAGATGGGTCTTGGCGTCTTCAAGATTCTGATTTTCAATCTCGTAGCTGGTGCGTTGCAGGCGGCTATAGACCTGTAACTGGCTCCGCTTGAGGGTGGGGATAGCCAACAGCTCGTCCAGTTGATCCATCAGGGCACGGCTGGTGTTCTGGTTATCTGGTTTGAGGGCTTGGCTGCGGATCTTGAGATAGAGGGCGTGGGCCTTGAGCTCGGGTTGGTGCTCTCTCTCCGCCAGTGCCATTGCCTTGTCGAGGACTTGCTGGGTGGCTTGATACTGGCCCAACTGGATCAGACACTCCCCTTCAAGCAGGTGTGCTCCGATGGCTTGTGAGATGGTGCTGTAACTGAGCAGGGGTTCACGATAGCCGAACTCCTGGCGATTGCTGATGATTTGCTTGGGATTATTGGCTGCGCGTGCCAGGAAGGCGGTGGTGATCTGGACACATCTGGCAGGATCAGCCAGTACCATCGATTGCGCGTGTTGCAGATCGATAGAGAGTTGCTCCTTGTCCAGATCCAGATCCGGAGCTGACAGGGAGGACATCATCATGGCCAGAAAAAACAGTTGATTCATTGGATTAAGGACGGCGCAGAGGTGTAGGCATGTTATCCAAGCCCCCCCCTGCGAGTCCAGCGTTTACTGATGGTGTGCTCAGGATCCTTTGTCGTCAGCTGTATCGAGGCGCCAGCAAGGCAGAGATAACAGTGCGCTGTTTGGGCGGCCCTTTATCAATGCCTGCGTTTATTGGCGGATCAGCCGCAGGTTGGCGGGCACCGCCTCGAAATCGGAGCGGAACGGGTTGATGTCGAGGCCGCCGCGGCGGGTATAGCGGGCATAGACGGTGAGCTGCTCAGGTTGGCAATAGTGCTTGAGGTCGATGAAGATGCGCTCGATGCACTGCTCGTGGAACTCGTTGTGCTGGCGGAACGAGATGAGGTAGCGCAGCAGCTTCTCCCGATCGAGTTTGGGTCCCTTGTAACGGATCACCACAGAGCCCCAATCCGGCTGGCTGGTGACCAGGCAGTTGGATTTGAGCAGGTGGCTGTGCAGGGTCTCTTCAACCTGCTCGCTGCCGGCCGCCTCTTGCAGCAGGGACGCATCAAACTCGTAATTGTCGACCTCGATATCCTGCTCGTCGATGCACTCGCCGGGCAGCAGAGCAATCTGGTGCGGCGCCTTGTCGAGGGGGAACAGAGTGACCTTGACGGTCTCGCCAGCACAGGCGCTCAGATCCTTGGTCAGCATGGCGGCGACTGCCTCGATAGAGCCGCAACGGGTCTGGTTGAAGGAGTTGAGGTAGAGCTTGAAGGATTTGGATTCGATCAGATTCGCACTGGTGGCCGGAATGGTCACCTCACCCACCGCCACCATTGGCTTGCCCTTGGCGTTGAGCCAGGAGAGCTCATAGAGGGTCCAGACATCGCAACCGGTAAAGGGCAGATCATCGCCCAGCTGGAGGTCATCCCGGTTCAGACTGCGGGGAACCGGCTGCAGCAGGGAGGGGGTGTATTGGCTGATGTAGTCGGATTGCTGGCCCAGGCTCAGGCCGGTCAGGGCGCTGGCCCCGGCGTATCTATCTTGTTTGCTCACAGGGTTGCTCACGTAATGTGCTCATGATGAGTGGAATGAAACGGGCCATTGCAGGGCCGGATGGTTGCAGCCGTTTGGCTTGGGCGTCGGCCTCTCGGTATCCCGGATTCTGTTTCCCAGGTCGCAAGGTCGGCTGGCAACCTTGTCTGTTACCGGGTTTGGTGGTGCAATAGCGAACTTTGCCAGCAATTGTGGGGATTTTCGATGTCGGATCAAGTTTTGTCTGCCCTGGAGCACTTTTTTGCCCGCTGGCAACGGGATGGCGAGGCCAGACGAGGCTTGCCCCTGTGCGAGTGGGAGGCGGACTGGCGTTCCCCCTGCCAGCTTGGTGAGCCCGCCGATGGTCGGGTGGCCTGGCGTCCTCACCATCGCCCCGAACCCGCCGATTTTACAGCCATGGCCGATGCCCTCGAGCTGACGATTCATCCCAGCGCCATTGTCCTGTTTGGCCACTGGTTCAGCCGCCCTATCCCCTGCCTCTTCAAGGGACTGCGCCTTGAACTGATCCTGCCGTGGAACGAGGCGGATCTCGACCTGCTCAAGGAGAACCTCATCGGCCACCTGCTGATGCTGCGCAAGCTAAAACGAACCCCCTCCATCTTTATTGCCACCACCCGCAACGAGATGACGCTCATCTCACTGGATAACGAGAGTGGTCAGGTGTGGCTGGAGTGGCTCGACTCGGGCCGCCGTCTGCCGCTGGCCCCCTCCCTGCCTGCATTTCTGGAACGGTTGGAGACGCTGCCGCAATAGCACCTGTTCGAGCCAAGGTTACTCAAGGTTACTCATCGGAACGAAAAGAGCCTTGCCATGCGGCAAGGCTCTTTCTTGATGGCATCGCGTACAGGGAACGCGCTTAATCCTTGAAATCCCAAGAGAGGTTGGAGACCAGACGGCAGCTGTCGCACTTGAAGTCGAAGATCTCGTGCAGCGGCGCTGCCAGCGCCCACTCACCGCCACAGCTGGGGCAGGGGCGCGCTTTCTCCTCGGCGGCGCTCAGCCCGCCCACCCGATAGAGGTAGTAGTAGGTGGGGATGCCGCTCAGCACTTCCAGCCGTTTGGCCAGATCGCTGCCGCGCCGGTAGAGACGGCTGCCTACATCGCCGATTTCGTGCAGCGCCGCATGTTCGGCGATGGAGCCGTTCATCTGCAGCTGATCGCACGCCTCCCAATCTTCCTGCCACTTGATGATCTGTTTCTGATCGCCGTTGGCGACCGCGGGCAGTTGGTAGAGCGGAATGGGGGCAAAGTGGTCGCCACAGCGCAGCGGCGAGCAGGTATGCAAAAAGCTGGTATAGAGCAGCATCCAGCTCGGCCGCTCGCCCTGTGTGCCGCAAGGATCTGTGCTGTCGGAGAGCAGATCCGCCCCCTGCAGATGGAGTTTGGGCGCCAGCAGCCCTGCCTGATTGAGCTGCTGCTCAGCCAGTTTGACCTGCTCGCTCTGGTTGTCGGGGTGGAGGCTATCCTGCTCCGGGCAGACCACCCGACTGACGAAATAGCCCTCATGCATGCTGGTAGGGAACTCCCGGCCGAGGATCTGGCCCTGATAACGCAGCATGTCGAGGTAGTTGACGATGGCCCGCTCGGCTTCGCCAAGGGAGGTATCGCGGTAACACTCAAAGCAGAGTTCGACGATATACATGGTTCAGCCTTGCCCCTGCTGGAGGAGCAGGTCGGTCAGGCGATCCACCTTCTGTTCGATGCGCGCGAGCTGTTCGGCGAGTTGCTGCAGGGTGAGCTCCGGTGCTGGCTGGGGAGCAGCCTCTTGCAGGATCTCGTTCTCGGCGGTTGCGACGGGCTGCTGCTTCCACTGGCTCAGCACTTTCAGCAGCTCGGCCATCGGCACTGGCTGGGTGAGGCGGGCCTTGATCATGGCGGTGGTGGGCGTCAGGCCCTTGGCGGCCAGCTCGTTGGCAATTCGGATGATCTCGTGGGCGGACATAAGCATGCTCTGGGTGAGAAGGGGGATCGATATCGGGGCGGGATCTTAACCAAAGCCAGCAGGGGAGGAAAGGGGCGGGCGGCTTAGCGGGGCTGGCGCAGCATCACATCGAGCTGGTCGATCGCTTCGCACCAGTCGGAGTCGTTCCACAGGGCATCGCGCAGGAAGCTGGCCTGGGCGGCATTCCAGAAACTGGCCTCCGGCAGCAGGGTCTCATTGTCGAGGTGATGGTCGTGCACAAAGCGGTGCAGGCTCAGCTCGTCGTTGGCCATCCCGAGCTGGGCAAACAGGGCTGGCAGATCGTGGACAAGGGGTTCCATCTCGTCTCTCCCTTTGTTTAATCCCTGAGATTATAGACAGGCACAGCAACCGGGCGCAGAGACGAGAGTGGAGATCAGGCAGAGGGGATGCGATGGGGGGGCAGCTCGACGCCCACGACGTGCAGCCCCTGCATCTTGAGGGTGCCCTGATAGTGGCTCTCGCCATCGCTGGAGAATTCAAACTGATAGTGGGTCAGCAGCCTCAGAGGATGACGTGCCAGCTCCCGCCGATGGCGGGCCAGTGACAGCAGTTGCAGATCATGGTGCTGGCAGTAGCGGCGCATGTATTGCCAGGCCACTTCTGCCTGTTGGCGTTGCAGCCAGAACAGGCCGGCTACGGCAATCAGCAACAAAATTCCGAGCATCTCTCCCATAGGCGGGCTTCCTTATCGTGATGTCGATAACCGGGAGTCCTGCTGGAACTCCCGATCTCCTTTTCTATTTCCCGCTGTGTTGCCTCGTGGCGTGAGGGGGAGGCGAGGGATCAGGCCGAGGCAAACAGACGGCCGATGGCCTTGCCCAGCGCATCGCTGCGGTTGGGGTCACGCAGTCTGGCCAGCATATCATTGCGCAGGGCCGGTAAAGTGACCAACTCGGCAAAAACCTGATTGAAGAACTGGGTCGGTTGTAGCGCCAGCTGTTCCAGATAGTGGCTGAGCAGATTGGCATCTTTCAGATCGGGCCAGAGCCGACCCGCAATGGCGAGCAGTAGCGCAGGGCTTGGCTGGGTTTGCAGCAGGGTCAGCAGCTTGTTGGTGCGCGAAGTGCTGCCGGGGCAGGAGGCCATGGCGCGGCAGAGGTAGGCCAGGGTCTCCGGGTTGGGGGCGGTGCACTCTTGCTCCTTGCCGATCCGCTCGAGCAGGGCGCCTTGTACTGCCGGCGGCAGCGGGGCGTTTTCAAGGCTCTGGCAGAGGGCGTAGAGCGGCTCTTGCGGCAGTTTGGGCAGCGCCTTGCAGATCAGCGCCAGATTGCGCTCATCATGCAGCCGTTCGGCCAGATCGGCAAAGCCCTGCAGCCCCAGAATCTGCCAACCGGTGTCGTTGGGGGCGACCAGATAGTGGCAGAGGGCATCGTAATAGGCGGAAGGGGCCTGCTCCAGCTGGCGCGCCAGCTTGGCGTGCAGACTGGCCATTTTTGCCTCCGCCGGGCGGAAGGTGTAGGGATTGTCGGCCAAGCGCTGGGCCTTCTCTTCATCCAGATCGCCGGTGAGCTTGTAGCCCAGGGTTTCCACCACCTGATCCATGAACAGCTTGGGGCCATTTGACATCAGCAGGCCGCGCTCATCGAGGGCGAACTTGAGGAACCAGAGGTAGTGGCGAGACTCGCTCGGCTGGAAGAAGTGCACACCGAGCCAGGCGTGCTGTTGCAGCGGCCAGGGGTAGGGCTCCTGCTGCTGTTCGATGCGGACAAAGGTATCGCTTGCCAGTGGCCGCACCTGGCGGCCCATGTCAAACAGCTGGAACTGGGTGCCAGCCTGAGTCAGAAATTCGGTCAAGGTATTGATGGCAGTAGGCGTCGCAGACATGGTGAGATCCGGCTAATGGTGATGCGGGCCGATTATAAGGCCCTTGCCGAGGATAGCCAGTGGCAGCAGACACGCGTTGCGGCAGATATCAACATGGCAGCCATGCGGAGGGAGGTGTATAGTATCGCCCTTTTTTAAAGGCGGCAGGCCGCGCTGGCTGCTGTGTATGTCGATGAGCCGGCTGAATCGCCGGTGCTGCGCGACCGAATGTATCGGCATCCTGGCTGACCCTGTCGGGTCGGCGGATCAATATGTGGTTATGAGGAAGAGAGCGAGATGAATCAATATTTGCTGGTAGCTGGCCTGTTGGGGGAACTCACCGCCGAGTTGCAGCGCCTTGAGCGCTGGCAAGCTGACCATCCCGGTGACGAAGCCCTGGCAAGCACCCTGCCTTTTTGTGTCGATACCCTGAGCTTTGATCAGTGGCTGCAGTTCGTGCTGATCCCGCGCATGGAGCAACTGGTGATGTTGCAGGCGCCGCTGCCCACCAGTGTCTCCCTCTATCCCATGGCCAGCGAAGTCTATAAAGAAGATCTGGCCGAGGCAGCAGCACTGCTGCGGCTGATCGCCCGCTTCGATCTGCTGCTCTCTGGCAAAGTGATCGAACAATGACGCCAGCGCAAACCCGAGAAGAGAGCGACCTGAAGCTGACCCTGCTCTATCAGGATGAGTGGCTGGTGGCGGTCAACAAGCCGTCCGGTCTGCTGGTGCATCGCAGTTGGCTCGACAAGGGCGAGACCCGCTTTGCCATGCAGATGACCCGGGATCTCATCGGTGGTCGCCATGTCTATCCGGTGCATCGCCTCGACCGGCCCACCTCCGGTGTGCTGCTGTTTGCGCTCGATCCGGTGATTGCCCGCGCACTGACCGAAGCCTTTACCCAACGTCAGGTACACAAGGAGTATCTGGCTCTGGTGCGCGGCTGGGCGCCTGAGCAGGGGGTGATCGACTATCCCCTCAAGGAGCAGTTGGACAAGATTGCCGATGCCATGAGCAACCCGGATCGCCCGGCGCAGGATGCCGTCACCACCTTCCGTCGCCTGCATCGGGTTGAGCTGCCCCATGCGGTCTCCAAGAAGCACCCCACCAGTCGTTACAGTCTGGTCAGATTGTTCCCTAAGACCGGCCGCAAGCATCAGCTGCGCCGTCATATGGATCACCTGTTCCACCCCATCGTCGGGGATACCACCCACGGGGATGGCCGTCATAACCGCTTCTTCCGCGAGCACTTTGGCTGTGAGCGGCTGCTGCTGGTGGCCCGCACCCTGAACTTTACCCATCCGGTGCTCAAGGTACCGATGCGGATCCAGGCACCGCTTGGCCAGGATCTGCTGCGCCTGTTTGCCGAGCTGGGCTGGCCCGCCAGCGAGAGCGACTACTAAGCGCCTGATCCTCGGCCCTGAACGGGTGGCATCTGACGCCAGCTTGCTGATAGAGTTGCTTACGAGCGTTGCTCAAGATAGCGACTAAAGCAGGGAGCGGAGAATGGCGCAGATCGATATCGTGGTTGGGACTGTCTACGGCGCAGCCATGCTGGTGGCCGAGACCCTGGCAGATGAGCTGGAACGCAAGGGGCATCACTGTACCCTGCACGAAGAAGCACGGCTGGCGGACATCGACCCCGGCCGTTTTTTATTGCTGGTCAGCGCCACCACCGGGCAGGGGGACATTCCTCCCAATCTGCAGCCCTTTGCCAGCGAGCTGGCTGACAAGGCGCCCTGGCTCAAGGGGCTGCGTTATGCCCTGATTGCTATGGGTGACAGCAGCTATGAGCATTTCTGTGGCGCGGGCCGTCGGCTGGACGGATTGCTGCAAGAGCTGGGGGCCACGCGAGTGATTCCCCCGCTGGAGCTGGATGCCACCGTCCACGATGAACCCGAACAGGTGGCTCTCACCTGGCTAAAAAAGTGGGATATTCAGCCCTGAATACGCTCTGAAATTGAGTCATATCAATCCCCTGATCCTTAACCGGCAGGGGATTGTTATTTGCACAAATGTCATCTCACTCTGCAAGCATATTTCCCATGCTTATTGTCGATAGTGGCGAAGGGGTATTTACCCTTTTTGCATACCATCCTCGTAATGGTCTAAAGCCCACCGCAGACCCGCCGTCCAAATAAAAGTTCAATCTTGAAAGCGATCTCAGTCATGTTTTTGTCATTCAATCGTAAAATAACGACTTTGGTTCTATTGCAAATTAATTGTTGGTAACGCTTTCAAGTTTATTGCAATTGCATGAATTTTGCGCTTATGGGTTAGTTGTTGCTTGAAATTGTCGTTTTTTACTTGCTGATGTTGAGGCGATCTTCCACTGAGCTATTTGTCGCCATTTTGTGAGTCGCTTCATATTTGTCGTGAAATACGCTCCCTATAATCAACCCCGGTTATCACCAACAGGATCACATGGTGATAAGAAGTTGAATATTCAGGATCACACTCCTCACAGCGGGAAATAAGGAATATGACAATGAAAATGAAGTGGCTCCCGATTGCTGCAGCTGTTACTGCCGCCCTGGCTTCTCAAGCCGCCTTTGCCGTTGATTTCCACGGCTATATGCGTTCTGGCCTTGGTATCTCCGGTGACGGCGATATGCAAAGTTACAAGAAAAATCAGTTGGGTCGTCTGGGCAATGAAGATGACACCTATGGTGAAATCCAGCTGGGCCACGAAGCTTATAACAAGGATGGCAAGTCTTTCTATATCGACTCTATGTTTGCCATGACTTCCAACAGCTCCAATGATTGGGAATCTACCGAGTCCAGCCTTGCCTGTGACATGGCTGCTGAAAATGTTTGTTCAAATAACGAAGACGCCAAATTTGCTCTGCGTCAGTTCAATGTTCAGGCCAAAGGGCTGCTGAACTTTGCTCCGGAAGCCACCCTGTGGGCCGGTAAACGTTATTACCAGCGTCATGATGTTCACCACACAGATTTCTACTACTGGAACATCTCCGGTGCCGGTGCCGGTATCGAAGGCGTCCAAGCTGGTCCGGGCAAGCTCTCTCTGGCTTGGATCCGTAACGATCGCAGCGCCAGTGACTTGGGTATTTCCAAGTATGTTATTGATGCAAACGGCAATGTCGCTCAACGTGATACCTTGAATATCAATACTTTTGATGTTCGTTATGCCGGTATTCCGCTGTGGCAAGATGCCTCTCTGGAAGTCGGTGTTGACTATGCAATGGTTAACCCGACCGATGGTCAGAAAGATGAGGGCGGTGTTTACAAAGATGCCAAAGATGGCGTTATGTTTACCGCTGAAGTCTCTGCCGGGGTACTGGGTGGCTTCAACAAGACCGTATTCCAGTACGGTACTGAAGGCTACTCCAAGACCATGGCATTCTGGGGTGACGGTTCTTGGTACGGTGCCGAAGCCAAAGATGGTGCTGACGGCTTCCGCTTTATCAACCACGGTGTGATCCCGATGGGTAACTCTTGGGAGATGGGCCACCAGGTGGTTTACGGGGTAGGCAACGAGATGTGGTCCGAAGGTAATGGTGTTGAGCAAGATCAATACACCACCATGTCGGTTGCTGTTCGTCCTATGTATAAGTGGAATGACACCAATAAGACCATCTTCGAAGCCGGTTACTTCAAAGACAAGAATACCTTTACCGGTGGTAAGGCTGATGCGAAGGATTCCGGCTACAAGCTGACCTTGGCGCAAGCCTGGTCTGCGGGTGAGAGCTACTGGGCTCGTCCGGAAATCCGGGTGTTTGCCTCCTACTTGGCCAACGATGAAGATCAAAAAATCTTCGAAAGCGGTACTTCTAAAGACACCATTAACTTCGGTGTTCAGGCTGAAGCTTGGTGGTAAGCCACCGTTTCAGTTAAGTTAGTCAACTGCCCCCACTTGGGGGCAGTTTCGTTTGTTGTAGCAAAACCAGAATTTAAGGAGCGGGGATGACCTTGCATAAGATGTCGGTGGCGGCCCTGTTGGTCGCCACGCTCAGCGGTTGCAGTATTGCGCCGCAACCCTTAACCGTGGCCGCAGAAGATCAGGCTCAGGTGGCCAATGCCGCCCTGATGGCGGCCACCCCCTGCTGTGCGACCCTCGCCGAGTTGCCTTATCAGCCGCTGGTAGAAGGGGAGCAACGGGTCATTATCGATCAGCGATCAGCAAGCTTCGATTTTAGCGAGGGGCGCAGTTATCTGGCCGCTTATCGCCTGCCGGAGCAGACCGGCGATCTGTTGATCGAACTGAAATCCCTGATGGGCAAGAGTGTGCTGGTGCCGCAGGTGCTGCTGCTCGATGAACAGTATCAGATCACCCGGGTGATCAAGGCGGCCGACTTCCCTTATCAGCCCGCCAAGCTGATGGATGGTGATCGCTTTGAAGGGGCCATCTATGTCAGTCGGCAGTCGCTGCGCCCGGAGCGATATATGGTGATCTATACCCCGCACGATCAGCTGCAAAGCGGCACCACCATTTTGCACCCCGCCAAGGCGTTTGCCCGCGCTCACTCAACGGTCGAGCCCAATGTCGCTGACCCGGTGATCCCGCATTCGGCCTGGGGCGAGCTGGATATTCACCTGAGCGATCGTGGCAAGCTGACCCGTCTCGATCAGACTTTCAAAGCCGAATATGCGGATAAGGTGGCCATGAGTCAGGGGCAGCAGGCTGGCGCGGTCGCCCCGGTCGCCGCCATGAGCGCGGCCCCGGTCGCCGTGAAACCCGCTCCCGCCATGCTGAGCGAAACCGAAAGCTTCTATCAGCACCAGATTGAAAAAGCGGTCAAGGCGGGGGATATCGACAAGGCGATGCAGCTGGTCAATGAAGCCGAACGTGCCGGTTCAACCAAAGCAAAAAACGTGTTTATTGATGCGGTCAAGCGGTCGCAAAAATAGAGTAATACGACCCTTTGCTGGTCAGATATATTTATTGAGGCCTCCCTTGTTGGAGGCCTTTTTAATCGGTAGACTGTAATAAATAAAAATCAAGTCGTTACATTGAGTTACAAAGAGTTTCTGTTTGATGTAAACGGCATTATTAAAATACAAAGTGAAACTGCTATTTATATGTATTTGTAATAGAGTGATAATGCGGATTGTTAACTTATATTAGATGCGTTTTTTAGCCGCTAAACAAGTTGTGATCTTCCCTCCAAATTCAATATTCCCCCGCCTTTGAAAGCAGCAATTTATGACCCGCTGGGTTATATTCTGATGGTCAAAATAAACAAGCCCGACTCGAAGATATCTGAATGAATCAGTGCTTATTTCATCCAGATAGATCGTTCAGGGACGACAATCCATTCAGGAGCGCACACAATGTTCAAAAATGCTTTCTCTAATCTGCAAAAGGTTGGTAAGGCGCTGATGCTGCCAGTATCAGTCCTGCCAGTTGCAGGTATTTTGTTGGGGGTGGGTGCAGCCCACTTCAGCTGGATGCCGGAAATTGTTTCCCAGTTGATGGAACAGGCCGGTGGTTCCGTATTTGGCCAGATGGCTCTGCTGTTCGCAGTGGGTGTCGCCCTTGGCTTTACCAATAACGACGGTGTATCCGGTCTGTCCGCCATCGTTGGCTACGGCATCATGGTTGCAACCCTGAAGGTCATGGCACCTGTCATGGGGGTTGAAACCATCGAAACCGGCGTGCTGGGTGGTATCCTGGCCGGTGGTATCGCTGCCTGGGCGTTCAACCGTTTCTACAAGATCCAGCTGCCAGAGTACCTGGGCTTCTTCGCCGGCAAACGTGCCGTCCCCATCATCACCGGTTTCCTCTCCATCGGTCTGGGTGTGATCCTGTCCGTGATTTGGCCGCCAGTGGGTGGCGCCATCGGTGCCTTCTCTGACTGGGCTGCCAACCAGAACCCGGTACTGGCCTTCGGTATCTACGGCGTGGTTGAGCGCTCCCTGATCCCGTTCGGTCTGCACCACATCTGGAACGTACCGTTCTTCTATCAGGCTGGTACCTGCGTCAACGGTGCCGGTGAAACTGTTCACGGTATCATGACCTGCTTCCTGACTGCTGATGACGCGTCCCGCGCTGCCGGTAACGGCTTCGGTCAGCTGGCTGGTGGCTACCTGTTCAAAATGTTCGGTCTGCCTGCTGCTGCGTTCGCCATCGCTCACGCTGCCAAGCCGGAAAACCGTGCCAAGATCGTTGGTATCATGGCCTCTGCAGCCCTGACCTCTTTCCTGACCGGTATCACCGAGCCGATTGAATTCTCCTTCCTGTTCATCGCTCCGGTTCTGTACGCAATTCACGCTGTACTGGCTGGCCTGGCTTATGTGCTGACCAACTCTCTGGGTATCGTACACGGTCACACCTTCTCCAACGGCTTCATCGACTTCGTGGTGCAATCACCGCGTGCCGACAACATGCTGCTGCTGGTTGGTCTGGGTCTGGTTTACGCTGCCATCTACTACGTGGTATTCAGCTTCGTTATCCGTGCCATGAACCTGAAAACCCCAGGTCGTGAAGACGAGACTGCTGAAGAGACCGTTGGCCAAGGCAAAGACGAGATGTCTGCTGCGCTGGTTGCCGCCTTCGGTGGTAAAGAGAACATCGCTTCTCTGGATGCCTGCATCACCCGTCTGCGTGTTGGCGTAAAAGATGTTGCCAAAGTTGACCAGGCTGGTCTGAAGAAACTGGGTGCAGCCGGTGTGGTTGTGGCTGGTTCCGGCGTTCAAGCCATCTTCGGTACCAAGTCTGACAACCTGAAAACCGACATGGACATCTGGATGAAGAGCAACTAATCCTGTTGCCTGAATATCAGCGTGTTTGAAGAGGGAGGCGAAAGCCTCCCTCTTGCTATTTCTGGTCATGGATCGTGCGAGTCGCAGCAGGTCGATCTCGGCAGGTGTCTCGTTGCCCAAGATGCGATATGTAACGGGATGCCCTCTGTCGGCACAACTGCTGGTGTGCCCCGCGGCGCCTTATCGCACGTCATCACCAGATAAACCCATATAAAGTCAGCCAATAAAAAGAGCGCCACCTGGGCGCTCTTTTGTCGAGTCGGGGGGATTAGAGTTTCTCCAGATCCCGCTCGATTTCGCTGATCTTGTTCTGCACCACTTTTTCCAGATGGCGCAGGTCGCGCAGGATCTTCTGCTTGATGTCCGGGTCGGCCTGCTGATGAACCCCCTGGGTCAGGTTGTCCAGCTCATCCACCACATACTTGAGGTTGGCGTTGATCTCGGTGACATCCTTGTACTCATGGGTACCGGAGTCGACCAGCATGGTCTTGCGCTGGCGGGGATACTTGAATTTGACACTCTTGGCGAAGAACTCGCCCTTCTGCTTCTTGAAGTAGATCTTGAGGATGTCGTGGTTGGCCTCCTGGCGCAGGGTGTAGCTGTCGACGGAGGCGGGATCCTGGATCCCCAGGCTCTTCAGATTCTCGTACATCAGGCTTCCTCGGTTTGAAACGATCCTGTCCCATCCATCTTAACCGATGCCTCATGGCTTGCCTGTGACAGGGGCGCCAAAATCAAAAGGGCGCCATCAGGCGCCCTTTTCATCACAGCAATGCTGATTACTCGTCGATGGAGCGCAGCAGAGCGTTGATGCCGACTTTGGCGCGAGTCTTGGCATCAACCTTCTTGACGATCACCGCCGCGTAGAGGCTGTACTTGCCGCATTTGGAGGGCAGGGAGCCGGAGACGACCACGGAGCCAGCCGGTACGCGGCCGTAGTGGATTTCGCCGGTTTCGCGGTCATAGATGCGGGTGGACTGGCCGATAAAGACGCCCATGGAGATGACGGAACCTTCCTCGACGATGACCCCTTCAACCACTTCGGAGCGGGCACCGATAAAGCAGTTGTCTTCGATGATGGTCGGGTTGGCCTGCAGCGGCTCCAGTACGCCGCCGATGCCGACGCCGCCGGAGAGGTGCACGTTCTTACCGATCTGGGCGCAAGAGCCGACAGTGGCCCAGGTATCGACCATGGTACCTTCGTCAACGAAGGCGCCGATGTTGACATAGGAGGGCATCAGCACGGTATTGGGGGCGATAAAGGAGCCTTTGCGGGCTGTTGCCGGCGGCACCACGCGCACACCCGCTTCCTTGAACTGCTCGGCGGTGTAGTTGGAGAACTTGAGGGGAACCTTGTCGTAGTACTGGGCATCGTCGCCCTTGATGATGCCGTTGTCGTTGATGCGGAAGTAGAGCAGTACCGCTTTCTTCAACCACTGATGGACAACCCACTCACCGGCGATCTTCTCGGCAACCCGCGCCTTGCCGGAGTCCAGCAGGTCGATGGCTTGCAGGATGGCGGACTTGGTGGCGCTATCCACGGAGCCCGGAGTAATGGTGTCGCGGCGCTCGAAGGCCGCTTCAATGATCTGTTGCAACTCGGTCATGACAGGTTTCCTTTAAAAAATTCTGTTTGTTGTATCACACTTTTCCGACTGTTTTTAAGGGGTTGACCGGAATTCTTCCAGCCAGCGACCATTTCTTCATCCGATGTGCGCCAACCAGTTGTTTGGTATGGTAAAAAACGCCCGACAATCAGCCTCTTTCGAATCACTCTTCGCTTAATCCAGTACCGACTGCTGGGGATTGAGCTGGTGTACCAGTCGCTCTTCCAGCTGTTTTTGCTGCTCGGCGGTCAATGGCTCGCCATCGAGGCTGGTCAGGCTGAAAAAGTCCTCGACCCTCTCACCGAAAGTGGCGATTTTGGCGGCGTGCAGCGACAGGCCACATTGCTGGAAAACCGCACCGATCCGCGCCAGCAGGCCGGGGGTATCGAGGGCGGTCAGCTCCATCAGGGTGTGACGGCTCTCCCCTTTAGTGGGCGATGAGCGAGGCAGAAAGACTACCCGGGTCGGCACGCTGAACTGGCGGTGACGCCGTGACAGCGGCTTGCTGCGCAGCACCAGTTTGCCCGGCTCCTGCAACGCCTTCTCCAGCGCCTTCTTGATCGATGCTGTGCGGTTGGGGCTAATGGGGTCACCGCTCGGCTCCAGCACCACAAAGGTATCGAGCACGAAGTTGCTGCGCGAGTTCATGATCTGGGCGTCGTGGATGTTGAGGTTCTTCTGATCCAGCGCCGAGGCCACGGTGGCAAACAGGTTCGGCGTGTCGCGGCAGTAGATAAACACCTCGCTGCCACCCCGGGTCGGGTGTTTGCCGATGATCACCAGCGGCGCCGGATTGTCGCCATGTTCGATGATCTTGCGGCCGTGCCAGGCGATCTGCTCCGGGCTGTGGCGCAGGAAGTAGTCGGCCTTGAAGTCGGCCCAGAGCAGATTGATCGCCTCTTCCGGCACGTCACGCTGTGCCAGCAGCTGTTTGGCCTGACGCTGGTTCTCGCGGATCCGCAGCCGCATGTCGGGCGGATTCTCCAGCCCTTGGCGTAGTGCCTTTTGGGTCGCGAAATAGAGCTCGCGCAGCAGAGTGCCCTTCCAGTCGTTCCACAGGGTATCGTTGGTGGCGCAGATATCCGCCACGGTGAGGCAATAGAGCAGGTCGAGATGCTGCTCGTCGCGCACCTTCTGGGCAAACTCAGTGACCACGTCGGGGTCGTAGATATCGCGGCGCTGGGCGGTGACCGACATCAGCAGATGGTGGCGCACCAGCCAGGCGACCAGCCGACTCTCGTAGCGATCGAGGCCATGCAACTGGCAGAACTCCAGCGCATCGACGGCGCCCAGTTCCGAGTGATCGCCGCGTCGCCCCTTGGCGATATCGTGAAACAGGGCAGCGATGCTGAGCAACTCCGGTTTGCGCAGCCGGGTGAACACTTCGTGGCAGAGCGGGTGGCTCTGGCGGTTGGCCGGGTTGGGGAACAGGTGAATGTTTTTGAGCAGCCGGTGGGTGTGCTCATCGACCGTGTAGGCGTGGAACATGTCGAACTGCATCTGGCCGACGATCAGGTTCCACTGCGGCAGGTAGGCCGCCAGAATGCCGTACTTGTGCATCAGGCTCATCGGCAGGCCGATACCGTTGGGGTGGCGCAGCAGCGCCATGAACAGGCGACGGCAGTCGGGCAGGTCCTGTAGCCAGCAGTTGAGTTTGCGGCGCGCCTCGCGCAGTTGGCGCAGGGTGGCGGAGTGGATGCCGGCAATCTCGGGATGCTGGGCCATCTGATAGAAGAGGCGCAGGATGGCGGCTGGCTCGCGGGCGAACAGCTCGGCATCCACCGCATCGATGAGGCGGCCACGGAGTTGGAACTCGTCGGAGAGGCGGCGCACATCCATGGCACTATTGCCAAGGATCGCCTCGTCAAACAGTTGCAACAGCATCTCGTTGAGTTCTGAGACTCGCCGCACCGTCTGGTAGAAGCGCTTCATCATCTGCTCGACCGGGCTGTTGCCTTCCCCCTCGAACCCCAGCATCTGGGCCACGGTGCGCTGGCGGTCGAACAACAGGCGGTTGTCGCCTTTGTTGATCGCCATATGCAGGGCAAAGCGGACTTTCCAGAGGAAGTTCTGGCAGTCGAGCAGCTCGCGATACTCGGCCCTGTTGAGGAAGCCGTGACTGGTCATCTCGAACAGCGTGGTGGCACCGAAGTGGCGACGGGCGACCCAGGCGAGGGTCTGGATGTCGCGCAGGCCGCCCGGATTGCACTTGAGATCCGGCTCCAGCTTGTAGGCGGTACCGAGAAATTGCTGGTGCCGCTCCGCCTGCTCCTGGCGCTTGGCGCGAAAGAAGGCTTCGCTCGGCCAGAAGTGCTGGGGGCCGGTGGCCTCTTTGAGCTGTTGGAATCCCGCCTCGCGACCGGTGATGTAGCGGGCCTCAATCAGGTTGGTGGCCACCGTGATGTCGGCCTTGCCCTGCTCGATGCACTCCGCCACGTTGCGCACCGCTTGGCCTACCTCCAGCTTGAGATCCCATAGCAAGGTGATGAACTCGCCGATCCGCAGCCCCAGCACCTCGTCCAGCTCATCGCCGTCATAGAGGATCAGCAGGTCGATATCGGAGTGGGGGTGCAGCTCGCCGCGGCCATAACCGCCCACTGCAATGAGGGTAAGGTCGCTCTTGTCGAAGCCAAACTTCTGCCAGAGGCGGCAGAGCAGCTGATCCATGTATTCTGAGCGGGTGGCGACCAGCTCGATGATGTTGTCACCAGCGTCGAAACGGGCGTGCAGCCAGCCGAGAAAACGGCTCAGGTACTCTTTGCAGTTATCGCGGGTGAGCTGGTCGTCGGGTAACAGATGAGGGGAAAGCAGGCTGGCGTCCATGGCATCTCACACACAAGTGGCAGGCATCTGGCTGAAACAGAAGTAAAAACCCCGGCGCTTTGCAAGTTCAGGGCCGGGGTTCGATGTTAGCTGTGTTTGATGAAGCGGTCGATAGTGTCATCGGGGCGCAGGGTCAGTACCTCGCAGCCATCCTCGGTCACCAGCAGGGTGTGCTCCCACTGGGCGGAGTCGCCGCCATCCTTGGTGGTCACGGTCCAGCCATCCTTCGGATTGACCTTGCAGTGATACTTCTTGCTGTTGACCATGGGCTCGATGGTGAAGCACATGCCCGCTTTCAGCTCCAGCTTGCCGCCGTTGCGGTAGTGGAGGATCTGCGGCTCTTCGTGGAACTCGGCACCGATGCCATGGCCACAGTAGTCACGCACGACGGAGAAGCCGGCCTTCTCGACGATGGGCTGGATAACGGCACCAATGTCGGTGATGCAGGCACCCGGGCGCACCTTCTTGATGGCGGCGTAGAGGCTCTCTTGCGCAACCTTGCAGAGCTGGCGACGCAGCGGGGTGGTTTCACCCACGATGAACATGGCGGAGGTGTCGCCGTGGTAACCATCCTTGATAACGGTGATATCCAGGTTGATGATGTCGCCATCGCGCAACTTCTTGTGGTTCGGGATGCCGTGGCAGATCACATCGTTCACCGAGGTACAGATGGATTTGGGGAAGCCGTGGTAGTTGAGCGGAGCCGGGATAGCCTGCTGCACATCAACGATGTAGTTGTGGCAGAGGGTGTTCAGTTCATCAGTGGTGACGCCAGCTTTGACATGGGGCGCAATTATGACCAGCACATCGGCGGCCAATTGGCCGGCAACGCGCATCTTTTCAATCTCTTCCGGTGTCTTGATTTTAATGGACATGGGATCTCTCTTGCGGCCTGCCGCTGGGCCTGCGAGAGCAGACAGGACAGGTAATGAAAAATAGATGCGTTTGCAATCAGGGCAAAATTTTATCCGCAACCCCAGCTCACTTCCAGTGTGATTGTCATCACAGCGTCAAATCGCCGCCGCAGCATCCTCGGACGGGATCCATATTTACACCGGTTTCGGAAGTCGGCCGGTGGTGTCCCGAACAAAGTTATGGTATAAAGCGCGCCGGAATGGGGAACTTGCGTCCCGATTTCATCACCCTTACTTAAACAACACACACACATCGACACATATGCCGGGGTGCCTTAACGGGTCGGTTATATGGGATGTGTGGAGGCCTAACCCCAATACAGAGGTATAAAATGGCTAAAGTTTCTATGCGCGACATGCTGCAAGCCGGCGTTCACTTCGGTCACCAGACTCGTTACTGGAACCCGAAAATGAAATCCTACATCTTCGGTGCCCGCAGCAAGGTTCACATCATCAACCTGGAAAAAACCGTTCCGATGTTTGACGATGCCATGAACTTCATCAGCTCCGTAGCTGCCAAGAAAGGCAAGGTACTGTTCGTAGGTACCAAGCGTGCCGCGTCTGAAGCCGTAAAAGAAGCCGCTGAGCGTTGCGACCAGTTCTATGTAAACCACCGCTGGCTGGGCGGTATGCTGACTAACTGGAAAACCGTTCGTCAGTCTATCAAGCGCCTGAAAGATCTGGAAACCCAGAGCCAGGACGGTACCTTCGACAAGCTGACCAAGAAAGAGGCGCTGATGCGTACTCGCGAAATGGAAAAGCTGGAGAAGAGCCTGGGTGGTATCAAGAACATGGGCGGCCTGCCTGACGTTCTGTTCGTTGTCGATGCCGACCACGAGCACATCGCTATCAAAGAAGCCAATAACCTGGGTATCCCGGTAGTTTCCATCGTTGATACCAACTCCAACCCGGACGGCGTTGACTATGTCATCCCGGGTAACGACGACGCTATCCGTGCCGTACAGCTGTACCTGAATGCTGCTGCTGACACCGTACTGGAAGCTCGCGCTCAGGACATCGTTGTTCAAGCCGAACAAGATGGCTTCGTTGAAGCTGAGTAATTGATAAGGACTGTAAAGCCCTTATTAACCAAGCTGATGTAATTGGTTAGCAGGGGCCCTTGTGGCCCCTGTTTCTTGTCAATTCAAGACCGAGGATACTGGACATGGC
>CAMFLW010000024.1 GCA_945957575.1 uncultured Aeromonas sp. | reverse complement strand
CCCCGCCACTACTGGCCGGACAATCCGCTGGAGGCGATGCCGACCAGGGTCACCAAGAAGAAGATGGGTATCTAGGTTCGATTGGCCAGGCCCGATCGGACGTTCGCGAACGCGACATAACAAGTAGAAAGGACAGTAAAGAGGATTTATGGCAACCCAACGACGCAAGCGCGCCCCCAAGAAAGCGCCACCCAAGCGTACCATCTGGCGCAAGCTGTTCTGGCTTGGCTTCAAGCTCTCGCTGGTGGTCGCGGCCTTCATGGTGGTGTTTGGCATCTACCTCGATACCCAGGTGCGCGAGCGATTTGACGGCGAGAAGTGGCAGCTGCCGGTGATGGTCTACAGCCGTCCGCTGGAGCTCTATCCGGGCCAGCGCCTGTCGCGCGACCAGATGCTGCGCGAGCTCAACATGCTGAGCTACAAGCAGGTGCGCCAGCCCCATACCCCGGGTGAATACACCATCATCGGCAACCGCATCGAGCTTATTCGCCGACCATTTGCCTTCTACGATGGCACCGATGGAGCCCGCGGCCTGCGCCTCACCTTCAACGGCCCGCGCCTCGAGGGGATCCAGTCGCTGGAGAACCAGCGCCAGCTCGGTTACGCCCAGATGGACCCGGTGCTGCTCGATCGCCTCAACACCGAGGATCGGGAAGATCGTCTGCTGGTACGCCTCGCCGAGGTGCCGGACAGCCTGCTGGTGACCCTGCTCACCACCGAGGATCGCGACTTCTATCAGCATGGCGGCGTCTCGCCGGTGGCCATCATGCGCGCCATGTTCGCCAACCTGATCGCGGGTCGCACCGTGCAGGGCGGGAGTACCCTCACCCAGCAGTTGGCCAAGAACTTCTTCCTGACCCGCGAGCGCAGCCTGTGGCGAAAACTGCAGGAAGCCTATATGGCTGTGCTGATCGACTATCGCTACAGCAAGGACGAGATCCTCGAGTCCTACCTCAACGAGGTCTATCTGGGGCAGAACTTCTCGCAAGGGGTCTATGGCTTCGGCCTCGCCTCCTACTTCTACTTCGGCATTCCGGCCAACGAGCTGGATATCGATCAGGTCGCCCTGCTGGTCGGTCTGGTGAAAGGCCCCTCCTATTACGATCCCTGGCGCTTCCCCGATCGGGCCAAGACCCGCCGCGATCTGGTGCTGAAACTGCTGATGGATCACGGCAGCCTGACCCAGGCCGAATATGATCTGGCCAGCAAGCAGCCGCTCGGCATCATCGCCCGCGGCCAGATGAGCTACGGCCGAACCCCGGCCTTCATGGGGCTGCTCAAGCGGGAGATCCAGAGCCGCTTCGGCCCGGATCTGCTCAAGCAGTCCGGCCTCAAGATCTTCACCAGCCTCGACCCCATCGCCCAACATGCCGCCGAGCAGGCAGTCGCCTCGGGCCTCGCCGACATCGAAAAACTGCGCGGCAAGAAGAAGCTGGAGGCCGCCATGGTGGTCTCTGACTGGCACAAGGGCGAAGTGGTGGCGCTGGTCGGTGGCCGCGATCCTCGCTACGCCGGTTTCAACCGGGCGCTCGATGCCCGCCGCCAGATCGGTTCGCTGGTCAAGCCGGCGGTCTACCTCACCGGCCTCTCCAACGGCTTGACGCTGGCGACCCCGCTCAAAGATCAACCGATCCGCATCCGCGGTCAGGATGGTCAGGTCTGGACGCCACAGAACTACGATCGCAAGTTCCGCCAGAGCGTGCCGCTGATGGATGCGTTGGCCAGCTCCCTCAACGTGCCGACCGTCAATCTCGGTCTGCAGGTGGGGCTGGAGAAGGTAGTCGATACCCTGCACAAGCTGGGGGTGCAGCAGGAGATCCAGCCCTACCCATCGCTGGTGCTGGGGGCGGTGGCCCTCTCGCCGATGGAGGTGAACCAGATGTATCTGCCCATCGCCAATCAGGGACTGACCCAGCCGCTGTCGGCCATTCGCGCCGTGGTCAAGGGAGATGGCAGCCTGCTCTATCAGCATGATCAAACCGCCAAGCGGGTCACCGACCAGCAAGCAAGCTGGCTGACCCTGTTCGCCATGACCAAGACGGTGAGTCAGGGCACGGCCCGCGCACTCAGTGCCAAGTTCCCCGGCGCCACCATGGCGGCCAAGACCGGCACCACCAACGAACTGCGCGACTCCTGGTTTGCCGGGATGGACAACAACGAGCTGGTCAGCATCTGGGTCGGCCGTGATGACAACACGCCGGCAGGCCTCACCGGCTCCAGCGGCGCCCTGCAACTCTTTAGCGGCTATATGAGCCAGCGCGGCGTCAACAGTCTGGGATTGAAGCTGCCGGAAGGGGTCACCTGGGCCAACTTCTCCCGCGCCAGCGGCACCCGGGTTACCAGTGACTGCCCAGGCAGCCTGCAGGTGCCGGCCAAGGTCTCGACCATGGGCTCACCGACCAGCTGCAGTAGCCCGGGTACGCCACGCAGCGCGCTGGACGACTGGTTCGGCGGATTCTTCAACTGACCAAGGGAGACGGGTAGCCCGAGCTGCCCGTCTCGCCATCCCGCTTACAAGGAGTCACCATGAACCAGCCGCTGTTTGAAGCCATCCACCACGTTGCCATCATCGCCAGCGATTACGCTCGCTCGCGCCACTTCTATCACGAGGTGCTGGGCCTGCCCATCATTGCGGAGACCCTGCGCGAGGCGCGCCAGTCGTGGAAACTGGATCTGGCCCTGCCGGATGGAAGTCAGCTGGAGCTGTTCAGCTTCCCCATTACGCCCAAGCGCCCCTCTACGCCAGAGGCATGCGGCCTGCGTCATTTGGCCTTTCGGGTCGGCGACCTTGACCGCGTCATCACCCATCTGCATGCCCACCAAGTCGCTGTGGAACCGGTGCGGGTGGATGAGCTGACCGGCAAGCGCTTCACCTTTTTCGCTGACCCCGACGGCCTGCCGCTGGAGCTCTACGAAGCGCCGCGCTGAGTCTGCATCGGCCAAACAAAAAGCCGCCCGGCGAACCGGGCGGCTTTTTTATTTATTGCTGGCGCTTTATCAGGCGGTGGTCAGCATGGCGACAGCCAGTGCCATCACCATCATGCCGGCCCAGCCGATGGGTTTGAGGCGCTCGCGGAAGATGAGCAAGCCACCCAGCGCAGTACCGAGAATACCGATGGCGCCCCAGGTCGCGTAGGCCACGGCCAGGTCGATCTTGCCACCGCTGACTGCCTCGGAGAGCAGGGTAAAGGCCATCAGTACCAGCAGGATGCCGAGGAAACCCCACCTCTTGTAGCGAAAACCGGCCGAGCGGTTGATCGCCATGTTGGCGCCGATATCCAGCAGCGCTGCGCCAAAAACGATGATTAACGGGTGCATACAACCTCCTCGCCATTGCGGGTGTCATCGTGAGCACTTGTCGGCTCATCGTGGCACTCCCCCATGGTCACCATAACAATACCCACTATCGCCAGCCCCAGACCAATCAACTCCTGAACACTCAGGTTGTAGTCGAGGAACATCACTGAGACGACGGTGATCAGCGCAATCCCCAGCCCCTCCCACAACGCAAAGGCAATACCAATGGAGATTGTTTTGGCGGCTTTGGCCAGTAGCAAATACGAGAGCGAAATCAGCACCCACATCGGCAAATAGTTGAGCCATCCGGCATCGTTCTCGGGGATCATCGCCATACTCGAGGTGCCTGCCACCTCGGTCACTATGGCGCCGGTCAAAAACAGCCGGGCCAGAAACATACGACTTAATAACATATAAGATGCCTTTGTTGCTTCGACGGGAGAGATGGTAAACGGGGAGAAGCAACTCGCGACAATCGCTCAGCGTCGGTTATTTCGACGCCACGGGTTTGCCTTGCCTTGGTTCAGCACGCTAAAGTGATGGTGAATAACTCCGCCATGATCCGTAAAGCATGAAGCTATATCAGATAGAACTCTTTGTAGATTCCGCCAATAGCGGCTCTATTGCCAACACCGCCCGTCGCCTCGGCAAGAGCCGCAGCGCCGTCAGTACCGCCATTGCGGCTCTTGAAGTCGAGCTTGGCGTCGAACTTTTTGAACGAGGTGCTAATCAGAGTCGCCTTACCGAGATCGGCGAGCTGGTGCTGGATGACTGCACTCGCCTGCTACAGGCAGCCAACAGCCTGCAGCAGAAGTGCAAACATTACGCCTCGGGGGCCGAAGTGGCGCTGCGGGTTGCCCGCGATGACGCCATTCCCGAGCAGGTGTGGCGCGAGATGCTGGCCAGCCTGCACAGCCAGTTTCCCGGCACCAGTATCTCGCTGGTGCTCGCCTCGCCGCCCGAACTGCCGGCACTGGTGGAAGAGGGATTTGTCGATGCCGCCTTTGGCCTTATCACCGAGGATCAGGAGCGTAGCGGCCTCAATATCGACGTGCTCAACCCGATCCGCACCCTGATGGTGGTGGCGCCCAGCCATCCGCTGGCCGGACTGAAGCGGGTCCAACAGCAGGATCTGACTGACCACACCCAGGTTACTCTCTCTTATGTCGATGAATTTTCAGTCAAAAGCCTGCTACCTGTGGGAGGCCAGCACATTGGCCTCTCCAGCTTCGAGTTGATGCGCAATACGGTCCTTGATGGGCTGGGCTGGGCAGTGCTCCCCTCACCACTGATCCAGAGCCAGCTGCGACAGGGCTCCCTGCTGACCCTGAAACACAAGTTCAGCCTGCAGTGGCGAGACTATGGCGTCTATCTGGCAGAAAGTGCCTATCACGGCAAGGTATTGGCCTGGTTGAAAAAATCGATCCAGGGCTATCTTGAGCCTTTCGAGTAAAGATGAAAGAGGCGGTGCCAGCTCACGATATCATCTTATCCTGATGACCCTGACAGAGGTGATCATGCATACTCTTCACATACTCATTGAGCGCCGGAGGCGTAACCGATATGAGCAGTGCCCAAGACAAGGACGATATCTGGCTGGATGACGACATCATCGAACTCGATGATGAAGAGATCGTGGTCCCCAAGGCACTCAATCCCTGGCAAGTGCTGATCGTGGATGATGAGCCGGATATTCATCACGCCACCCGGCTTGCCCTCTCCAATATTCAGTACAAATCCCGCCCGCTCGAGCTGCTCAACGCCTACAGCGGTGCTGAAGCCGCCACCATGCTGGAGGCCAATCCCAAAATTGCCCTGATCCTGCTCGATGTGGTGATGGAAACCGAAGATGCCGGTCTGCGGCTGGTGCACCGGATCCGCAACGAAATGCACAACTCGCTGGTGCGGATCGTGCTGCGTACCGGGCAACCCGGTCAGGCACCGGAACAAAGGGTGATCCTCGATTACGACATCAACGACTACAAGACCAAGACCGAGCTGACGGTACAAAAGCTCTTCACCACCGTCATCGCTTCGCTGCGCTCCTACGAAACCCTCAGCGCCATCGACAAGAGCCGGCAAGGACTCGGCAAAATTCTGGAGGGCGCGGGCGATCTCTACCATCTCCATTCACTCAAGGAGTTTGCTTCCGGCGTACTGAAACAGATCAGCGCCATTCTCGATGTGGGCACCGAAGGGGCCATCTGTGCCGAACGCCGTCCGGGCGAACATGGGCTGGAGATCCTGGCGGCAACCGGAGACTACGAGGCGCTGCTGGAGGAGAAGAGCCTGGATGAATTTTCTGCCCTGAAAGAGTCGGTCATGAAGGCGTTAAACGAGCGCTGCAACCGCTTTGAACACCCGCAGGACTCTCTCTACATTGCCGCCCAGAATGGCCGTGAGTTCGTGCTGAGCTTTACCCCGACCCAGCCCCTCGATCCCCTCGAGTGCGATCTGCTGGATGTCTTCTGCCAGCGCATCTCGGCGGCCTATGACAACCTCTATCTCTACAACCAGTTGCTGCGCGCGCAGGAGGCCACTGTGGTTGCGCTGGCGGCGTTGGCAGAGTTTCGCGACTCCGATACCGGCGAGCATGTATTGCGCGTGCAGAAGCTCTCGGATGCCATCGTGGCCGAATTGAAGCAGATGGCGGTCTATCCCGAGCAGCTGACCCCGGAGTTTGTCGAGATGATCGGTATGGCCTCCATCCTGCACGATGTGGGCAAGGTGGGTACCCCGGATCATATCTTGCACAAGCCGGGCCGTTTCGACCCGGGAGAGCGGACCATCATGGAGCAGCACGCCGGCATCGGCGCCAATATCCTGCACAAGGCGGGCGAAATGGTGGAGGGAACCAGCTACCTCTCTCTCGGCGCCGAAATCGCCCGGGGCCACCACGAGCACTTCGATGGCAAGGGCTATCCGCAGCAGCTGGCGGGCCAGCAAATCCCGCTGTCTGCGCGGATCGTGGCGGTGGTTGACGTGTTCGATGCCCTGCTCAGCAAGCGCCCTTACAAAGAGCCCTGGACGCTGGCGCAGACCATGGAGTATATCCAGTCTCGCTCCGGCACCCAGTTTGACCCTCATGTCGTGACAGCCCTGTCGCGACTGGTCAACGAGTCGAGACTCCCCTATTCGCTCTGACTCTCTGCACTTGCAACTCAGCATCTCTTGCCGGTGACCAAGGTCACCGGCAAGAGATCAAAACAACTGTTTTGTTGCATCCTGCACACATCAACGCACCGCAAACCGGAAACATCACCCTTCTTTGGCTGCGATATCCGCTGAAATATGGTCATTTAACATCACATCGCTATAATATCGGCCTGCAAACCCGATACTAACAACGAAGGAAATCTCATGAGCCTGAACCTGGTACCGGCTGGCAAGAGCCTGCCCGACGATATCTATGTCATCATCGAAATCCCGCAGAATGCCGACCCGATCAAATACGAAGTCGACAAGGACAGCGGCGCTATTTTCGTCGATCGCTTCATGTCTACCCCGATGTTCTATCCGTGCAACTACGGCTACGTGAACGCGACCCTCTCTCTGGATGGTGACCCCGTCGACGTACTGGTTCCGACCCCCTACCCGCTGCTGGCCGGCTCCGTCATTCGCTGCCGTCCGGTTGGCGTGCTGAAGATGACCGACGAATCTGGCGAAGATGCCAAGATCGTGGCTGTACCGCACTCCAAGCTGACCAAGCAGTATGACCACATCCAGGATGTGAACGATCTGCCGGAACTGCTGAAGGCTCAGATCCAGCACTTCTTCGAGCGCTACAAAGAGCTGGAAGCGGGCAAATGGGTCAAGGTGGAAGGTTGGGGCGACAAGGCCGCTGCCGAAGCCGAGATCAAGACCTCTGCCGAGCGTTACGCTGCCAAGTAAGCATCACCCCGCATGAAAAAAGGCGCCTTATGGCGCCTTTTTTGTCGGTATTTGCGGCTGCTGACCGGCTGTCTCTTCGGCAGGATTGCCCTGAATGTATATTTCACGGCCATCTTTCTGGTAGGGGCGATAGTAATCACCGCCACAGCGATAACCGCCGCCCGGCTGGCTCAGCAACTCGCAGTTGACCGGTAACACCTCCAGCCACTTGATGGCCTGCTGGAAGCGCAGCCACTCCTGCCATTCGTGTTCGCGCGCCAGCTGATCGCGCAAGGCAAAGGTATCCGCAACGGACATCCCCTGGTTGACGATCACCTGACCCGCCATGGCTGGCAGACTGAGTAGCCCCAACAGCACTATGATCCAAGGCTTCATAACCCCTCCAGAGTGACTTAATTTCACAATTAAATTAAAAGTCACATCAATCTGTTATCCAGATCACAAAACGAAACATCACCAAAGTGGTGCCGGCTCACCTAGTTGTTAATTATCGTCCACGGCAGGAAGCACCATCATGAAGCCGATCCCCGCGCTGTTGCTCAGCCTCACGCTCTGCACCACCCTTGGCGCCACAAGCAACGCCAGCGAGATCAACATGAGCTGGCAGTGGCAATCCACCGATGGCCAGCGCAAGCACTTCCAGCTGACCACCGACGATCAGGTGATGGCCGCCAGCCGCCACGAGATGAACCTGCTGGATGCCTCCCTCACCAATCCACTGGAGACGCTCTACGCCTACATCAGCCCGCGCCTCTACAACAGCATCAACCTGATCAACCAGTACAGTCCCGAGACTGCCACCAAGTTTCGCAATCTGGAGCAGGCCTTCACCATTCGCGATGACAGCATGGAGTCGCTGTTGTTCTGGCAAGCCTACCAGCAGTATCAGGAGGATGCCTTCTACCAGATGAGGGTGGTGCCCTGCGTCCATCCGGCCAACCGCAAGCTACCTTGCGTGCGGCCCGATTACTCCCAGCTTTTCTACCACTTCAAGGGGCAGCTCAAGCCGCTGGCGCAGCAGTTTGCCGCCAAGGATCTCGCCACCAGCGTCAATCTGCTGCAGGAGTGGCTGAACGCCATTCCCACCCAGCCTGAACAGCTGGATCACTTCGCGCCGCCGCTGCAGGCACTGCAGGATAACAAGGCCGACAGCGATGAGAAGGCGCTGTTGATGGCCAGCCTGCTGGCGGAGCTGGCCCCGCAATATGTGCTCAGCATCATCTATCCGGATATCAGCATCGGCAGCGTCTCCCCTGCCTGGCTGGCTATAACGGCAGACAGTGGCGTACCCGGTGATGTGGTGATGATCAACAATCAGCGCCATGTGCTGCTGACTGGCTCATCCCTGCTGGCCCAACAGATGACCATGGCCAAGATCCCCCTCATCAGCGAGTCGCTCTACTGACGCAGACAGCTCAGACCAGCAGCCAATGCATTGATTTTTATCGATGTCATGCCATCCTAGCCGCCCTTGCCAGCCAGCCTCCTGACTGGCGGGGCGCCGACGATTCTAAATCGCCATCTTATTTAACACTTTTTAAACAGATCCGATCAGTTTAGGATGAAGCTCGCCCATTCCCTCAATCCGAAACTCGTTATAACATAACAAATGGAGTGTCATCAGGATGAAACATCTCGTACTTACTTTGGCACTGCTGCCATCTCTGGTTTTTGCTCACAACATCAAGGATGGCAACCCGGTACCGCTGGTCAATATCAGTGACAAGGGTGAGCTGGTACTCAGCGGCAAGGAGATTGGCTACCAACCTTGGCAGAGCACCGCGCTCACCGGCAAGGTATTCCTGATCCAGCATATTGCCGGTCGCTCCAGTGCCAAGGAGCTGAACGCCCCGATGATCGAGGCGATCAAGGCGGCCAAGCTGCCCCATGACAAGTACCAGACCGTCACCGTCATCAACAGCAATGACGCCATCTGGGGCACCTCTGGCTTCGTGAAGAGCAGCGCCGAGGACAGCAAGAAAGAGTTCCCCTGGTCCGCCATGGTGCTGGATGCCAAGGGGATGGCGCGCAACGCCTGGGATCTGACGCCGGAAAGCTCGGCCATCATCCTGCTGGATAAAGAGGGCAAGGTATTGTTTGCCAAAGATGGCCAGCTCGATGCCAACAACATCACAACCGTGATGGGGCTCATCAAGTCCCATCTCTAATCAGAGTGAAAGGGCGCTGATGGCGCCCTTTCCGTAAGGGTCTATGGGTCGTATCAAGCTAAAAATCTGGATCCTGCTGCTGAGCTGGTTGTTGCTGCAACCCCTGCTCGCCCGGCACCAGTTTGAATCCGCCCTGCCCGGCCACGACGACCACCACTGCCTGGTTTGTGCCCTCCATCTGGATGGCAAGCAAGTCATCACCGCCACCCCCTATTGTTTCCCCAGTACACCCTCTGTTCTGCCCGTTGTTGCAAGCATGCAGCGCTCCGCGGATACCGCCACGCTGCACAGCTATGCCATCCGTGCGCCGCCAGCCCCTGCTTTTCTATATCCCTTTGTTTAATTTCGCTATTTTTAAAAAAAAGGATTAAAGATGAAAGCAGTTACTCTGTTGCTGGCGGTAGCCACCTTTGGCGCACACGCAAATCACGACGAACACGAGAGCCACAGCCACGGCGCCCACGAGCATGGCCACGGCCACCTGAATCTGGTGGTCGATGGCGACCAGCTGATGATCGAACTGCAGGCCCCCGCAGCCGATCTGGTGGGCTTTGAACACGCCGCCAAGAGCGATGAAGATAAAGCGCAATACGGCAAGGCTATCGCCCGCCTCCAGCAGCCTGACACCCTGTTCCGCTTCGACCCGGCCGCGGGCTGCAAGCTGACCCAACAGGAGCTGCAGACCGCCAAAGAAGATCATGACCATGACCATGACCATGACCATGACCATGACCATGACAAGGCTGCCAGCGGCGAGCATGAACACCACCATGATCATGACGAAGCGGGTCACGCCGATATGGGCGCCATGTACACCTACACCTGTGCCACCCCGGCTAAACTCACCGGTCTTGAAGTGACCCTGTTCAGCGTCTATCCGAGCCTTGAGAATCTGAGCGTGCAGGGGATCCTGCCCACCGGCCAGACCGCAGCCGAACTGACCCCGTCCGCCAACAAGCTGAGCTGGTAACACCATGAAAAACGCCGTGGTTGAGATCCGCGATCTGGCCTTTGCCTGGCCGGGTCACGAGGTTGTACTCGACCTGCCCACCCTGACCATTGCAAAGGGCGAGCGGGTCTTTATCAAGGGCCCGTCGGGCTCTGGCAAGTCGACCCTGCTCGGGTTGCTGGCCGGGATCCAGACCGCCAACCACGGCACCCTGGAGGTGCTGGGCCAACCATTGGCCCGGCTCTCTGGCCGTGCCCGTGACCACTTCCGGGCGGCCAATCTGGGTTATATCTTCCAGCAGTTCAATCTGCTGCCTTTTCTCTCGGTGCAGGACAACGTGACCGCTGCCCTCACCTTTTCGCCCGCCAAACGGGCTCGCCTGCAAGGGAGTCCGGAGCAGGAGGCGCGCCGTCTGCTGGCGGAGCTGCAACTGTCGGACGACGCACTGCATCGCCCCGTCCATGCCCTCAGCATCGGCCAGCAGCAGCGGGTTGCCGCCGCACGGGCGCTGATCGGCTCGCCACCGCTGGTGATCGCCGACGAGCCCACCTCGGCCCTCGACACCGACAATCGGGCCGCCTTTATCAAGCTGTTGTTCGAGGAGTGCGACAAGCAGGGCTCGACCCTGATCTTCGTAAGTCACGATCCTTACCTCGAACCCCTGTTCCCACGGGTGGAAAACCTGCAACAACTTAACCGGAGGGCTACGTGCTAAAGCTCGCCCTGCAAAGTCTCTGGGCCCGTCGCCTCACCGCCGGGCTCACCCTGCTGGCTGTCGCCATCAGCGTCACCCTGCTACTCGGGGTGGAGCGGGTGCGCACCCAGGCCCGCGAAAGCTTCTCCAACACCGTCTCGGGCACCGATCTCATCGTTGGCGCCCGCTCCGGTCAGGTGAACCTGCTGCTCTACTCGGTGTTTCGCATCGGCAACCCCACCAACAACGTGGGGTGGGACTCCTATCAGGCCATCAAGCAGAAACCCGGCGTCGCCTGGACCATCCCGCTTTCCCTTGGTGACTCCCACAAGGGATTTCGGGTGCTCGGCACCAATGGCGACTACTTCACCCACCTGAAGTACGGTCAGCAGCAGTCGCTGCAACTGCGGGAAGGGCGGCCGTTCGAGACGCCGTTTGAAGCGGTGCTCGGCGCTCAGGTGGCCGAGAAGCTCGGCTATCACCTCGACCAATCCATCGTCATCGCCCACGGCGCCGGCAACACCTCGTTCAGCCAGCACGACAACCTGCCGTTCAAGGTGGTGGGCATTCTGGCGCCGACCGGTACGCCCATCGATCGCACCATCCATGTGCCGCTGGCAGGGATAGAGGCGATCCATCTGGGCTGGGACACCGGCCGCCACAGCAAGAACGTGACGCCGGAGCAGGCGCTGGCGCAGGATCTCACCCCGAAAACCATCACCGCCTTTATGGTGGGGCTGAGCAACCGCATTCTGGCGTTCCAGCTGCAGCGCAGCGTCAACACCTATCCCAAGGAGCCGCTGATGGCGATCCTGCCGGGCGCAGCCCTGCAGGAGCTGTGGAGCCTGATGAGCGTGGCGGAAACCGCCCTCTCGGTCATCGCCGGTTTCGTGGTGGTCGCGGGCCTGATCGGCATGCTGACTACCCTGCTGGCTGGGCTTAACGAGCGGCGCCGGGAGCTCGCCATATTGCGATCCCTCGGTGCCGGCCCTGCCCACCTGTTCCTGCTGCTGGCGCTGGAGGCCATGGCGCTGACCACGGTTGGCATCGCGTTCGGGGTGGCGGTGCTCTACCTCGGGCAGGGGCTTGCTACGCCCTGGCTGCTCAGCCACTATGGCCTGCAACTGAGTCTGGGGCTGCCGAGCGCCTACGAGTGGCAACTGCTGGGGGTGGTGTGGCTGGCGGGCATGGTGATCGGCCTGCTCCCCGCTGCCCGAGCTTACCGCTACAGCCTGAGCGATGGCATGAGCATTCGCGTCTAGCGAGACGCCCAAAAATAGAAACAGAAGGACAGATGATGAAGTGGAAAATTGTGGCGCTGCTCGCCAGCCTGTTGGTGCTGCCCGCCCTGGCCGCAGACGATTACAAGACCATCGACTGGGATGTGCTCATCCCGGAAGGGGAGAAACTGCTGCCACCTCCGCAGGTAAGCCACGATGGGGATCTCGCCTCCGTGCCGCAGCCGGTAGGCGGGGTGAACAAGAAGCTGGATAACCAGGATGTGCGCATTCCGGGCTTTGTAGTGCCGCTGGAAGGGGATGCCAAGAAGATCACCGCCTTCCTGCTGGTGCCCTACTTCGGCGCCTGCATCCATGTGCCGCCGCCCCCCACCAATCAGGTGGTCTATGTGAGCTACCCCAAGGGTGCGCCGGTGGATGATCTGTGGGACGCCATCTGGGTGAAGGGCAAAATGCGCACCGTCAGCTCCAGCCACGAGATGGCCACCGCCTCCTATTCGATGGAAGCGGTCGAGGTGAGCGTCTACGAGGAGTAATCCTCCCGTTGCAAAAAAAGCGGCCTCCACGGAGGCCGCTTTGTTATCTTGGCCCCCCGGTTGGAGTAACATTCAGCTCCAGAACCTGTGCGAATGGAGTCAGCATGGCAGACCTCCCCCCCCCGAAAAAAGAGAGTTCGATCCTCAGCAGCCAGGAGCAGACCCTGCGGCTGGCCCGCAGCCGCGGCATCGACGGCATGCTCACCCGCAACAGCGACAGCACCTTCGAACAGCGCGCCACCTTTCGCCATCTGGCGGATCAGGCCGCCCGCCAGCGCAATCTGGAAGCCATCATGGTGATGGCCTCCCGTCACTGCGAAGAGACCGCGGCCGGCGGCGAGATGGACAGCGACTGGCTGACCCGCTTCCTGCAACTGGCGGAAGATATCAGCATGGTGCCGATGCAGCAGCTGTGGGGGCGGATCTTCGCGCTGGAGGTGGCCACCCCGGGGCGCTTCTCCATTCGGGCGCTCTCCACCTTGAAGGAGATGACCCAGCGCGAAGCCCAGCTGTTTCAGCGCATCTGCTCTCTCACCTGCCACTATGCGGGCAGCGACGAGCAGCGCCTGCTGCTGGGGCTGCACAAGGGCGCCAGCCTGCTGAGCCGCGCCAAGGCGACACGTCTCGGCCTTGGCAAATACCGGCTGCCCTACAACGCCCTGCTGCAACTGTTCGAACTGGGGCTGCTGCATCGCGCGGAGCTGGAGTCCGGCCCACTGCCCGCCGATGGGGTCGAGTTGGCGTTCGGCAACCAGCGCTGGCGGCTGCAGTGCAAACAGAACAACATCACCCTGCTCTACTACCGGCTCACCCCGGTAGGCAACGAGCTCGCCCAGCTGCTGCAAGAGTCACCGCTCGAGGAGTACCTGCAGGATCTGAAAACCGTGCTGGTGCAGGGGATCCAGATCGAGGTACAGCTGACCGCCACCGAACCAAGCGCAACCATCGGGGAACAGACCCCCTGACGCACCGACAAGATGGGCTCACATGCCCATCTTCGTTATCCCCTCTCTTGATAGCCCAACCCTGCCCACCATTCCCTTTCACAATCGTCCGAATACGCTGCGCTATTCGAGCCTGCGAGATGGCTGACTAATTTGTTGATCTTGCTCAGGAAATGTCACGCTTGCGCTTTTCACCCCAGCCCCGTTCGGTAACATAGCCGCTTGGCAACCTCTCGCAGGAGTCAGCCATGAGCCAAGCCAGCGCCAAAACGCAGATAACAAGCAGCAATCTGGAGGCTGAAATTCAGGGGCGGTAGCGTGGTTTTTGTCGGTTGGCGCAGAGCGTAGCCAAGCCCAGCAGATGAGCATCATCACGCCAGTCAGAGCGGGATAAAAATGGATTGGGTCGATCGGTAAAAATTTCCAGATACGTTTCTCGGTAAACGTTGGGCTTCACTGCGTGAAGCATCAACCTACAATTTTTAGCCCAACATACGAGATTTATGTTTTGGTGGTGGCATTATATTTGAGGGGGGATGAATGAGTATTTTAGCACTTGATCTGCTGATTGATTCCGGACTGATTACTGCGACGGGAAAAGTTGTTGAACTCTCCAAACTATCAGATAATGAGGTATCTTCAAGAATTTCTCAATATTCTAATGCCAGAATTCAAACAGCAACTTCAGAGATAAATAAAGAACATGACGGGAAATGGTTAAGCGCTCTATTCAGCACTAGCTCAGCAAGCGTTAGCCAGAGCAAACTACTATCTTCTGCGCTAGTGTATGAATCAATAACTGTTGATGATCCACTTGTATCTTCTGCCTCAACAATAAGCTATGAGGAATTAACTAAAGGGTTGGACTTTTTTTCATGGGCCTTTGAATTGATTAAAGCAGGCTTCATTAAAGTCATCCCTATCTCTTACTTCAATAAACCCAGTAATAAAATCCCGTTATTACATTCAGATGATTTCTTCAGGTCTTCAATTCCAGAAAAGATTCATGATTTCGTTCACAGTAACGCGATATTACGATCAGTTATTAAAGATGATAAAGGGCAGATGCTCATACTTTCTGAAAGTGCTGAAGTCAGTAGAAGGACAGCCTTAAACGTTAGTTTCAAAGATGATTATTGGCACTCAGGCGTGAGTTTATATCTGTTTCAAACTTTAGAAAATGGAGAAATCACTTGGGATAAAAATAGAACCCTTTCAAGAGAAGAGTTCAAGCGGTGGGCATACCAGACAATAAATCAGGCTATGAGAGCAAGGTTGATAGGAATTTATAACGAAACCTACCTAGCTTCGATGACAGGCCATACCTACATAACAGAGTCTTCATTCGAATCAAAATTATTAGCTATGTCGGGAGATTTAGAGTTCAGTAATGGGGCGATATCTGCAAAATTTCTTAAGGCAAATAATAGCTTCATAACTATTGAGTCTCCGAAAACCATTATTGAGCTAAGAGATAAATACTCAACAGCTTTTGAGAGATTTAATTATTCTTTGTTGAGTGTAGCTGAAGAGCTTAGTGATGTTGCTCCAGAGGACTTTGATAAAAAAGCTGAGATACTATTTCACCAGGAGATTATGCCACAGATTGATGAGATACGAGACACTGTGAACTCAATTTCTAGCTCTGGGATTAAAGGCATATTAGGTAGCCTAGTCGGATTATCAGCTGCAGTAGCCACCGGCTCCTCTCTACCATTGATTCCTGCCCTTATGAGTAGTGTATCAGCAGGGATTACTGAAGCTTTCCCATCAATATCCCATAAACAAAGATTAAAGACTCGCCCTGCATATATATGGCACCGAGTAACAAAACAATAACGAGCTCCAACTCTAGGATAAATTTCCGCCACGCTCAAAACTGTCTAGTATTACTGGCCTTAGTCAAAGGAAAATCCACCGTTGAAATCCATGTTGCACAGCCATATTAAGCCGTTAAGCCCGTAGGTTCGAATAGCACAGCGTATTCGGACAATCGCGAATAACCCCGCCGCGATATAAGCAAGGATCGGAAGATCCCTTTGCGAGGTTGCTATCGGCGGCGTTGGAGTGGCTCAAGGCTTGTCGGTGCCACTATAAGTTGGATTTATGGGTTTTCCGATAATGACCCAACTTTTGCTTATAGTGGCTACCGCCAGCCCAGCAGCGCCTGTGATGGCCAGCTTAAGGGCCGCCGGGCGCTTGTTATAGGTTCTTCCGATCCAACTACAGGTAGTTCCCCTGCCGCAGGGCGGTCAGCAACTCCTCCACCAGCACCTCGACCGGCTTGCCAGCGTTGAGCAGATGGATCTCCGGCTGTTCCGGTGCCTCATAGGCGGAGTCGATACCGGTAAAGTTGCGAATTTCCCCTGCCCGCGCTTTTTTATAAAGCCCCTTGGGGTCGCGCTCTTCACAGACGGCGAGCGGCGCATCGACAAACACCTCGACAAACTCCCCTTCACCCACGAGATTGCGCACCAGCTCGCGCTCGGCACGAAACGGCGAGATAAAGGCGGTGAGCACGATAAGTCCCGCATCCACCATCAGTTTTGCCACCTCGCCGACCCGGCGGATATTCTCCTGCCGCGCAGCATCATCGAAACCGAGATCGCCGCAGAGGCCGTGGCGCACATTGTCCCCATCCAGCAGATAGGTGTGCTTGCCTTGTGCCGCCAGCGCCTGCTCCAGCGCCCCCGCCAGGGTCGATTTGCCCGCCCCCGACAGCCCAGTAAACCAGATCACCAGCGGCTTTTGCCCTTTAAGCTCGGCCCGGCTCTGTTTGTCGACGGCATGTTTGTGCCACACGATATTGCTCATCCAACACTCCTTGATTGGCACTTACGCCTCAAAACTTAAACTGTCCGGCACCACGGGGAGCCGCCTCGGACTATCCGCCGACAACGTGCTGATGCCATGGCATTGCTCATCCCACACTCCTTGATTGGCGCTCACGCCTCAAAACTAAAACTGTCCGGCACCACTGGGAGCCGCCTCAGACTATCAGCCGACAACTTGCTGATGCCATGGCATTGCTCACCCAACACTCCTTGGTTGGCGCTCACGCCTTAAAACGGAAACAGCAGGGGTACCATCACAATCACCCCGAGGCTATAGGCCAGCGAGACCGGCAGCGCCAGCTTGAGGTAGTCCGGCATCTTGTAGTTGCCCGCAGCATAGACCATCAGGTTGGTCTGGTAGCCGTAGGGCAGGATAAAGCTGGAGCTGGCCCCGAACAGCACCGCCAGAATAAACGGCATGGTCGAGACATCCATGCTGAGCGCCAGCTGGTAACCCATGGGGAAGGCCAGCGCGGCGGCGGCGTTGTTGCTCATCAGCTCGGTTAGCACCAGCGTAAACACATAGATACCGATAAAAGCGATGATGGGGCTGGCACCGTTGAACTCTCCCATCAGCCAGTCGGCGATAAGCTTGGCCAGTCCGCTCTTTTCCAGTTGATCGGCAATGGCGAGCGCCCCACCCACCACCAGCCAGATATCCAGCGGAAAGCGGCGGCGGATCTCGTCCAGGGTCAGAATGCGGGTGAGCAGCAGCGCCACCAGCATCAGCAGCAAGCCCTTGAACAGCGGCACCAGATCGAATACCGAGAGCGCCAGCACCCCGAGAAAACCCAGCACCACGGCGGCGCTGCGCTTGCCATCGAGGCGGGTAGAGGCTTCCAGCCCGCTCACCACCACAAACTCCCGCCCCAGCGATTTGTTGCGGGCAAACTGGGGGCCGGGGGCCAGCAGCAGGGTATCACCGGCGTGCAGCTCAATCTGGCCGAGGCCACCGGTAAGCTGGGTTTCGCCGCGGCGCACCGCCAGCACCACCGCATCGAAGTGGGTACGGAATTCGGCATCCTTGATGGTCTGACCCACCAGCCGCGAGCTGTGGCTGACGATCACCTCAACCAGATGCTGGCCGTTGAGGCGGTGCTGGCCGTAGAGATCCAGCCCCTTCATCTCCTGCAATACGCCGACGCTCTCCACGTCGCCGCAAAAGAGCAGCACATCCCCTTCGTGCAGCTCGTGTTCCGGCTGCACCGGGCAGATCACCTGCTCACCGCGAATGATCTCCGCCAGATAGAGGCTTTTCAGGCTGCGCAGGCCGTTCTCCTTGACGCTGCGCCCCGCCAGCGGCGAACCGGCGCCCACCTTGGCTTCGAGAAAGTAGCCGGATTCGCGGCTCATCTCGGTATCCTGCTCCGGCAGGTGACGGGCAAACAGCAGCACGGCCACCAGACCGGTCAGCAGAGTGCCCGCCCCCACCATAAAGAAGTCGAACATGCCGAGCGGCGGCGCCCCCATCTTGATGAGGAAGCTGTTGACGATCAGGTTGGTGGAGGTGCCGATCAGGGTCAGCACACCGCCAAAGGTGGCCGCGAAGCACATGGGCAGCAGCAGCCGCGACGGCGCATGGTTGGGGTTGCGTTTGACCGCTCCCAGCATGGAGGCCACCACGGCGGTATTGTTGACGAAGGCAGACAGGAAGGCGGTGGAGAACCACACCTTCACCAACACCTTGTTGAATGAACCCGTGCCCACCAGATTGGCGAACCAGCTCATGATGCGGGTCTTCTCCACCGCCAGCGACACCAGCAGCAACAGCACCAACGTCAGCAGGGCACTGTTGGTGTAGCCCGCCACCACGGCATTGATATCCGCCAGCCCGCTCAGGTAGGTGATGAGCACGGCGCCCGAGAAGAGCAGCGCCGGGCGGAGTTTGCCCTGGATCAGCAGGGCCACGAGAGCAGCCAGCAGACCCAGCACCAGGAATTGTTGCCAGGTCATGGGCTTACTCCTTGCTTGTGTCGTTACCGATGGCAAGGGCTTGCCAGTGCGGGAAGTGCTTGCGCACCAGGGCGTTGAGCTCGATTTCGAACTCGCTGTAGTGCCCTTTTACCGCTTTGGCGGCCAAGCCTTCCACTATCATGCCGGCGCCGACGGTGACGTTACTCAGCCGGTCGATCAGGATAAAGCTGCCGGTATCGCGGATCTCCTGATACGGGTCGAACGCCACCGGGTCGGTGAGGCTCAGCTCGCACAAGCCGATCTCGTTGAGCTTGAGCTCGCTTGCGGGCAGCTCGTCCAACTTGTTGATCTCGATGCGGTGGCGGATAGCCTCCACCTGACCGCGACTCTTCTTGGTGGCCAGTTTGACATCGTAGACCCGACCCGGTTGCAGGGACTCCTCCCCCATCCAGACGATATGGGCCAGCACATTCTGGGTCACTTGCGGCTGCTTGGCGGCATCCACCAGCAGGTCGCCGCGGCTGATATCGATCTCGTCGGCGAAGGTGACCGTGATGGCCTGACCCGGCAGGGCGTAGTCGAGATCGCCGTCGAAGGTGACGATGCGGGTCACCGTGCTCTCTTTGCCCGATGGCAGTACCGCCAGCTTGTCTCCCACCCGCAGGATGCCGGAGGCGAGTGTGCCCGCGAAGCCGCGAAAATCGAGGTTGGGACGGTTCACATACTGCACCGGCAGGCGCACCGGGTGGCGCTCCAGCTCGCGCTCCACTTCAGCTGTTTCAAGCAGGGAAAGCAGGGTTTCGCCCTGATACCAGGCCAGCTTGTCGCTTGGGTTGACCACGTTGTCACCGTCCAGCGCCGAGACCGGCACGATATGGATGGTGTCGACGCTGAGCTTCTTGGCAAATTCGCGATACTCCAAGCTGATGCGCTCGAACACCTCCTGGCTGAACTCCACCAGATCCATCTTGTTGACCGCCACCACGAACTGCTTGATGCCGAGCAGGCTCGCGATAAAGCTGTGGCGGCGGGTCTGATCCAGCACGCCTTTACGAGCGTCGATCAGAATGATGGCCAGATCGCAGGTGGAGGCGCCGGTGGCCATGTTGCGGGTGTACTGCTCGTGGCCCGGGGTGTCCGAGATGATGAATTTGCGCTTGGCGGTAGAGAAATAACGGTAGGCCACGTCGATGGTGATGCCCTGCTCGCGCTCCGCTTGCAGGCCGTCGACCAGCAGCGCCAGGTCCAGCTTCTCGCCGGTGGTGCCGAGCTTCTGGCTGTCGGACTCCAGCGCTTTGAGCTGATCTTCATAAATCTGCTGGGAGTCGTGCAGCAGGCGACCGATAAGGGTGCTCTTGCCGTCATCCACGCTGCCGCAGGTGAGAAAACGCAGCAGACTCTTGTGCTGCTGGGCGTGCAGGTAGGCTTCGATGCCCTGTTCGGTGATGGCGGTCTGAATATGGCTGTTCATGCTGACGACTCCTTAGAAATATCCCTGACGCTTCTTCTGCTCCATGGAGCCGGCCTGATCGTGGTCAATCAGCCGCCCTTGCCGCTCGCTCGAGGTGGTGAGCAGCATCTCTTCAATAATTTCCGGCAAGGTGGTGGCATCGGATTCGATGGCCCCGGTCAACGGGTAGCAGCCGAGGGTGCGGAAACGCACCAGCTCCTGCTTCACCTCATCCTCGGCGGTGAGCGGCATGCGCTCGTCATCCACCATGATCTTGATGCCGTTGCGCTCCACCACCGGACGCATGGCCGCGAAGTAGAGCGGCACTATGTCGATGTTCTCGAGATAGATGTATTGCCAGATATCCAGCTCGGTCCAGTTGGAGAGCGGGAACACCCGGATGCTCTCCCCCTTGTTGACCTGGCTGTTGTAGACCCGCCACAGCTCCGGGCGCTGGTTCTTCGGATCCCAACGATGGGACTTGTCACGGAAGGAGTAGACCCGCTCCTTGGCGCGGGACTTCTCCTCGTCGCGGCGAGCGCCCCCGAAGGCAGCATCGAAGCCATATTTGTTGAGCGCCTGCTTGAGCCCCTCGGTCTTCATGATGTCGGTATGCTTGCCACTACCGTGGACGAAGGGGTTGATGCCCATGGCGAGCCCTTCCGGGTTCTTGTGGACGATCAGATCCAGCCCGTACTTTTTGGCGGTCTCGTCGCGGAATTTGATCATCTCCTTGAACTTCCAGTCGGTATCGACGTGGAGCAAGGGGAACGGGATCTTGCCCGGATAGAAGGCCTTGCGGGCCAGATGCAGCATGACGGAGGAGTCCTTGCCGATGGAGTACATCATCACCGGGTTTTCAAATTCGGCAGCCACCTCGCGGATGATATGGATGCTCTCGGCTTCCAGCTGCTGCAAGTGCGTCAATCTTTCACGGTCCATGTTGGTCCTCGGGTCATTGCTTATGCGCCTGCTCAAGGCGCTGGGTGGTTCAGTGCGCGGCCGCGCTGGCAGCCGCATCAAATAGATCTTTGCGCTCAGGCCAGCTGCACCAGCTTGAGGTCGCAGCCATCGAGATCCGGGTTAGCGCGCGGCTGCTCACCGCTTTTTTCCCCGCTCTTTTCCCCAAACCAGGCGAGCCGCTCGCGCAGGGCCACCACTTCGCCGATGACGATGAGGGACGGGCTCACTGCCTGGGCGGCCAGTTCGGCCAGATCCGCCAAGGTGCCGGTCAGCACCCGCTGACGGGATGTGGTGCCGCGCTCGATGATGGCGATGGGGGTGGCTTGGCTTCGGCCGTGTTCCACCAGCTGCTGCTGGATATGCTCGGAGCGCATCAGCCCCATGTAGATGACCAGGGTCTGACTGGTGGCGGCGAGCTGCTGCCAGTCGGGCTCCTTGCCCTCCTGCTGGCAATGGCCAGTGATAAAGACGGCGCTCTGGGCGTAATCACGGTGGGTGAGTGGAATACCGGCATAGGCGGTGGCACCGGCGGCGGCCGTGATACCGGGCACCACCGAGAAGGGGATACCTTCGTCGGCCAGCACTTCCAGCTCCTCGCCACCACGGCCAAACATAAAGGGATCGCCCCCTTTCAGCCGTACCACCCGGTTGCCCGCCTTGGCGTATTCCACCAGCAGGCGATTGGTCTCCTCCTGCGGCACGCTATGGGCGCCCGCCTTCTTGCCAACCGACACCAGAGTGGCGTCGCGGCGCACCAGATCGAGGATCTCAGGCGAGACCAGCTGGTCATAGAGCACCACTTCAGCCTGTTGAATCTGTTGTAGCGCCTTGAGGGTCAGCAGGCCCGGATCGCCGGGGCCCGCCCCAACCAAGACCACCTCGCCCACTTCGCTTTTCGCTTGGTCGAGGCCATCACTCAGCCACTGCTCAGCTCCTTGCCAATCCTCTTTTTCAATCAGGCTGGCGAGGGTGTTGGAGGCAAAAGCGCGCTCCCAGAAGCGGCGGCGATCGGAAATTGAGGAGAGCACCCGCTTAGCCTTGTCACGCACCCGGCCGGAGAGCTCGGTCAGTCCGCCAAGATGGCGCGGCAGCAGGCTCTCCAGCCGCTCGCGCAGCAAGCGCACCAGCACCGGCGCCTTGCCGCCGCTGGAGACCGCCACCATCAGCGGCGAGCGATCGATAATCGAGGGGAAGATAAAGCTGGAGCGCTTGGGGTCATCCACCACGTTGACGAACAGACCCAGCTGGTTGGCACTCTGATAAACGAGGGCGTTGACTTCGAGGTTGTCGGTCGCCGCCACCACCAAAATCTGGCCTGCCAGATGGGCCGGAGTAAAACGCTCCGCCAGATGGGTGAAACGACCGGTGAACTCAGCAAATTCCGGTTCAAGCTCCGGGGAGACCAGGGTCAGCCGGGCTCCAGCCGCCAGCAGCAGGCGCGCCTTGCGCAGGGCCACTTCGCCCCCGCCCACCAGCAGTACCGGGCGGCCTTCCAACTTGGCAAACATCGGCAAATAATCCATTGCGCATCTCTCCATACCTGATGTGCGCACTCTAGCGGGATGCTATGGTGCAATTAAATAATAAAGAACGCTCACATATGCCTTTTGGATATATGTGAAGCAGTGACATAATCGGCGTGGGAACAAAGACCCCTGCAGAGGCAGGGGTCAACGAGGGGTCAGACGATATGGGGAGGTGCCAGCCAAACCAGCTCATCATCGACCCTCACCCGCCAGGGGCGCAGCTTTAAGGCCGGGTTATCAAGGCAGCGACCATCGCGCAGAGAGTAACGCTGCTTGTAGATGGGCGAAGCGACCATGGGTTCACCCTGACAATCCCCCACCAGCCCCAGTGCTATCACAGGCGCGGCAGCGACCGGGTCCATCCCATCCAGGGCATAGATGTGGCCACCACAGCAAAACAGTGCAATCACCTCTCCTTGCAGCAGTACGCTGTGCCCAAGCCCCTCCTCCAGCGCGCTCTGTTCGCACACGGCTTGCCACTGTTTCTCTGCGATCGTCATATCACCTCCTTGAGTTTGATCTCCGGTACCCACTGACCCCGCTCCTCCCGTCTTGGCGGGGTGGCTTCCTCGGGTCGGTTGAGATGCGCCTCGAACAGGCGCAACTTGTCGGGGTCGGCCAGGGTGGCCTTCCATTCACACTGCCAGCTACCAGCGACGGCCGTCATGGCGGACTCCAGTTCGGCGGCCACCCCCAGGCTGTCATCGATGATGACCGACTTCAGGTAGTCGAGCCCCCCCTCCATGCCCTCGAGCCAGACCGAGGTGCGCTGTAACCGATCACCGGTGCGCACGTAAAACATCAGCAGCCGATCGATATAACGGATCAGGGTGTCGTCATCGAGGTCGGTCGCAAAGAGATCGGCATGACGCGGGCGCATGCCCCCATTACCGCAGACATAGAGGTTCCACCCCCGCTCGGTGGCGATGACTCCGATATCCTTGCTCTGGGCTTCAGCACATTCGCGAGTGCAACCGGAAACGGCAAACTTGAGTTTGTGGGGGGCGCGCAACCCCTTGTAGCGATGCTCCAATCGCTGGGTCATCGCCAGCGAATCCTGTACCCCATAACGACACCAGGTGGAACCTACGCACGACTTTACCGTGCGTACCGACTTGCCATAGGCCTGCCCGGTCTCAAACCCGGCCGCGACCAGCTCACCCCAAATGGCAGGCAGCTGGTCACGGCGGGCCCCCAGCATATCGATACGCTGACCACCGGTGATCTTGGTAAAGAGCCCGTAACGCTCGGCGATTTCACCCAGTGTGATGAGCCCCCGCGGGGTGATCTCCCCGCCAGCGATACGCGGCACCACCGAATAGGTACCATCACGCTGCACATTGGCAAGGAAGCGATCATTGGTGTCTTGCAGCGCTCGGTGTGGCTTGGCCAACACATGCTCGTTCCACAGTGATGCCAGAATGGAGGCGACGGCAGGCTTGCACACCTCGCAACCAAGCCCCTTGCCATGGCGGGCCAGCAGGGTGTCGAAGTCACGGATCTGCTCGACCCGGATCAGATGGCATAACTCCTGCCGACTGAAGGCAAGGTGTTCGCACAGGTGGTTATCGGTAGCCACCCCCAACGCATTCAGGGTCTGATCCAGCACCTTTTTCAACAGATTGCTGCACCCACCACACCCTGTGCCGGCACGGGTCACCGCCTTGATCTGGCTCAGTTCCTGATGGCCCGCCCGCACTGCCGCCACTACAGCCCCCTTGCTCACGTTATGACAGGAGCAGAGAGTGACGCTATCTGGCAACAGGAGCGGGGTCGCGCTCGCTTCCGCCTCACCCAGCAACAGGGACAGTGGCGAGGCAGGGAGCGCCATCCCCTGCTGATAGTAGGTGAGCAACCGATCATAATCGCTACCATCGCCAACCAGAATGGCACCGAGCAGCCGCTCCCCCTGCTCATCGGTCACCAACTTTTTGTAGACTCCGTTGCTGCGATCAACCAATTGCAATGTGCGGGCTCCCGGCGTAGCACCATGGCCATCGCCGATGGCTCCGACATCGACCCCCATCAACTTCAGCTTGGTCGACATGTCGGCTCCGTTGAAGCGGCTGTCACCGCAACACAGAGTGGCCACTGCCGCACGAGCCATCTGGTAGCCGGGGGCAACCAGCCCGAAAATACGCCCCTGCCAGAGGGCGCATTCACCAATGGCGAGAATGGCCGGATCCGAACTCTGACAGAGCTCGTCAATGACGATGCCACCGCGCTCGCCCACCGCCAGATCGGCGCCGCGGGCCAGCCCGTCTGCCGGGCGGATCCCGGCCGAGAAGAGCAGCACGTCACACTCCAGGTGAGAGCCATCGCTAAACTCCAGCCGGTGTCGCCCCTGCTCACCATCCACGATACGCACTGTCGATTTGCCCAGCAGAGCCTCAACTCCGAGCCCCTCCAGCTTGCTGGCCAGCAGCTCACCACCCAGCTCATCGAGCTGCACCGGCATCAGGCGTGGTGCAAACTCCACCACCTGCGTCTTGATCCCGAGCAGGCGCAAGGCATTGGCCGCCTCCAACCCGAGTAGGCCACCGCCGATCACCACCCCACTACGCGCATGCGCACAGGCCTCACGGATCGCCCCCAGATCAGCCAGGGTGCGATAGACGAAACAGTGGCTGCGCTCACGCCCCTCGATCGGTGGTACAAAGGGGATCGACCCTGTGGCCAGCACCAACCGGTCGTAGTCGATGCGCTCGCCACTGGCCAGCAGCAAGTGGCGCGCTTGCCTGTCGATCGCCTCCACCTGCGCCCCCAGACGCAGATCGATATCATGGCCGGCATACCAGGCCGGATCGGCCAACTGCAACGCTTCGGGAGGACACCCTCCAAATACTTCCGAGAGGTGCACCCTGTCATAAGCCGGAGCAGCCTCGGCACCCAATACGGTCAGCTCGAACCGGGCCAACCCCTCGGCCGCAACCAACTGCTCGACAAAATGGTGGCCAACCATGCCATTGCCTACCACTACCAATCGTTGTTTGTTCATGCTCACTCTCCTTGCCACCTCAAGCCCGCAACTTGCCAGACACGCCCCTTGTCTCTTCCCCTTTGAGCAGGGTTACCTTGCGCTGCTTCTCGTACAGGAAGCGCAGCACCTGCTGGCGCAAGCGGTGATAGTGATGATCATCCGCCAGCGCCACCCGATCCCGTGGTCGGGGGAGCGGCACCGCCAGCACCTCGCCAATGGTGGCGCCGGGGCCATTGGTGAGCATCACGATGCGGTCCGACAACAGCACGGCCTCATCCACATCGTGGGTCACCATCATGACTGTGGTACCAAGCCGGGCCTGGATCTCCATCAGAGCATCCTGCAGATGGGCCCGGGTCAACGCATCGAGGGCGCCAAAGGGCTCATCCATCAGTAACACCTTGGGGCAGAGTGACAGCGCTCTGGCGATGCCGACCCGCTGCTTCATGCCGCCGGAAATTTCATGGGGCATCTTGTGGGCAGCATGTTCCATCTGTACCAGGGTCAGAAACTCCATCACCCGCTCCTCGACACAGGCTCGTCCCGACGCCACCTGACGTACCGCCAGCGCAACATTCTCGAACACCGACAACCAGGGCAGCAGGGCATGGTGCTGGAACACCATGGCCCGCTCGGGCCCGGGCCCACGCACCTCCCGCCCGGCCAGAATGACCCCGCCACAGGTGGGCTCGCACAAACCCGCCACCAGATTCAGCAAGGTGCTCTTGCCACAGCCGGAGTGGCCGATAAGGGAGATAAACTCCCCCTCTTCGATGTGCAGGTTGACCCCGGTCAGTGCCTCGAAATAGCCCCGTTCGGTGGCAAACCCCACCCCCATATCGCTCAGTTGCAAAAATCCGCTCATCATTTCCCTCCCACTAGCGCAACTCGGCACGCTTATCCCACGACCCGCGCTGCTGTAACGTCAGCATCAGGCGATCAAGTCCGCAGCCAATGAGACCTATGGTCAGCACCGCCACCATGATGCGGGCTAGCGAGCTGGCACCGCCGTTTTGAAATTCGTCCCAGACAAACTTACCCAACCCCGGGTTCTGGGCCAGCATCTCGGCGGCGATCAGAACCATCCAGGCCACCCCGAGCGAGAGCCGCAATCCGGTGAAGATCATCGGCAGTGCCCCCGGCAGCACGATACGGCGGACATGGGTTGGCCAAGAGAGGCGTAGCACCCGGCTGACATTGCCAAGATCAGGGTCTAGCGTGCTCACCCCGACCGCGGTATTGATCAGGGTTGGCCAGAGGGAACAGAGCGCCACCGTCACCGCCGAGATAATGAAAGACTTGGCGAACAGCGGCTCACTACTGACATAGAGAGCGCTCACCATCAGGGTGATGAGCGGCAGCCAGGCCAACGGTGAAATTGGCTTGAGTACCTGAACAAGGGGATTGATGGCCCGATAGAGTCGGGGGTTCATCCCCAGCAGGATGCCAAGCGGCACCGCCAGCAGGGTCGCCAGACCAAAGCCCAGCAACACGGTTCGCAGACTGGTCAAGACCTGATCAACGAAGGTGGGCCGTCCGGTATAAGGCACGATACGAACCTTTGCGGCCGGATCGGTGGCGAGTCGTTCCGCATTGCGCTGTGCCTGGCGGGCAAGAAATGCCCGCTCGCGTTTGCGTTCAGCCAGGTACTCTTTGCCCAGTTGCCCCGCCTGGTTCAGAGTGACCAGGGGACCAGGCAGCGCCCCCAGCGAGGTGTTCACCTGGCTCGCGCCCCACTGCCACAACAGCAGAAACAGCGCGCAACCGAGCAAGGGCGAGATCAATTTTTTACAAAAGTTGAGCGTCATGAGTTGCTCCTTGGTTATTCGACCCGCTCATCGCCTTTAAGGCCGATGGCGAACTGTTGGAGATAGGCGTTGGGCTGACGGCCATCAAAGCTGTGGCCGTCGATAAAACCGGCATCCGCAGCCCGATAACCGCTCTCATTGGTAAAATCGACAAAATCAGCCGCCTTGAATTTGCCTTCGGCGACCAGCGCCTCGGCCGCCTGGCGATAGATATCGGGGCGGTAAACGGCGCGGGCCACCGCGTCGTACCAGCCGTCTGGCCGGGCAGCCGGGATCTGGCCCCAGCGACGCATTTGGGTCAGGAGCCAGACGGCATCTGAGTAGTAGGGATAACTGGACTGCTGCCGGAAAAAGAGGGTGAAATCAGGGGCTGGCCGAACATCCTCCTTGCCATAGCGAAAGGTGCCGTTCATGGAGGCGGCAATCACCTGCTCATCAGCCCCCACATAGTCGGAACGAGCCAGCAATTTGGCCGCCTCCGGCCGGTTGCGATTGTTCTGCTCATCAAGCCAGTAGGCGGCACGCAGCAAGGCTTTCACCAACCGGACATGGGTATTGGGATATTGCTCGGCAAAGGCTCGGGTCACCCCGAAAACCTTCTCGGGGTTGGAGTGCCAAATCTCGCTGTCGGTTATGAGTGGCTTGCCTATGCCCTTGGCCAGCGCCTGCTGGTTCCACGGCTCCCCGACGCTGTATCCCTGGATCGTGCCCGCCTCCAGTGTGGCCGGCATCTGCGGGGGGGGCGTGACCGAGAGCAGCACATCCGCCTTGAGTTGGCCCGAATTATCGCCACGCTCGGGGGCATAGTAACCGGGGTGCAGACCTCCGGCAGCCAGCCAGTAGCGCAGCTCATAGTTGTGAGGAGAGACCGGAAACACCATCCCCATATTGAAAGGCTTGCCCTCTCGGTGCGCGCTCTCCACCACCGGCTTGAGCGCTGCCGCGCTGACCGGTCCCGGCGGGTTACCCAGCACGGGTTGCATCTGTTGCCACACCGAATTGGCCACTGTGATGGCATTGCCGTTGCGATCCAGCGACAGCGCAGTCACCAGCTCGGCCTGGGTACCGATGCCGATATGGGCCGCCAGGGGCTGGCCGGCCAGCATCTGGGCGCCATCCAGCTCACCGCCAATCACCCTGTCCAGCAGCACTTTCCAGTTGGCTTGCGCCTCCAGGGTCACGTAGAGCCCCTCATCCTCGAAAAAGCCCCGCTCGTATGCCACCGCCAGGGGAGCCATATCGGTGAGCTTGATGAAGCCCAGCCGCAGGCTCTCTTTTTCTGGTGCACCCAGCTCAGCCTGGGCGGTTCCTCCCAGCAGCAAAGCGCAGCAGAGCCATCCCCATCTTGTCATTTTCATCACTATCTCCCTGTGTCACTGGACTCTGGAACGACGCCGTTGCCGTTGGTTGAGTCGCAAAAAAAACGCCCCACCGATCCGGGATCGGTGAGGCGACTGTGCCAGTTGCCTGACGTTGTCAGGCCATGGTTTGCCGACGTGTCCATGCATGCTGGCATGGGGCCGGGTTCGATACGATTGCATTATTCACACTGCTGACATTCACATTGCGTGCCAATCTCTCCTATCGGCAGCAAACAGGGGCAAGTCCCTGTAAGGGGGGAGGAGCCCCGCCCTGCTGTCACCCAACAGTGCGCCAATTCGGTTCGCGACTGCACCAGTTTGGTCAGCGAGCAAGCAACTGCAACAGCTGACGGGAGAGCACAGCCAGACTCTTTCCCTGGTCCATCGCGGTTTTGCGCAGCAACCGATACGCACTCTCTTCATCCAGATTATGGTTTCGCATTAGCAACCCCTTGACCTGCTCTACCAAACGTCGCTCCTCCAGTTTCTGGGCTAATTGCTGCTCACGCCGAATGCCCTCGCTCAGCAACATCTGCAACCGGCGAGCCAGCGCCAGCCAGGACTCTATCCGTTCCTGTTCGCCACAGCGGTGGGGCACCATCCACACCCCTTGCGCCAGTAGCCGCTCCTGTTCGGGCGCACTCAAACGGCTGCAAAACAGTACTCTGGCCAGCGCACCATGATGTTGGAGTGCCAACTGAAGGTCGGCGGTCATGCTACGACAGCTGATCAGCAGCCCATCTGCGGCCTCGTCGCTAAACAGTCCATGACGATCGAGGATGCGGGTACTATGGCCGTAATGGCTGCCAAGGGCTGCCAGGCGATTGGCCTGCACCGCGTCGTCGGCATGGATCAACAGCAGGGAGCGACGCGTACCGCCCGGAGGATTTAATGGCATCATCACCTTCTCTTCCATGAAACAGGGATGGCCATGCCACGCAACATGGGGGCCAAGTTATTGAATTTGACCTCAATTTATCTATCTAGGGGTAGCAGGTCAGAGCGGGCTGCCAATCCGGTTAATCGCCAGCAAGCGGGCCACCTCTGGCAAACAAGTACCACAGTTGCTGCCGCACCCCAGCAGCGCCTGTAAGCCCGCCACCTCATTCACCCCCTGCTGCTCAATGGCCTCAAGGATTTGTCGTTCACTCACCCGCAGGCAGGAGCAGACCAACCGGCTGGCCCCCGCCAGCGCCTGATCCAGAGTCACAATAAGGGCATCCGCCTGAAGCGGCGTCCCAAGCAGACTGGCCAGGCCATCGATCCGCACCGTGTGGGGAGTCGGGGTGACCAATAGCAAATTGATGATCCGCCCTTGGGCCAGTTCGATCGCCAGCCACCCTTGCTGCTGGGGTAACTGCAGCCAGTTGCCTCGTGCCGAAAGCCGGCGCCACACCAGCCCGGCATCCTCATGCCAGCTCGCCAGCCACTGACATACGTTATTGCCACTGTAGCCACCGAGCGAGCGCAGAGCCCACCAGTCGGCTCGATCTGCCCAGCGGCGAGTACCGAACCACAACCCCTGCCACAGTAAAGGCTGCGCTATCACCCTGACCGGGGTCTGTTTGAAAGCAGGTTGCCCCGAGAGAGGATCGCGACTCACCGCGGTCACCCGATTTACCCCGGCCCCCAGCCCATACGCCTCACTCCAGTGCATTGGCAAGAAGGCCTCCCCTTCGCGCAGCCCCTCATCACGGGCCGCCAGCGCGAAAGCCTCTCCCTGCGAGCTGCAGATCCGTATCAGCGCCCCCGGCTCAACCCCCAGAGCAAACAGACTGGCGGGCCCCAGCCGCAACGAGGGCCATGGTTCAGCCTCTTGCAGGCGGGCCACATGACCGGTGCGGGTCATGGTGTGCCACTGATCTCGCAACCGCCCGGAATTGAGCAGCAGTGGCAACCCCTCCCCACCCGGCCAGACCGAGGAGGTAGCCGCAGGGGCGGCGACTATCAGCCGGGCCCGACCATCGGGAGTCGCAAAGCGCCCATCGACAAACAGCCGCTCGCGCCCTTGCGGGTTGGCGGCATTCACTGGCCAGCGAACCGGTGGCATGGCCTCAAATTGCTCGCGATCAAGCTGGGCCAGTCCCGAAATATCGAACTGGCGAGCCCCGTTGTTTTCAAATCCAGACAAGGCTGCATGCTCACAGAAGATCTGGTGTTCATGCTGGTAAGGAAAGGCATCGGCAAACCCCAGCCGATGGGCCACCTGGGTCAGGGCCCACCAGTCAGGACGGGCCTGGCCGGGCGCATCGAGGAAGGCATGCTGGCGACTGATGGTGCGCTCCGAGTTGGTCACCGTGCCCCCCTTTTCACCCCAGGCAGCGGCGGGTAGCAGCAGGTGCGCCAAGCGGGCAGTATCGGTGGCCGCCGTCACATCGGACACCACCAGCAATTCGCAGCGGCTCAGCGCCTCCCGCACTCGCAATGAATCGGGCAGCGATGCCGCCGGGTTGGTCCCGAGCACCCACAGCGCCCGGATCTCGCCACTATGTACCGCCTCAAACAGCTCAACCGCCTTGTAACCAGGCCCCCTGACGACTTGCGGTGCCCCCCAGAAGCGGGCAAGGCGATCCCGGCTCTCCTCGTCAAATCCCATGTGTGCGGCCAGCTGGGTTGCCAGCCCTCCCACTTCACGCCCCCCCATGGCATTGGGCTGGCCCGTCATGGAGAAGGGAGCGGCCCCCGGTTTACCGATGCGGCCGGTCAGCAGATGCGCATTGATGATGCAGCCAGCCTGATCGACCCCACGTTCGGACTGATTGATCCCTTGGCAAAAGAGGGTGACAGTGCGCGAATTGGCCGCAAAGAGGCGATAGAAACCAAGCAGCTCGGCCAGCGGCAGATCACAACTTGCCGCCACCGCCTCGGGCCGCCAGCACTCCTGGTCCAGCGCGCTCGCCAAGGTCTCCAGGCCCGCCACATGGCGCGCCACGTAATCCATGTCGCAGCCATCATGATCAAGCAGGTAACGACACAAGCCGTTCCACAGCGCCACATCACTGCCAGGGCGCAACTGCAAGTGCCAATCCCCCTGGCAGGCCGTCATCGTCTGACGGGGATCGATAACCACCAGCTTCATAGCCGGGCGCCGCTCGCGGGCTTGCTGCAGGCGACGAAACAGCACTGGGTGCGTCCAGGCGGTATTGGCACCGGTCAGCACCACCAGATCGGCCAGCTCCAGATCCTCATAACAGGCAGGCACCAGATCCTCGCCAAATGCGCGCTGATGTGCAGCCACCGCCGATGCCATACAGAGCCGCGAGTTGGTGTCGACATGGGGTGAGCCGATGAATCCCTTCATCAATTTATTGGCAACGTAGTAATCCTCAGTGGTGAGCTGACCGGAAAGATAGAACGCCACACTCTGCGGTCCCGACTCTGCAATGATGCGCCCGAGTTCAGAGGCCAGTCGATCGAGTGCACTCACCCAGTCCAGCTGCTCACCCCGCCAGCGTGGATAGAGCAGGCGCTCGGGGAAGGCGAGGCTCTCGATCAGGCTACTCCCCTTGATGCAGAGCGCTCCCCGATTAGCGGGATGAGCCTCATCCCCATTCAACTGCCAGCCCCCCTCTCCTTGCGTTAGGCTGACCCCACACCCCACCCCGCAATATGCACACACACTCTTCATCTCTTGCTCCCCAAGTGCCAGCAATAAAAAAAGGCGCAAGCTCCTTTCGGAGCTGACGCCATCGTCATATCACACTCAACTTGTCTACGGATGGCTGCTCGCAGCCCGCCTCAACTTATCTGTTGCTTTAGCAAGGATCGCACCAACTCAACAGCTACCAAGACCAGCAGGATCCCCCTTTCCACCTCCGTGGACCTTGCCTGTTCTGGTGCATCTGCCCCATATTGGGGCTACTGTCACGCCTGCCAGCTAGTACTTTGCCAACCGGGGGTGTAGGCTGTCATCACTGATTAAAAAGGACGCTTACAATGAATGAGTCGTTGATTGTGCTAGGGATTTTTGTATTTCTGGTCATCGCAACCCTGAGTGCCGGCATCAAGATAGTGCCACAGGGTTTCAACTGGACTGTCGAGCGCTTCGGCCGCTACACCCGCACCCTGACCCCGGGCCTCAACCTGCTGATCCCCTATGTGGATCGGGTCGGCCACAAGATCATCATGATGGAGCAGGTGCTGGACATCCCGGCACAAGAGGTGATCTCCCGTGATAACGCCAACGTCACCATCGACGCCATCAGCTTTGTGCAGGTGGTGGATGCCCGCAAAGCGGGCTACGAGGTCAACGATCTCACCAGCGCCATCCGTAACCTCACCATGACCAATATGCGGACCGTGCTCGGCGCCATGGAGCTCGACGAAATGCTCTCCCAGCGCGACACCATCAACGAGAAGCTGCTGCGCACCATGGATGCCGCCACCGCCCCCTGGGGCATCAAGGTGACCCGCATCGAAATTAAAGATGTGCGCCCGCCGCTGGCACTGGTCGAAGCGATGAACGCCCAGATGAAGGCCGAGCGCCAGAAACGGGCCGAAGTGCTGGAAGCCGAAGGGGTGCGCCAGTCCAAGATCCTGAAAGCCGAGGGGGAGAAACAGTCCCAGATCCTGAAAGCCGAGGGTGAGCGTCAGGCCGCCTTCCTCGCCGCCGAAGCGCGGGAGCGGGCCGCCGAGGCAGAAGCCAAGGCGACCCACATGGTCTCCAAGGCCATCGCCGAAGGGGATCTGCAGGCCATCAACTACTTCGTGGCCCAGAAATACACCGAGGCGCTGGCCCGCATCGGTGAAGGCCCCAACAGCAAGGTGGTGATGATGCCGCTGGAAGCGGGCAGCCTGATTGGCGCCGTGGCCGGCATGGCCGAGCTGTTCAAGGATGGCAAGGGCGGCAAGTCATGACAGCCCTGTTCGAGGGGCTGACCCACTGGCACTGGCTGGGGCTCGGCTTCGTGCTGCTGGCCATCGAGGTGCTGGGGTCGGTGGGTTTTCTGCTCTGGACCGGCATCGCCGCGCTGGAGGTGGGCCTGCTGCTGCTGGTCTGGCCCTTCGGCTGGCAGGCACAACTGCTGCTCTTCGCCCTGCAATCCCTGCTCACCACCTGGGTCTGGTGGCGCTGGCAGCACAACCGGGATCGCTCCGGCAACGATGCTGCCGCCCCCATCAACGAGCGGATGCAGAGCTATCTGGGCCGCGAGCTGACCCTGCTCGATGATGTCGTGCAGGGCACCAGCCGGGTGCATCTGGACGATACCGTCTGGACTGTGCGCTGCAGCCAGCCACTGCCGGCAGGCACCCAAGTCAGGGTGGTGGGAGCCGACTCCCATATCCTGCTG